>JAIQFD010000003.1:342105-684211 GCA_020073495.1 Terriglobia bacterium
ACCATCTCGTCGAGGGCGCCGAAAAAGCAGTTGGCGGCAACCTTGTCGGAGAGATCGGGGCGGAAGAGGCCGAGACGCTGGCCTTCACGGATCTCGTGGCGGATAAGCTGGAAATAATCGATCAAGTGCTTGGTCGAGAACTGGGCCAGGAACTTGGCGCTGTGGCGGAGCTCGGTCTGGAAGACGATGGCCAGATTCCGGTTGCCGCCCAGCATGGAGAGATGCAGGAAAGCCATGCGGCGCAGGCGCTCGCGAGGGTCGTGGAGATGGTGAAGGTCGGCGCGGGCGCGGGTGAGGAAGCCCGCGAAGGAGGTGTTGATGGCCTCCATGAGGAGCTCTTCTTTGTTGTGGAAGTAGAGGTAGATGGTGCCGTCGGCGACACGCGCGCGGGAGGCGATGTCGGTGACGCGGGAACTGGCGTAGCCGTGTTGGGCGATGACTTCGATGGCAGCGTCCAGGATACGCCGGTATTTGTCCGCGTTCCGGCCTGGTGCGGTAGCGGCACGAGTGCTGAAGTGTCGTTTTGGCACTGGCGTCTGGGCCCCTGAACGCAGTTCCGAGGAATCCACAATGTACTCTGGCGCAAGCGTTGGGGCAAGAAGGGTGCAGAGTACTGAGTGCACCGTGCATAGTGCACGGTGCAAAGCGGGAATTGACCGGGATGTAACTTCCAGCTAGGCTTTCGTGTCTGTTTGGGTGTGAGGGAAATCTATGCGCAAAGCTGTGCTGGCTGTAACGGTGGCATGCCTGCTGGTCTTGTCGGCGGGTGTGGCCCGGTCGTGGGGGAATCCGGACAAGAAGGACAGTCCGCCGCTGGGTCTTAAGATCGGGGACACGGCGCCCGATTTCACGCTGCTTGCCTTTGACGGCAAGGAACTGAAGAAGGTGTCGCTCAGCGACTATCGCGGCAAGAAGAACGTAGCACTCGCGTTCTACGTGTTCGCCTTCACGGGCGGTTGAACCAAGGAGATGAAGGCCTTCCAGGAGAACCTGGCGAAACTGGAGGCCGCCGACACCCAGGTGCTGGGTGTGAGCATGGACAGCCCCTTCTCGAACTTTTACTTCGCGCAGATGAACGGAGTCACGTTCCCGCTGCTGGGAGACTGGGGCGGCGAAGTCACCCGCAAGTACGGACTGCTAAAGACGCTGGAGATCCAGGGCACAAAGATGGATACGGCGCGGCGAGCGACCTTCCTGATCGACAAGAGCGGGAAGATCATCGAAGAGCAGGTGGATAACGAGGCCGTGGACCCGTCGAAGGTTGTGGCGGCGTGCGAGCGGAAGAAGAAGGGGTAAAGCGCACGTTCCCCTTCGACTTCGCTCAGGGCAAGGACTCGACTCGCGCTGCGCGCCTGTTCGGGATGATGTGAATCGACAGAGTAGGGATCCTTCGACTCGGCGCGCCAAGATCGGGCGCGCCTCGCTCAGGATGACACCAAAATAAAAGAGGCTCTGGGCGAACCCCGAGCCTCTTTTCTTGCGCGCGATCACTTCTGGGGACGGCTGGCCGGGGGAATGATACCGTTCATGCGCAGGTATTCGACCATCTGGCCGTAGTGGTCGAAGGAGTGCCAGGTAACGACCATTGCCATGCCGAGGCGCGTTGCCTGGCCATCGCCAAACGGGTTCTTGATCCAGCCATTGATGTTCTTGTCGTTTACGGTCGCCAGGGCCTTGTGGGTATAGGCGCACGATTCCTTCACGAACTTCACCACGTCGGGCTTGGAGGTGATGTTGTCGGGGCCGTTCTCGCCCTTGCCGAGGTCCACGGGAGGCTTCTCTCCGAGGATGGCGGCGGAGACCAGATAGTTGGTGGCGGCGACGTGCATGGCCTGGTCGCGGAAGGTACGGACACCCTTGAACTCGCCGTTTGTCGGGGCGAAGGTGAACCTGCCGTCGGGCATGGCTTCGACGGCGGGGACGAATTCACGTTCCAGGTTGGAGAAAGAACGGTCGAGGATGGTGGTGACGGACGGCGGCTCTTTGGGAGCCTCCGTCTTCGGCTTGTCTTGCGCTGCGGCGAAGACGCTGAACAGCAGCAGGACCAGAACATTGATGCGAGCGAGTTTCACGGCTTCCTCCTGATCAAGCTTTGATTTGAGTGCTGATGATGTCGGCGACCGAAGCTCCGGCTTGCAGCCGGTAAGAGCGCACGATGACGATGCCGAGCAGCAGCCCTGCGGCGGCGATCTCAAGCGCTCGTGCGATGCCGAAGCGGTTGGCGATCGCGCCCCAGGCGGCGCTGCCGGAGGCCATGCCTCCTTGCAGCATCAAGAGATACAGGGAAATGGAACGCGCCCGCACCCAGGCGGGCGAGCAGGTCTGAGCGGCCATATTGAGGGTGGCCAGGATCTGGATCCAGGCAACGCCGCCGGCGAAGAGCGCGGCGGCCAGCAGCCAGAACATGTGCCAGGTGGAGAGCAGGAAGGTGACCAATGCGAATGCCAGGGTGGCGAGGGCCACCTGCGCGTCCGGGGAGAGCCTCCTGCGGAGCGCAGGCAGGATGGTCGCACCGGCGATGGCCCCCAATCCAAAACATCCCAGCAGCAGGCCATAGCCGACCGATCCGTAGGGACTGGCGATGATGGGCAGCAGCGCCAGGACCGCGCTGGCGGAGAAGCTGAAGACGCCGGTGCGCAACAGGACGGCGCGAACCGCCAGAGACTTGTGGGCGTAGCGGATGCCCACGACCATGGCCTCGGCGAAGCGGGTGGCGGGGAAAGGATTCTCGTGGGGGACGCGCCGCCACTCGTGGAGGACGAAGATCACGCCGAGGAAGGAGGCGGCGTTCAACAGGAAGGCGGAACCGGAGCCGGCGGCGGCCACGATGGCGCCGCCCAGAGCCGGGCCGACGGCGCGCGCGACGTTGAAGCCCGCGGAATTGAGCGCGACGGCGGAGGCGTAATTCTGGCTTGAAACGATCTCTGGGGTGATGGCCTGCCAGGCGGGGTCGTTCATCACGGCGCCGAAACCGAGCAGCAGGGTGAAGAGGATCAAAATCCAGGGCGTGACCAGGTGCAGGAGGGTGAGCAGGCCGAGAACGGCAGCGACCAGCATCATCCAGGTCTGGGTGACCAGCAAAAGACGGCGGCGGTCGACCATGTCGGCGAGGACGCCGGCGGGAAGCACGACGAGAAAGACGGGCAGGCTCATGGCGGCCTGGACGAGTCCGACCATCAGCGGAGACATGGTCATGGTGGTCATGAGCCAGGCAGAGCCGACATTCTGCATCCAGGTACCGGTGTAGGAGATCACGGCGGCCACCCAGATGCCGCGGAAGAGCGGCTCGCTGAAGGGAGCCACGGCCGATCCGGACCATCGGTCCGTGACGGGCACGTTCGGGATCTGTCCGGTCTCTGCCATGTCAGGTCTCAGGCGTGCGTGGCCGGTGCGGGAGCGAGCGCAAAGGGCCACTCGCGGCCTCGCCAGGCCCGCAACAGATACAGCACGATGCCCGCGCCGAGGATTAGCGCGGCGTAACGCAACTCCTTCTGAAAACTAGGACGGAAGACGAGTACGTACAAAAAACCCGCGGTGGCAAGCAAGGCGGGCACAGGGTACAGCCACATGCGGAATGGGCGCGGCATCTCGGGGCGCAGAACGCGGAGGACCACGACGCCGACGATCTGCAACAGGAATTGAAGAGAGATGCGGATGACGACCAGGGCGGCGATCACGTCGGCGAGACGCAGGAAACAGAAAGCGGCCGCGGCGACCGCCAGCCAGGCCAGGGCGACGTGCGGGATGCGCTTGACGGGGTGCACGCGGGCGAAGGCGCGGAAGAAGTTGCCGTCGAGGGCAGCGGCGTAGGGTACACGCGAGTAGCCGAGCATCAGGGAGAAGACCGAGGCGAAGGCGGTCCACATGATCAGCAGGGTGATGACGACGGCGGCGCCGTGGCCGTACACGCGTTCCATCATGGAGGAGACGACGTAGAAGCGGGCGTCGGAATGCGAGGTCTCAATCAGCTCGCGCCAGGGCACCACGCCCAGGATGCTGACGTTCATCAGGATGTAGATGGCGGCGACGCCGAGGATGGCGTAGATGACGGCGCGGGGCATGGTGCGCGCCGGGTCCTTCAGCTCGTCGCCGATAAAACAGACGTTGTAGTAGCCCCAGAAATCGTAGGTGGCGACCAGCAGAGCGGAACCGTATCCGAGGAAGAATCCCCGGCCGAGGGTGAAGGCGCCCGGGGGGAAATCGAAGGCCAGCGCGGAGCGGAAGTGCGTGGCGCCCGTCCAGATCACGAGCGCGATGGCCGCGACCACGCCTCCGAGCAGAAGCTTGGAGATGGCGCCGATGGTGGTGATGCGGCGATAAAGCAGAAACGCCGCGAATGCGCAGGCGGCGATCGCGACCAGCGTCGTGCGCGAGAACACCACGTCGGCCTGGAGGCTTCCGAGGACGGGAAGCTGGAGAGAAAACCCATGCGACCAGATCACGGTACCCAGTGGCCGGAAAAGATAGGTGGCGTACTGCGCCAGGCCGATGCATCCGGAGGCGATGGAGAGCGGGGCGCTGAAACTCAGTTGCCAGATAAAGAGAAAGGAGAGGAGGCGTCCGAGGCCGCGCGGACCGTAGATCTGAGAAAGATATTGATAGGAGCCGCCGGAGCGGGGCATGGCGGCGCCGAGTTCCGCCCAGACCAGGCCGTCGCACATGGCGAGCAGCGCACCTGCGATCCAGCCGAACATGGCCTGCGGTCCGCCGACGGCGCTGACGATGAGCGGGATCGTGATGAAGGGTCCAACGCCGATCATGTCGATCATGTTGAGGACGGTGGCGCCGCCGACACCGATGCCCCGCACCAACTCGGGCGCGGAGGTGTCGTGTTCGGCGGCGGGAGGGGTCATGGGCGGGCGCCTAGGTTGGACGATTGGGCGGCGGATTGGTTGTGTCCGGAGGCGATCAAATTCACAAACAGGCGCACGGCGCCGGGAATGCCCGCTGGAAGCTGGCGGAAGAAGGCGTAACCGGCGTAGATGTACGTCCCCTTACCGTAGCGGGCGCGGAGCAGACCGCCTTGCAGCGGCGACTCGCCGGGGTCGCTGGAGGCCAGCAACGGCTCGTACTGTTTGTCCCAGGAACTCATGAAATAGAGGCCGCGCTCCTGGACCCATCCGTCGAAGTCGCGGGCGGTGATCTCGTTGGGGTAGTGGAAGATGGGATCGGTGGGAGCGAGGACCTGCACGGGCGCCTGTTCCACGGCGACGCGGTCGCGGCCGAGTTGCGCGGGATAGGGCGTGAAGTTACCGGAGTTGAAGTCCTGCACGCCGGCGTTGTATTGCACGAGGAGAGTGCCACCGTTCTTCACATAATCGAGAAGGCGCGGGTGGTTCTGCTTGAGGTCGTCACGGGTATCGTAGGCGCGGATGCCGAGGACGATGGTGCCGAACTGCGATAGGTCGGCGTGAGCGAGTTCGTCGGGGGTGATGAGGTGGACATCGAGGCCGAGCTGCTGGAGCGCGGTGGGGATGTCGTCGCCGGCGCCCATGACGTAGCCGACCTTCAGGCCTTCGGGAATGTTGACGTTCACCGCGCTGATCTTCTGGATGGCGGGCTGGTAGTAGTAGAAAACGCCTAGGTCTTCGCGGGTGACGATGGAGAAGCCTTCGGAGTAAGTCTTGCCGCCGGATTCGGCGATGGCGCGGATGGTGTAGTGCTGCTCGGCCAGCCGGTCGGGGCGAACGGTGAATGTCGCAGTTGCCTGATCGAGACGATTCTTCAGCACCAGCGGCTGCGACTTCGGCGTGACCTGCCAGCCGGGAGGTAGTTGGAGGCGGATAAAAGCGGGAGACGGTGGGAACCGGTAAGAAGTAGCACTCACCGCGACCTTAAATCCTTTCGGAGTACCCGCTCGTATGAGTGATGCAGAAGGAGTGAGGAGAACTGATATCGGGGCGCCGACTGCAAGAGCGACCTGTTTTTGGGCGACCGTCGATGGGCCGGCAGCTTGGTGGGAAGTTGCAACGGCATGGTAGCTCGCGTGGTGCCCGTGCCAGGAGTAATCCACCCGAACGCGGACGGGAGCCGGGGACAACGGTGCGGTGGGATCGGTTGAAACCGTGTAGATGGTGTCGGTTTCAGGATTGCGGCGCTGGAAGTGGGGCCGTGAGAGCGCAGCATCGGGCGGAATCTTGATGTTGAATGAGGTGACTCCCTCCAATACTCGGAAGGAGGAAGGGTCTCCAAAAATATCCACGTCCTTCCCCCATTTCCAAGTTGAGGGCAGCTCGGGCTGAATACGATCGATTTTGAGGCCGTTTCCTTCATCGGTAGGAACACTCACTAAAAGAGGGAGTGTGTCCCCGGCAGCAAATACCTCGAAGCCCTGTGGAGTAAGACTGCTAGCAGCCATGCGGGGATCTGCAATCACTTGCAAATCTAACGCGAGAGCTATCGCGCGTTCGAACTGAGACTTCTTAGTTTGCAAGGCTTCGAGAAGATCGGCTTTCTTCAGGGCGCCGACCTTCGAATCACTTACTTCGGCGATGAGCTGACGCGTGAGCTCGAGGCCGAGGAAGAGGGGCTCGGCGGCGTCATAGGAGCTTTTCTCAGCGGCTGCGGTCGCCTTCTCCACATCGTGCTGAATCTCGGTCAGCGTGGCCTTTAGATTCGGAATCGCATCGGCGTGGACGCGCGAAGCGAGGCCGGGGATCGTGGTGTCGATACCGGCGAAAAAGTCGGGCTCGTGGCCGTCTTTGTCCGTCGCAGGGGGAATGACCGAATCCACCAGCTTGTACATGCTGAAGCGCGGGCCGGGTGGAAGATTCCACGCGCCGGCGCCCTGCGAGAGCTGGTGCTTGAGCCCCTGCATGCCGAACTGCGCGTAGGAGGCGCCGAGCAGGGGATCGACCACGGTGGTCTCGAGCTTGACGGTGTAGTTCTCGCCGGGGCGGACGTTGTCCACGTAGAGCTTCTTGGCCTGCCAGGGCTGGAGGCCTTCGCGGATCTGCTCGGGAAAGCGGTTGGGATCGGCGGCGGCGCGGAAGGCTTCGCGGCTCAGAATGCCGGCGGCTTCGTGTTGGCCGTGTCCGTCACGGCTCGCGCCCTGGAAGCGGCTGACAATGACGTCGGGACGGAAGGTGCGGATGACGCGCACCATGTCGCCGAGGCCGATATCGTGCCCGTGCCACTGCTGGAAAGTCTCCTCGGCGTTCTTGGAATAGCCGAAGTCCGCCAGGCGGGTGAAGCGCTGCTGGACGCCGTAGTAGCGGTCGGATTCGAGCAGCTCGAGGGTGCGCAGCACGCCCAGCTCGTCGAACAGATTGCTACCGGTCTTGTTCTGGCCGCCTTCGCCGCGGTCGAGAGTGAGCAAGAGGGTGTCAACGCCATGGCCGCGCGCTTCCAGAGTGAGCATGCCGCCGTCCTCGTCGTCGGGATGGGCGGTGGTGTGCATGAGATGCGCGGTTGTCTGGAGCTGGCGGAGAACTTGCTTAAGACCCGTGGCGCCGGTATCAACGGGTAGCGGGTCGGGACGCTGGGCGAAGGACGCCGACGCCCCGAGCAGCAGGGCGAAAGGAAGCGCAAGTTTTCGGAGAATCAGCGCGGGCCGGCGGCCGAACAATCTTTCCCCCATGGTGGAAGTCCAAGATGGTAACAGGTTTGACGGGTGCGACGCCCGATCGTGAGCCTTTGGGTTGGATAGGGGTCCTTCGACTCGGCGCGGCCAGAACTGGGCCGCGCCTCGCTCAGGATGACACCTTGAAACGCACGCTCCTAGGTCGAGTAGTCGGCGTTGATGCGGACGTATTCGGCGGTGAGGTCGGAGGTGAGGAGCTGGGCGAGTCCGCGGCCGCGGCCGACGCGAACGCGGATGTCGTACTTGGGCTGAAGCATGCAGGTGTGGGCGGCGTCTTCGCTGAATTCGCCTTTGGCCCCGCGCCGGCAGACCTGATGGGGGCCGATGAAGATATCTACGTGTCGCGGGTCCACGGGGACACCGGAGCGGCCGACAGCAGCAAGGATGCGCCCCCAGTTGGGATCGGCGCCGGCCCACGCGGTCTTCACCAGCATGGAGGTGGCGATGACGTTGCCGATGCGGTGAGCGTGGGCATCGGTCGCGGCGCCCTCAATGTCGAGACGAATGACGTGCTTGACTCCTTCGCCGTCGAAGACGATCTGCCCGGCGAGGGAGCGGCAGACGTCGGTGAGAGCCTGGGCAAATTGGCTGTGATTGCGCCTGGTCAGCTTGATCCCACTGGCGCCGCTGGCGAGAAGCAGAAGCGTGTCGTTGGTGGAAGTGTCGCCGTCCACGGAGATGCAGTTGAAACTGACCGCACAGGCCGCGCGCAGAGCGGAATGGAGTTGCTTCGGGGCGGCGTCAAGATCGGTGAAGATGTAGGCCAGCATGGTGGCCATGTTGGGGTGGATCATGCCCGCGCCCTTGGCGACGCCGGCGATGGTGACGGTAGTGCCGCCGGAAGAAAATGCTTCCGACGCCAGCTTGGGGCGGGTGTCGGTGGTCATGATGGCGCGCTCGAAGTTTTCCAGAGCGGCTTCGCCGAGGGAACGTTCGCGGACAACCCGCGGCAGGGCGGCGCGGATCTTCTCTACAGGAAGCGGCACGCCGATGATCCCGGTGGAAGACGGGAAAATGAATTCCGGCGCGGCCTGGAGCAGTTTGCCGACGTCAGCGCACACCGCTTTGCTGGCGGCAAGTGCCGCGGGACCGGTCGCGCAGTTAGCGTTGCCGCTGTTGACGAGGACGGCGCGCACGCGCCCGCGGGTGCGTTTCAAGTGTTCGCGGCCCACGATGACAGGCGCGGCGACCACGCGATTGCGGGTGAACAGCGCGGCAGCGCTGGCGCCCATCGGAGCCTCGGCGAGCGCGAGGTCAAGATTGCCGCTGGCTTTGATCTGGGCCGCGGTGGCGGAGAACAGAAACCCGCGCGGCACGCGCAGACTCAAGGCTGGATCCTCGTCAGGACCGGACGCTCCTCGCGGGCGGGCGCAAGGATGGCAAAGTTTGGCAGCTCACCGCGCACCATCGCGATCTCGTCGCAGGCGTGCAGCTTGGGGCAGAACTGGCAGTCCTTGTAGGCCTTGTCGGGCAGGCTCTCCCGCTCGGCGACGCGGAAGCCGAGGCGGGCGAACCATTCCGGGATCTTGGTGAAGAGGCAGATGCAGGTGACGCGCTGGCGCTCGGCCTCGGCGAGCAACGCGTCAACCAGGAGTCGTCCCGCGCCCTTGCCACGCTGGCTCTTGCGGATGGTGATGGAGCGTATCTCGGCCAGGTGCAGGCCGTAGAGGTGCAGAGCGCCGCAGCCGACAACCTTGCCTTTGTCCTCGATGACCATGAAGTCGCGGATGTTCTCGCAGATCTCGGGCAGCGACCGCGGGATCAGGCTGGAGCCCGTGACCTCGGCGGAGATGAGGCGCTCGATCTGCTTGGCGTCGGGAAGGAGGGCGTTACGCACCAACATGGGCCGCTCCTTTGGATGCCGCGAGACGCTCCTGGGCGTGGGCCAGCGCCTGCTGGACACGCCTGGGAGCCGTGCCGCCCTCGACGTCGTGACAGGCGAGGACGGCGTCGAGCGAAAGGCTCGCGCGCAACTCGCCGGTGGAGTCAACTCCGCACTGCTTCCACTGCTGGGGGGAGAGATCCTGGAGCTCGCATCCGTTCTGGAGCGCGAGCTGCACCGCAGCGCCGACCAGCTCGTGGGCGCGGCGGAAGGGAACACCGTTCTTGACCAGGTGCCCTGCGGCGGCCATGGCGTTCATGCAGCCGGTGCTGGCGGCGGCGCGCATGCGGTCGAAGTTGAACGTCACCGTAAACATGAAGCCGGCGGCGATCTTCATCATGGCGGCGCATTGCTCGGCGCTGTCGAATACGGGCTGCTGCGTTTCCTGAAGGTCCTTGTTATATGCCAGCGGCAGGCCCTTGGCGGCGATCAGAAGCGCGGTGGCATTGGCGATGACTCGTCCGGCTTTGCCGCGGATGAGCTCGCAGGAATCGGGGTTCTTCTTCTGCGGCATGGCGCTGCTGCCGGTGGAGTAGGCCTCGGGCAGCGTGATGAAGCCGTACTCCGTGGTGGAGAAGAGGATCATCTCCTCGGCCCAGCGGCTGAGATGAACGGCGAGCAAGGAGAGCGACTGGGCGAACTCGATGGCAAAGTCGCGGTCGGAGGTGGCGTCCATGCTGTTGGCCGTGGGACGGTCGAAGCCGAGCTTGGTCGCCATGGAGCGGCGATCGAGAGGCAGGATCGCGCCGGCGATGGCGCCGGAGCCCAGCGGGCATTCGTTCAGACGCGCGCGGGCGTCGGCAAGGCGGTCCATGTCGCGGAAGAACATCTCCGCATAGGAGAGCAGCCAATGCGAGACCAGCACAGGCTCGGCTCGCTGGAGGTGGGTGTAGGAGGGCATGGCGGCGTCGCCCGCCTGCTGTGCGCGCTCGATGAGCACGCCGATCAGATCGGCGAGCAGGCCACGCAGTCCGTCGATTTGGCCGCGGACGTAGAGGCGCAGGTCGGTGGCGATTTGCTCGTTGCGGCTGCGTCCGGTGTGCAGCTTGTAGCCGACGTCGCCGGCGACCGCGACCAGGCGCGACTCGACGAAATGGTGGACGTCCTCGATGGCGGGGTCGTCGGAAGCGACACCCTCGCGCTCGATCTGGTCCAGGCCGCGGACGGTGGCGTCGAATTCCGATTTCGAAAGGACGCCGGCCATGTGCAGGGCAGCGGCGTGCGCCTTGCTGGCCGCGATCTCCTGCGGGAGGAGGCGGCGGTCAAAGGGGAATGAGCGCTGCCAGGCGTCGAACTCGGGATCCGGCCCGCCGCGGAAACGCCCAGACCACATCTTCATTTCAGGGCCTCCGTGCGGACGATGGCGCGCGAGCGGGCGGGCAGGCCGAGGATGCGGATGAATCCGGCCGCGTCCTTCTGGTCGTAGCCGTCGCCCATGGTGAAGCTGGCGATGTCGGTGCGGTAGAGCGAGTTCTCGGACTTGCGTCCGACGACGTCGACATTTCCCTTGTAGAGCGAGAGCGCCACCGAGCCGCTGACATCGCGCTGCGTGCTGGCGATGAAGGCGTCCAGGGCCTCGCGCAACGGCGTGAACCAGAGGCCGAAGTACACGATCTCGGCGTACTTGAGCGCGATGTGCTGCTTGAAGTGCAGCAGTTCGCGGTCGAGGCAGAGCGCCTCGAGCTCGCGGTGCGCGGTCAAGAGCAGCGTGCCACCGGGCGTCTCGTAGCAACCACGCGACTTGATGCCGACAAATCGGTTCTCCACCAGGTCCACGCGGCCGATGGCATTGCGCGCGCCGATCTCGTTGAGAAGCTCGACGAGCTGCACGGGCTCGAGCCGGGTGCCGTTGATCGAGTTCGGTACCCCTTGCTCGAAGCCGATCTCGACGGTCTCGGGCTGATCAGGCGCTTCCTGCGGCGACTTGGTCCACGTCCAGGTGGTGGGAAGCGGTGGGTTGTTGGGATCCTCGAGCTCGCCGCCTTCGTGGCTGACGTGCAGCAGATTGCGGTCGCGGCTGTGGATCTTCTGCCGGCTGGCTTCGACTGGAATGCCGTGCGCTTCGGCGTAGTCGAGGCAGTCCTCGCGCGATTTCAGGGTCCACTCCCGCCAGGGCGCGATGATTTTCAGCTCGGGCGCCAGCGCCTGGAAAGCGTGTTCGAAGCGGACCTGGTCGTTGCCCTTGCCGGTACATCCGTGGGCAAGGGCGGTGGCGCCTTCGTTCTTCGCCAACTGCACCTGGTACTTGGCGATGACGGGACGCGCGAGCGAGGTGCCGAGCAGATATTTGTGCTCGTACACCGCGCCGGTGCGGATGGCGGGGAAGACGTAGCCGGTGAGGAATTCCTCGCGGAGATCCTCGACCAGGACTTTGCTCGCCCCGGTCTTGTACGCCTTGTCGACCACGGCGTCGAGGTCATCACCCTGGCCGACATCGGCGACGAAGGCGATAACGTCGCAGTCGTAGTTCTCCTTCAGCCACGGGATGATGATCGAGGTGTCGAGTCCTCCCGAGTAGGCAAGAACGACTTTCTCACGCATTTCCGCTCCTCGGCTGGACGCGGTGCATGCCACCGCCCAGCAACAGAACAAGGATGGCCTTCTGGATGTGGAGGCGGTTCTCCGCCTGGTCGAAGACGACCGAGCGCGGCGAGTCGATGACGGCCGCGGTGACCTCGTCGCCGCGATGCGCGGGCAGGCAGTGCATGAACACAGCGTGCTTGGCGGCGCGGGAGAAGAGGCGCTGGTTGACCTGATAGGGAGCGAAGATCGCTTTGCGCTCGGCGGCTTCGCTCTCCTGGCCCATGCTCGCCCAGACGTCGGTGTAGATGGCGTCGGCGCCAGTGACAGCGGCGACGGGATCGGTGAGGACCTCGATCTTCGCGCCGGTGGTCTTGGCGATGTGGCGCGCGCTGGCGACGACGGCGGGCTGGGGCTCGTAGCCTTCGGGCGTGGCGACCGCGATATTGGCGCCGGTGCTGGCGGCGGCGAGGATCAGCGAATGGGCGACATTGTTGCCGTCGCCGACGTAAGCGAGACGCACCTGCTTGAGATCGCCAAACCGCTCCTGAAGCGTGAGGAAGTCGGCGAGCGCCTGGCAGGGATGCTCGTGATCGCTGAGCGCGTTGACGACAGGGATTGACGCGTGCTCGGCGATGGCGGCGACGGTCTCGTGCGCGAAGGTGCGCAGCACCACGCCGTCGACCCAGCGCTCGAGGTTCTTGGCGATGTCGCGCAGGCTCTCGCGCTCGCCCAGGCGCGTCTGCGTCTGGTCTACGAAGAAAGTGACGCCGCCCAGTGCGCTCATGCCCGCTTCAAAGGTCAGGCGGGTGCGCAGCGAGGGCTTCTCGAAGAAGAGAACGAGCTGCTTGCCGGCGAGGGCGCCGCGGAAGTCCGCCGGGCTCGCCTTCATCACGGCGGCAACGCCGAGGGCCCAGGAGACCTCGTCGGGCGAGAAATCCTGCACGGAGACGAGGTCGCGGCCGGGAATGCCGGTCACCGGGTGCGGGCCGAGAGCCGGCCGCGGCGCGAGGGTGGTTGCGTTCACTGTTTTCTCCTTCTTGTCGGCCGGCTGGCTGCTGCCGGTGACGCGGCGTTGGCGCTGAGTACCTTATCGAGTGCGGAGATCATCTGGTCCACGTGCTGCTTCTCGATCACGTACGGAGGCAGGAAGCGGAGCACGTTGTCGTTGGTGCGGTTGATGACGAAGCCGCGCTCGAGCATCTGCTTGACGACGGCTTTGGCGAGGTCGGTGGAGTCGAGTTCGGCGGCCAGCATGAGGCCGAGGCCTCGCACGTTACGCACTTGCGGATGACGGGACTGGAGCTGGAGCAGGCACTTGTGGAAATAGGCGCCGACCTTCGAAACGTGCGCCAGCAGGCGCTCCTTCTTCAGCGTGCGGACAAAGGTTGCGGCCACAGCGCAGGCCAGCGGCCCGCCACCGAACGTGGTGCCGTGCATGCCGGGGTGAAAGCAGGCGGCGACCTTGGCGGTGGTCAGGATGGCGCCGAGCGGGAGGCCGGCTGCCAGCGGCTTGGCGATGGTCACGATGTCCGGTTTGACGCCGAAGCGCTGGAAAGCGAAGTAGCGGCCGGTGCGGCCGAGGCCGCACTGGATCTCGTCGAGGATAAGCAGCGCGCCGGTGCGCCGGGTCAGCGCGCGCGCGGCTTTCAGGAATTCCGCCGAGACAGGGCGGACGCCGCCTTCGCCCTGGACGGTCTCGAGTCCGATGGCGCAGACGGAGCGGTCGAATTTTTTCTTCAGGTCGGCGACGTCGTTGAAGCGGACGAAGACCACGCCCGGGACCAGCGGGGCGAACGGTGCGCGATATTTTTTCTGGCCGGTGGTGGCGAGGGAACCGAAAGTGCGTCCGTGGAAGGAGTTCTCCATCACCAGCAGGTGCGTGCGCGGCTTGTGTCCGTTGGTGTTTACGGTGCGGGCATAGGCGCGCGCCAGCTTCAGCGCGCCTTCCCAGGCCTCCGTGCCGCTGTTGCAGAAGAAGGCACGGTCGAGTCCGGAGATCCCGGTCAACAAGCCCGCCAACTCGGCCTGGTACTTGTGAAAGAAGAGATTGGAGATGTGGATCAGCTTCGACGACTGTTCCCAGATCGTCTTCTGGATAACGGGGTGCGCGTAGCCGAGCGCGTTCACGCCGATGCCGCTCAGAAAATCGAGGTACTTTTTCCCGCTCGAGTCGTAGAGATAGACGCCGTCGCCGCGCTCGAACAGGACGGGGAAGCGGTCGTAGGTCGGCAGGAGGAGGTTGGCCTCCAGCTTCATGACTGCCGCCAGGGCCCGGCTCATGGAATGACCTCCGTCCCGTACTCGATCGGGTTGGTGAAGAAGCCGGGCAGCACTTCCACGCTCTCGGCGGGGAGGATGCGGACGCGATGAACGCCACGCTTGAGGGCGTTGGTGCAGGCCTCGAGCTTGGGCAGCATGCCTCCGCTGATGACGGCGTCGTGGACCATGCCGCGGATGCTGTTCACGTGCAGCCAGCGGATGACGGCGCCGTCGGCCCCCTTCACGCCGGGGACGTCTGTGAGGAAGATCAGTGCGTGAGCATTGCAGGCGGCGGCGCAGGCCGAGGCCATGTGGTCGGCGTTGATGTTGTAGTACTCGCCGTCGTTGCCCAGCGCGATGCTGGAGATGACGGGCACGATGCCGTGCTGCCACATGACGTCGAACCACTTGGATTCCACCGAACTGATCTCGCCGACGTAGCCGAGTTCGGGGTGTCCGTGCATGGGCGTGGCGCGGAACAGACCGAGGTCACCGCCGCAGAGGCCGATGGCGGTCTGGCCGGCGGCGCCGATGGCCGCGACCAGCGACTTGTTCACATGGCCGGCCAGCACCATGAGGGCGACGTCGCGCGTCTGCGAGTCGGTGACGCGCAGGCCATTGATGAACTGCGATTCCTTGCCCAGCTCCTGGAGCGCTCGGCTGACCGCGGCTCCGCCGCCGTGCACGACGGCGATCTTGTGACCGCCCTGCGCAATGTCGGCGATGGTTTGCGCGAACTTGCGCACCAGTTCCTTGCTGTCGAGGGCCCGGCCGCCAAGCTTGATGACGAACCTCATTGCAAGCCCTCCCGTTCGTCGAAGCCGAACATCACGTTCATGTTCTGGACCGCCTGTCCGGCCGCGCCCTTCATGAGGTTGTCGAGACAGGAGACCAGGACGACGCGCTCGCCGTCGGGGGCGACGGCAAAGCCGAGGTCGCAGTAATTCGTGTTGAGCGAGAACTTGATCTGCGGCAGGCGCGAGTGGGCGAAGACGCGTACCCACGGCTTGCCGGAGTAGAAATCGCGCAAGCACTTCTCGAGCTCGTCCGCCGAAGCGGACCGCGCCAGCTTCACGTAAATGGTGGAGAGGATGCCGCGAGGAATGGGCAGCAGGTGCGGCGTGAACTGGAACTGAGCGGCCGCGAGGCCGAGCTGCTCCAGCATCTCGCCGGTGTGGCGATGGCCGAAGACGGAGTAGGCGGACAGGTTGTCGGCGACCTCGACGAAATGCGTCTTCGCGGTGGGCTGCTTGCCCGCGCCGGAGACCCCGGACTTGGAGTCGCAGATGATGCCGTGGTCGAGGTCGAGGAGACCGGCGCGCACCCAGGGCGCAAGCGCGAGGATCACCGAAGTCGCGTAACAGCCCGCGTTGGCCACCACCGGCGCCGAAGGAATGGCGTCGGCGTACAGCTCTGGGATGCCGTAGACCGCGGAAGCGTCGAGCTGCGCCGCGCGCTGGTCGCCGTTGGTGAAGCCGTACACGCTGCGGTGCTCGGGGTTCTTAAGCCGCCAGGCGCCGCTGAGATCGATGACGCGGATGCCGCGCGCAACCGCTTCCGGCGCCCATTCGCGCGAAACCTCATGCGGAGTCGAGAGAAAGAGAACGTCAACGTCTTTCAGCCTATCCCACGAAAATGCCTGGATGGGATAGCCGCCGTTGCCGGCGACGTGGGGGTAGATCTCGCTGAGGTCGAGAGAAGCGCCGGCCTCGCCATCGCGCCCGAGAAGGATGGGCTTGCGCACCCGCCCGTGCCGCAGGAGCAGGCGCGTGAGCTCAAAACCCGCGTAACCCGTGGCTCCAACCACGGCCGGTTGAGGAGCGGCAGGCATCAGGCGATCAGCTCCTTGACGCGAGCCACCAACTTGTCGGCGATCTTCGTTTCCGGAGCAATGATGAGGATGGTGTCGTCGCCGCCGACGGTGCCCACGACCTCGGGCCACTCCTCGGCGTCGATGGCAGCGGCCACCGGCTGGGCGCTGCCCGCGCTGGTCTTCACCACGACCAGGTTCTGTGCGGAACGCACGTCGTAGACGAATTCGCGGATCAGGCGCTCCACGGAGGGAAGCCAGGCGTCCGAGTCGCCGTTCTGCGGAAGGGTGTAGCCCTCGCCGGTCTTCACCAGGCCGAGCTCATGCATGTCGCGCGAGAGGGTGGCCTGGGTGACGCGGTGGCCGCGCTTGTAGAGCATGCGGCGCAGCTCGTCCTGGCTGGCGACGGAGTGGTCCGCCAGAAGGTCACGGATAGCGGCATGGCGCGACAGTTTGGACATGAATAATTATGCAGTCGAGTGCATAAATATTGACCCATTTTGGAACCGCTTGTCAACGGAAAAATCCTCCCGACGGGGTGCATGGGATTGGTCGGGCGGGACCGTGGCGCACCCGCCGGCCGCAGCGGTCTTTATCTCTGTACCGCAGGACGAACCACGCGGTGCAACACCGATTCCTGAATATCAGCTTTGCGGTGACGGCACCCTGACGCATGCTGTGGACAAGAGTCAGTTGCGGAGGCGCAGGAATGGGAGCATCCGCAGTCTCACGGGATCTGTCGCGATCGATCGCCCTGGGCCAGGTGGCCGCCGTCTGCTACCGGCGGACGGGAAATTCCCTGCAATTCCTGCTGGTGAGAACCGACAAGGGGCGATGGAGTTTTCCCAAGGGTCGTCTCGAGCCGCAGCTGACGTCGAGCCAGGCGGCGGCGCGCGAGGCGCTGGAAGAGGCGGGTGCGGTGGGGATCATCGCGCCGCGTCCGTTCGCGCGGTACCGGCACAAGAAGCGCGCGCTCGCCTCGGAAGTGATGGTGCGCGCCTACCTGCTGCACGTGACGCGAACCGTGGACCCTCCGGAAACGCACCGCGATCCCACATGGTTCGGTCCACGCGAGGCGCGGAGCAAGCTCGCGGCCGCGCGAAAGTCGAAATACCGGAGAGAGTTGAGGTCTGTCCTGGACCGCGCGGTGCGGCTGCTCGACCGGGCGCAGCGCGACAGCCGCATGCGTTACCTGCCGTAGCCGCGGCGCCGCGCTTGCATTCCGCTTCCCCGGCTGCAATGCTCTAGCCTCCCACGCACATGCGAAGCGCCGCTGCGCCAAAACGGGTCGATCTGAAGCACTGGATGGAGCGTGCCGCGAGCGAGATGGATGGAGCACTCGCGGAGCTCGCGCCGGATCCCGTCCACGACCTGCGGGTCGCGCTGCGCCGCTGCCGGTCCATCGCGAGCAGTTTCCGGACGATCGACTTCCATCCCGCCTGGCGGCGCATGGACCGGGCGGCGCGCACGGTCTTCCGCCAGCTCGGCGAATTGCGCGACGTGCAGATCCTGGCGGAATGGGTGAAGAAACTGGGGGCCGCGGACGATCCGGTCACGGCTACCCTGATGGGGTTCTGCACCAGGCGGGAGATGGAGCTGCGCGCCGGAGTCACGGCGGCGCTCACCAGATTCAACCGTACCCGGTGGCAGTATTGGAGCGAGCGGCTGTCGGCGCGCTTCGAGCGCGTGCCGGCCGAGGGGCTGGTCTTCCAGTGCCTGGCGCTGCACCGCTACGCCGACGCCTACGAGTTGCACCGCGCGGCCCTGCGCAACCGGACGAAAGTCGCATACCACCAACTTCGCATCGGGCTGAAGAAATTCCGCTACTTGGTGGAGAACTTTCTGCCGGAGCGGCACCGGCAGTGGGGCAAGAGCCTGAAAGAACTCCAGGACCTTCTGGGCGAAGTCCACGACCTGGACGTGCTGTGGGCGACCGCGCTCAAGCAACGGGCGTTCGCCTCGCCGGAGGCGCGTCAGCGCTGGCAGGAGCGCATCGAGGCGGAACGCAGCCGGCGGCTGGCGCGATATCGCGAGCTGATGATGGGGCGGGAGTCGCTGTGGCGGCAGTGGCGGCGCGGCCTGCCGCAAGGCGCCGCCATCCGGCGGGCGGAACACCAGCGCCTGAAGACCTGGGCGGCGTTTCTGGATCCCGACTTCGAGCACAGCCATCGAGTCGCCAAGCTGGCGGTGCAGCTCCACAAAGGATTGGTGCGGGCAAACATCTTCGACGGTTCAGCTCCCGCGGCGCTGCTGGAGTCGGCCGCCCTGCTGCACGATGTCGGGCGCAGCAGCGGCGGGCGCTCGCGGCACAAGGCCTCGCGCCGGCTCATCTCGAGAATGGTGCTGCCGGCGGGATGGACACAGCAAGACTTGCAGATCGTGGCGCTTACCGCACGGTATCATCGCGGCGCCCTGCCCAGCGCGAAACAAAAAAGATTCGCGGCGTTGCCGCCGAAGTTTCAGCAATGTGTGCGGCAAATGGCCGCGGTGGTGCGGCTGGCCGACGCCTTCGATTGCCGGCACGATGGCGCCGTGCGCTCGCTCTCCGTGCAACGCGCCGCCGACCGTCTTATCGTGGAGGCGACGGGATTTTCGGAAGAGGGAGCAGCGGCCGAGCGCGTGGCCGCGGGCAGGTATCTCCTGGAACGGACGTGCGGCCTCCCGGTGTTGGTGCAGGGAGTTCAGCTACGCTCGAGAAGGACTTCGACGCGATAGCCCGCATCGGCGGCCGCGCGCGTACGCACCTGCAACTCGCGCTCGAGTTCGCGCAATCTTCCCAGATCCGGTGTGGGAGTCGATGCGATCCGCAGCATCGCCGGCAGGGCCATCCACCACAGCAAGCGCTCAAACGCTTCCTTATTGAAGTAGCGAACGCCCTCGTGCTCGTGGACACCGATCAGCCACGCGACGTCGGGATCGTGGACCCAACTGAAAGGCGCGGTGGAGCGGGAAGGCGCCGCCTCGGCCCCCGGGGCCCAGGAGGCATGCCCCAGGGCGGCACGGACACGGGCGGCCGCGCGCCAGCGCTCCTCGCCCGCGAAACCGAGCGCGGAGAAAGCTTCCGCCATGGGCTCGCGCAGGCGCAGCGCATCGAAGATCTCCGCGGCGGCGTGGGTGGGGTCGGCTGCGTCCCGCAGTGAGCCGAGCGCCTCCAGAGAACACCATGCGAGGATAGCGCCCCAGATCGGAGTGGATTCAGCCGGTGCGGCGCCCGCGGCCGGCAGGACAGCGGAGGCGTCTGCCGGCCAGGGCGTGGAGAAATGGCGCTGCAGCCCGGGCAGCGCCAGGGCCGCTTCGAGGTGATCCTGGAAGCGGCGGAGCGCGACCGCGGGGTCGCCCTCCCATCCTCGCGCCAGCTCAAGGCCGGCCGCATCGGCCGCGCCACCCGTCGCATAGCGGCGCGACTCCTCGAACAGGGCGCGCACACAGCGGGAGGCGTGCTCGAACAGCTTGCCAGTCCCGTCTTTCCCAGTCCTGGGAACGCCGGCGCCATCGGCGAAGCCTCTGGCCAGAGCGGGCTCCAGAAGCGAGCGCAGGGCGTCGTGAATGGGCTTGAGCTCGAGCGCGTGCAGTGCGTCCTCGAGGCTGGGAACACCGCGTCCGTTGAGCATGCCGCACAAAGCGCCCCAGGGACGCTTGCCGTCGTCACGGATATCGCGCCAGTCGAGAAAGACGTGGCACTTGTAGGCTTCGATCTCGATGCGCAGGCCTTTCCCGGCGAGCTCGGGAGCGTGGTGCAAGTACTCGAGGCCGGTGACTGCGTCGCGGCAGGCGGCGAACATTCGCCGATCGTGGGAGAGGCCGAACGCTTCGCCCAGCGTGCGCTGGCGCAGACGCTTGCCGCCCGGCGTCTTCTCGGCGTAGGCGCAGGAGGACCGGATCCAGCCGCTCGTGTTGGAGTAGCGGTTGAGATAAACGACCAGCGCGCGCTCGTCGCCCAGGCGGTTGGAGTAGGCGAAGACGTCTTCGTTGACGTGGCCCTGGTCGGTGTAAAAGTCGAAGAGCAGGAACTCGCCGACCTCGGCGAAGAGGGCGCGGCGGTGGAGCAGGGGCGAGATCTCGCGCTCGTGGCGCGCGACCAGCCACGGATCGGGCAACTCGTCGCGATAGGCGCGGCGATACTCCATGCCGTAGCGTTCGGCATAGCCCTCGATCTGGCCGTGCCCGAACATGGGCAGGCCGGGCAGGGTGGCCATGAGGGTGCAGACGCCGAAATACTTGTCGCCTTTTCCGAACTGGTCCACGGCGGTGCGCTCGTCGGGGTTGTTCATGAAATTGACGTAGCGCTTGAGCACCTCGGGATCGAACTCCAGTGTGTTCTTGATGACGCTGCGATAGTTGGCGTTCTCCTCGTCGCGCATCATGTTCATGAAGGCGCTGTTGTACACGCGATGCATGCCGAGGGTGCGCACGAAGTAACCTTCCAGCAGCCAGAACGCCTCGGCCAGAAGCAAAGTGCCCGGGACCTCGGCGGCCACGCGGTCCACCAGTTCCCTCCAGAACTCGTTGGGCATGGCGCGGTCGAAGTCCGCCTTGCTCAGGCCGTGCTCGGCGCGCGAGGGGATGGCCCCGCCGGTGCCCGGCTGGGGGAACCACAGGCGCTGGTAGTGCTGCTTGGTCAGCGTCATGGCGGCATCGAAGCGAATGATGGGGAACAGCCGGGCGACGTGAAGGATCGTCTGGATGACCCCCTCGCGCACTTCCGGCTTCAGGTAGTCGAGCTGCGCGGTGTCGTTCCAGGGAAAGCTGGTGCCGTCGTTGCCGTGATAGATGTAGCGGGCATCGCCGCTCCAGCGGTCCAGACGGCGGAAGACGACGGCGGCGTCGCTGCGGTTGTAGTAGTGGTCCTCGATCTTGATCTCGACGCGGCCGTCGCTCGACAGATCCGGCCCGTTGAAGGTGTAGGAGGGGAACGGGCTATAGGGCAGCGAGAGGAACCAGTCCGGATGCTGGATCATCCAGCGGGAATCGATGCCCATGTGGTTGGGGACCATGTCGCTGGCCATGCGGATGCCGCGCGCCCAGGCGCGGTCGCGCAGATTGAGGAATGCGGCCTCGCCGCCGAGTTCTTCTGCGATGGTGTAATCGAGCAGCGAGTAGGCCGAGGCCGCGGCCTCGGGATTTCCGGTGAGTTGCTTGATGCGCTGCGAGGCGCGGCTGCGCTCCCAGACGCCGATCAGCCACAAAGCATTGAAGCCGCGGCGCGCCAGAAGGTCGAGCTCTTCGTCCGGGACCTGGTCCAGGCGGTTGATCAGCCGGCGGTACTGGATGCAGAGCTGATGAAGCCAGACATGGATGGTTTTTGCCAGCATCACCGTGCGCGGCATCCACTCGACGTCCTGGCTGAAGCGCTCGTATTCGTGGTCGTGGAAATGGGGGACAGCGGCGGCGCTCGAGTCCCCGGTCGTCAGGCCCCCGCCAAAGTGCGCTCCCGGCGGATGGAAGCGCAGCCAGACCGCGATCTCTTCTTCCTTCAGGAGATCGAGCGCGGTGAGCAGGCGGGCGATGAAGTCGCCCAGCAGCGGCGTCCATTTTTCGCGGATGTAGGCAAGCTGGCCGGCAAGCGAATCGGGTGAAGCCAGCGCGGGGGCGCGAAGCATGTCCACCAGGTTCTGGTTGTCGGGGCCGAAGCGCGGGCGAGTCTCGAAATAATCGCGCAGCGCAGCCGTGATGTTGGCATAGGCCGTCGTAGTGGCCAGCAGGTCGTCGTCGAATAATTCTCCGAAAGGCCGGAACGCGGGATTCTCGTTCGCCAGCCAGAGCATCATCAGTTCTTCCAGGGCGACGGCGCGGTGCGGGACGCCGCCGGTGGCGTCCGCAAGCCACTGCTGAGCGGTGCGCTCGCCGCGGTACACGGCCACGGTGGGGAAGTGGTCGGCGAAGCCGAGCAGCGCGCGGTCCAGTTTCGTACGGCCGAGCCGCGCCTCGAACCAGGTGAGCGCGTCCCGCATGGCGGCAGGGTCGCGCTGCTGGCGGTAGAGAGCCGCGACCAGGTGCAGGGCCTCATCGATGAGTCCCATCGCATTCAGCGCGCCGGGATAGACGCTGCGCTCCGGATGGCGCTCCGCGTCGCGCGCCAGGGTCATCTTTCGGGCGAACTCCCGGCTCGCCGCCAGGTTGGCGAAAACGACGTTCCCGGTCAGGGAGAAGAGGGCGTCGTCGAACTGGTAGAGATCGCGCGCCGCCCGTGCGACGTGGAACTCGAATGTCGGAGTGGTTCTCATCGGTTCCGGCTGGCAGTATAGCAACCCCGTGGGCGAGGCACAGCGAAGATGAGCCCACACTCGGCCGCGGGCCGCCGGAGGCATCGGTACCAGGATTTCGAGACCTGCGTTGGCCGAAGGGGTGAGAGCTGCAGGGTAAGCACCCTGCTTTCCGATTTTGCCTATGCTTTGGAAACCGAGATAGCTCTTGCCTTCGCCAGTTCAGCGGAGGTGGCGCGCAGGCGCCGCGATAGCGTCAATGCGACGGAGCGGAAGAAGCGCGAGCCCACGTGGGGGAACGACTCGAAGAGAGAGATCAGGACCGCTGCGTCCAGGGCATCGGCGGTGAGTTCCACGTCGGCCACGACGGAGGCGCTGGCGGAGGTCTTTTCGATGAATGACATCTCTCCGCAGATGTCGCCCGGCCCCAGGGTCGCGATACGGATTACTTGGCCGCCGTTCCTCCGCTCGACGCGGGCGGTCCCCGTTTTCAAAATGTAGAGAGTATTGCCCACGAGACCTTCGTGGATTAGCCGCTGGTCCTTGGCGAAGCGGAGTTCGCGCGCCTTGTCGCGGATCAGCGCCCAGTCGTTGGGCGTGAGGAATTGCAAGCCGCTCTTCGCTGGTTCCAAGCCGGCCTCCGGGGGCGATCGTGCCGAGGGGCCGAAGGCGCGCGCAAAGGACAGGAACGGCCACCCAGGCCGTTCCAATGTAACCCAAATCTTGAGCCATCCTCGTGGCGCCGAAGGGTCGCGCACCTCGTGAGTTACCCGGGCGGAGCGCCGGCTAGGAGTGTGCCACGGCCTCCAGGGAAGCCTTGTTGCGGATGAGCAGGGTGGATCCGTTCAGCTGGATGTACTGTCTCTTCTTGAAGTCGGCGAAGAGCCGGGTGACCGTTTCGCGAGAGGTCCCGATCATCTGCGCGACCTCTTCGTGGGTGAGGGAGAGCTTGATGCGTCCGGGCTGGCGTGAGTCGCCATTGCTGAACGACCATTGCAGCAGCAGCTTGGCCAGTTTCTCCGCCGCCGAGTGTGATAGCCCGAGAGAGCGGATCTCGTGGCAGGCGGTGTTGTACATGTGGCTGAGCTGCTCGGCCACCCACAGGCAGATCTCGTTGTGCGACTGCATGAAGCGCAGGAACCCGTCGCGCTTTACGTACTCGACCTCGCACGGGCCGAGGGTCTCGGCGGTCATCTCGTACTGTCTTCCGGAGAGGGTGCCGGCCAGCCCCAGGACCTCGCCCGGTTCGGCGAGTCGGAGGATCAGCGTTTTGCCTTCGCTCGAGCAGATGGACAGCTTTATCTTGCCCTTGCGCAGGATGAAGACGCCGCGCGGCGCCTGTCCCTCGGCAAAGATCGCGGCGCCGTCGGGATATGTGATGGTGCAACTGATGGAATCGAATTCATTCCTGGCCTTAGGTGAGAGTTCGCAGAACATCAGGCTGGGACTCACCGGATTGCGTTGTTCAGAGCTGCACGCTGCTAGCACAGGCACCCCCCAAAACCAGCTTTAGTGCCATCCCCCAGGCTTGAGCCCTGCCCCTAGGGGATGACCTGCCGGTGTGTAGTGCATTCCGGGAGCCAAGGCGCCGGGAGCCAGGGTACTGCGCTCGGGAATTTTGTAACTTATTGATTTAATTAATGTTGCTCGATTTCTTGCCGTTGTGGCTGCTTCTGGCGGAGGGTGTTGCTCCGTTTCCCGATGGGGGAAAAAGCCGAGCCGGGCTTAGGCGCTTGGGTCATTACGCACAGTCAACGGTGACCCCTATCACTATCGAGTGTGATAACTTTCAGGTAAACCAGCCGCAGGACGTGCGGGGCGCTGGAGCAGCTTCCGGGCCTACGCTCTTCGGGAACCCGAGATCCTAGCCGTCAATGCCATGTTCCCGCCAAAATGGATGCGCACCAAGAAGGCCGCATGACGACTTCCGCCCACATGAGCACCGCTCGTGTGGGGCACCCCCATCATGGAGAGGTGTAACATTCTGGCGTTGTCTGGGCCACCCGCCACTCTGGAAATACCTGTTCCGCGGTCTGGAATCTGCCCGCCGAATACGGGTGAGACGCGATGATTGGATCAACAATCAGAATTGGTTGGCTATCAACGCTGCTGGGTTTGATTTCTCTTGCACTACCCGGAATCCCGCTAGCCTCTGCGGGTAGCTATGAATGGCCTCGAGTTGCTCCATTCAGAGCGAAATTCAACGTCCGCGATGTACGCCGGATGAAAGTCGATCTGGACCTGCACTCGGTGAACGGCTCTCCCCTTTACGGTCTCCGCTGTCGTTCCGGTGAGAGTCGTGACGCGGAGTTCGACTTCTCTGGGGATTTTCAGTGCTGGCTCAGGTCGTTGAACCCGGACGACGTTTACATCGATCTGTTTACGTACGAACCTCTTGGCAATCTAGGTATCGAAAGCAGAGCGCGATTCTTTTCGGAAGAACTGTTAGGTAGGTGCGCTAACTACCCTGAATACGGTCGGATCAGAACATTTCGGGTTCGCGGCATGGTGGTCAGGCTTGCGCTGAGCCATGTGAGATTCGTTCTTGGCCGTCGGTACGGAAGGGGGAAACCCATTACCCTCGTTCACAGCTTTGATCTCGAAGTCGGAGTTGTTCCAGACGGCAGCATTCTCTCCGCAATAGACGAAGACGTTCCTTTTGCGCCGCCACCGTTCAAGAAAGACAGTCTCGAAGAAGGCGGTACTGTCTCTCTCAATTGTGACAAAGTTCAGCACCGGCACATACCTGGAGTAAGCATCGCGGACAAGGTGAATAGCTATGGTCTCGGGCCGCCCTACCCGCGGGTTGCGCCTGCGGAGTTTTCTGTAGTACTTCCGAAGAAGGGCTTAAGGCCAGAGGATACTTCTGATTTTTCTCTTACCCTAAGAGATGACGCCGGCAACCCTGCATATGAGCTGGCTTGTTCTGTCTATACCATTCCATACGGAGGGGGGTTCACCATCATAAGGTCTGGCATCGATTGTAAGCTTTTCTCCACAACGAAATCGGTTGACCTATTGGAGGACAGCAGAGACCCATATAGCCGTATGCCGAGGGCGATCATCTTGCCAATGCAACTCTACGGCAAGTGTTCCGCTTATCCGGACTGGGGCGCGCGGCGCACATTTAGCCTGCGAGGTTTCAGGTTAATTATGGAGTTCAGAGACATCGTGTTCGCGGAGGGCGCCACCCCGGATGATTTTTGGCTCAAGCGCGGAATCAATCAGGTGACCATGATAGTCAGGATTGAAACTGTCCCCTCCGCAACGACACCTGTTGCCGCACCCTCGTATTATGCGGATTGGAGCTTCGTACCTGGGAAACAACTTTGCGAGCGGGTTCTGATTAACCCTGAGCTCTCCCATTTGCAATGAGGTGGGTGTAGGCACCCTAAGGAGCCTGGTAATCAGCGTGACCACCAACCACATCACCGACAGCAGCTTCTTCTACGACGCCAACGGCAACCTGACCCAGGAGGGCTCGGCCAGGTGCCCCACCCAACGCGGTTTTCGTTGGGTGGGTCTCTCCGCGTTTTTGCGGTGAGTATTTTCTCCCACCGCAACTCCCTGAAAACAAAGACACGCGCAAAATCTGGATTTGTATAGCTTTAAGCTATGTCAAGAACTTTATTTTCCGTCCCTGCAACTCACTGATCCTACAGGCCTAATCGCTCCGCCTCGCCGCGGAGCCGTTCCTTCGACCTGCTATTCTGGATGTAGTATGCTTCATTCTCGTGGGGCAGCTTTCCCCGCTCCAGATTCCCCCTTCTTTCGGCCTCCTAACTACCAGCTACTGACTACCAGCTACCTCTTGCTCCCCTTGATATCAACAGCTAACCCCTTTGTTTCAATTGATCCCCCGGAGGGGGTATACCCCATGAACGCCAACCGCATCGCCATCCAACGCGTCCGTGAAGACCTCCGTCGCATGGACCAGGTCCGCAAGGCGCCCCGCTGCCAGCACGTCAAGTCCAACGGCGTCCGCTGCGGCTCGCCCGCCCTGCTCAACCGCTCCTACTGCTACGCCCACAACAACATGCACCGCCCTTCGCCCGACCTCGACTGCCTTCCGCCCTTCGAGGACGCCAACGGCATCCAGTGCGCCCTCATGCAGGTCGCCGACGCCATCGTCCGTGACGCCATTGATTACAAGCACGCCGCTCTCCTCCTCTACGCCCTCCAGATCGCCTCTGCCAACCTCAAGCGCGTCTCCTTCGAGCCCATGCCCCACGACGTTGTCCTCGACGCCCCCGACGACGACGGCCAACCTAACAAGAGCAGTATCCCGCCCCAACGAGCGGAGATGTGACGTGCGTATCGCCCACACCATCGGCGACATCACCGAGCGCCTTGTTTACGCGCCCGGCAGCCGAGGATTAGCATCTCTAGCTATTGCGGTGGGGTTTCGATGGAGGAGGTGCTCATGCGATCGCACGTGATCCGCACTTGTGTATTGCTCGGCCTGTGTGTCGCTCTCGCGCTGGCGGCGGAGAGTGGCAAGGTGTCGATCAAAGAATGGGAGGTGCCGACGCCACACTCCCGCCCGCACGATCCCGCGCTCGCGCCCGACGGCTCGCTCTGGTACACCGGGCAGATGGCTAACAAGCTGGGGCGCCTCGATCCGAAGACAGGTGAGTTCAAGGAATACTCGCTGAAGACGCCCGATTCCGGCCCGCACGGTCTGGTGGCCGACCGCGACGGCAACATCTGGTTCACCGCTGCGTTCAAGGGTTACATCGGCAAGCTGGATCCCAAGACCGGCAAAGTGACCGAGTACCCGATGCCCGATCCGCGCGCCAAGGACCCGCACACTCCCGTCTTCGATCAGAGCGGCATTTTGTGGTTCACGGTCGAGGGTTCGAATTTTGTCGGGCAGTTGGATCCGCGCACCGGCGCCATCAAGCTGAAAGAGGTCCCGACACCCCATGCCGTGCCTTACGGCATCGTCGTCGCGAAGAACGGTACGCCGTACTTTTGCGAATTTGGCACCAATAAGCTGGCGAGCATCGATGCAAAGACGATGAGCATCACCGAGTACCCGCTGCCTGAAGGCGCGCGTCCACGGCGGCTGGCGCTGGCGTCCGACGGCGCCATCTACTACTCCGACTACGCGCGCGGCTACCTCGGCCACTTCGATCCAGCGACGAAGAAGGTGGAAGAGTGGCCGTCGCCCGGCGGCGCCGGATCGAAGCCCTACGGCATCGCTGTCACACCCGATGGCACGGTCTGGTATGCCGAAACTGGCCTACAGCCCAACACGCTGGTGCGCTTCGATCCCAAGACGAAGAATTTTTCGAAGACCGACGTGCCCTCGGGCGGTGGAGTGATTCGCAACATGGCCGCGACGCCGGACGGCAAGGTCTATCTGGCGTGCAGCGGGGTGAACAAAGTGGGGATCGCCGAAGTCGTGCAATGAGGAAGTTGCGTCTAGGTGTAGCCCGCGGAGGCCGCGCCGTAGATGGCTTTGCGGGCCTCGAGCTTCTGCTTGCGGCGCTCCAGCCGCCGCTGGATTCGGGCCAGCCGCGCGCGACCCTCAGGCAGCCGCATGATGACCTCTTCCACGGTGAGCAGGAAAAATGGCAGCTTGGGGCGCAGCTCCTTGAGAAAGGGCTGGAATTTGGAGAAGACGCAGTACATCTCTCCGGTGCAATCGAAGAAGAGCTGTTCGTGGAGGGCGCCGCGCAGCACGAAGGCGGCGGCCATCTCCCAGTAGGAGATCACCTGGCGCAGCCAGGTGTTTTCCCGCGAGGGATAGGCGCGGATCACGCGCAGCACGTCGTCGGCGGTCTCGGGCCAGAATTCCGCGGAGACGAAGTGGCGCGCCTTGCGCATTTCGTCGTCGCGCCGCAGGTCGTACAGATAGAGGATGACGTCGGCGTCGGCCTGCGTAGCCTTGGTGCCCGCGGCAGGGAAGATGCGCTTCCGCTTTCTGGTGCGGGTGCTCACGACCGCTCCCGAATCGTTGCGGTCATTTTCCCGTCCAGCACGCGGGGCGTTTCTGAAGGAACGCCGAAATCCCTTCCTGCGCGTCCATGGCCATGGAATTCATGCTCATGACCTCTTTGGCGTAGGCGTAGGCCTTGGGCTGGTCGAGATCGATCTGCGAGTAGTACGCCTGCTTGCCGATGGCGAGGGTCAAGGGGCTGGCCTCGGCGATGTGCGCGGCCAGCTTGCGCGTCTCCGCATGCAGTTGCGCCGCGGGGACGACGCTGTTCACCAGTCCCCACTCGGCTGCGGTGGCGGAACTGATGGGTTCGCCGGTCATCAGCATCTGGAGCGCGCGCTTGCGGCCGACGGCGCGGCTGAGCGCGACCATGGGCGTCGTGCAGAACAGGCCGATGCGCACGCCCGGCGTCGCGAACGAGGCCTCCTCGGCGGCGACGGCCAGATCGCAGGTCGCCACCAGCTGGCAGCCCGCGGCGGTGGCCATGCCCTGCACCTCGGCGACGACCGGCTGGGGGATGGACTGGAGGAGCGTCATCAACTGCGTGCACACGTCGAAGGTGCGCCGGTACTCGTTGATGTCCTTGCCCACCATCTCGCTCAGGTCATGCCCGGAGGAAAACACTTTGCCGGCTGCCGCCAGTACGACGGCCCGGACCCGCTTGTCCTTGCCGATCTGCTCCAGGCAGTCGATCAACTCGAGCATGAGCTGGAGCGAGAGGGCGTTGCGCCGGTTGGGCCGGTTCAAGGTGACGGTCGCGATGGGGCCGTCGGATTCGCACAGAACGGTTTCGTATGCCATAGGTCAGTGTCCGCTGTAGAGCGAGAAGTATGCGTCCTCGCCGATCCACTCGGCGATGTGGCCGCGGATCTCGGCGATGAACTTGAGGTCGGCATCGAATTCGTGGGCCACGACGCGCTGGTCCTGGCCATCGTAGTAGCGGACCACGAAGTGGTCCCCGGTCGCCTGCACGTCGATGGGCTTGCTGTCGTCGAAGTTCAGGCCCATGGTGACCAGCAGGTCCCAGATGTCCCACTCGCGGCCACGGATGACCACGCTCTGATTGCTGGTCCTGCTGATGGAGCCGAAGCGGCTCTCGATCAGCGCACGTCCCCGCAGCTCGTCCATGACTTCGACCACCTTGCCTCAGAAATCGTCGCCCGGCACCAAGGGACAGCGGAACGACACCGGACGCATGGAATCGAAGTATGCATCCTCCCCGATCCACTCGGCGACGTGGGCGCGGGTTTCGCCCAGGAAGCGGAAGTCGTCGTCGAATTCGTGCGCCACGATCCGCTGGTCCTGCCCGTCGTAGTAACGCACCGCGTAATGGCCGGCGGCCAGTCGCACTGCGTCAATCATCTTGGTGTCTTCCAGCGCCAGGTCCAGGCGGAAGAACAGCGCGTCCAGGTCGTAGTCAGCGCCGTTGATCTCGAGCTGTTTCAGGCCCTTCCCCAGCGGCCCGAATCGGGCCTCCATCAGCGCCCGTCCGTGCAGTTCCGCCATGGCGCTTCACCCCTCAGCGACCCTCGGCCGTTTGAAGATGAGGTGGATGCCGATGGTGCCATAGGCGAGTCCGTCCTTGTTGGGGGCAATGAGGGGAGCCGAGCTCACCAGTTCCCAGCAGTCCTTGCCGGCATCGTTGATCCACTCTTCCAGGCCGCTCACCATCCCCTGCTCGCTATCGTCGAAGACGACCATGCGATCGAAGTATTCCCACTGCGTGCGCTTGCTTGTGCCGTTGCTGCCCATCTCGTTCTCCTTCGTTTCCTCGACTGCTCACACGCGGGCGACGGCATGGCGGGAGGCCATCCAGCGCGCCGTGACCTCCATCACCTCGTAATTGAACTTCAGCTCGCCGTGGTTGAACCAGCGCGGCAGGTAGCGGATGAGCCCGTTGTCGTGCTGCACGTCGGGCCGCAAATCCTTGGTGATGTAAAGCAGTTCTGCGCCGGCGAGACTGGCTTTCAGGCCGGCCGCCCCCTCCATGATGGCGGGAATGTCGCGTTGAGCATACATCAGCAGGCATGGCTTGTCGTGCGGCTGCACCGGACCCAGCTTTTCCAGCAGTTCGATGACGTAGCCGGAATACGGCTCGCGGATCGCCGGGCTGGGGAAGTTCTCGAACATCCACTTGCCCTGCGGGGACACCTCCTGCACCACCGCTGCGGAGATGGCGACCATGTAGTCGGCGGAGGACATCAGAGCCAGGCGCCCGCCCAGACTGATGCCGACGGCGCCCACTCGGCCGTAGCGCCGCATGTAGGCGATCGCGGCCTCGACTTCGTCGCGCATCCCCACGCCGATCTCGGTGCGGTTTGCGCCGTGGCCACACGGGTCGATGGAGACGCACGCCACCTGCTGTTCCGCCAATAAGGCGGCAATGCCCAGCATGTGTTCCTTGGTGGAGCCGTAGGGCGGGACCAGCACCGCGCCGCTCTGGGCGGTCTTCGGCGCCATCAGGAATGCAGGGATGGGATGGCCGTCGGGCGCTTTCAGGTCCTCGATGCGCTGGAACTCCATGTCTCCTCCCTTGGGTCTGTCACTTGCTTCCGACTGCGTTCTTGATCTGAGCTTCCAGCGCCGCCAGCTTCTGCTTGAGGGCCTTGTCGCGCTCCCAGCGCGCGCTCACATCCTGGATGATGGCGGCGGCGCCCAGCACCTGGCCCGCGTCGTCACGCAGCAGGACGATGTTGAACTCGATGGAGATGCGGCGGCCGTCCTTGGTGAGCGCGGGGACAGCGAGAGGTTCGTGGCCGTACTTGGTCACACCGCTCTTCATCACCGCCTCCCAGCCCTCCCAGTGGCGGGAGCGATGCTTCTCCGGGATGATCATGTCCATCGACTGGCCGACCGTTTCTGTGGCGGTCCAGCCGAACATGTGCTCGCAGCCGCGGTTCCACAGGCGTACACGGCCATCGCGGCCGGCGTACAGGATGCCCGCCTCACACTCGTCGACGATGCGCTGGCAGAGCGACTCGCGCTGGAGTTCCACATCCCCACCTATCGAGCCGGCCCGCCCGCTCTGCCGCACAAGTCGGCGGAGGCGGACCCGATGCGGCGGGCGGGCGGGCTAGCACTCGGTCAGCGCCAGGTTCGGCGCCGATTGACCCGGATCAGACCGCTGTCTTGGCGACAGCGACCTCCGAATCCTTCTGCCGCAGGACCCGGCGCAGCAGTTTGCCGGTCGGGGTCCGTGGCAATTCGTTGACGATCACGACCTCGCGCGGAAGCTTGTAGGTCGCGATCTTGCCGCGGCACCACTCGATGAGTTCCTCGGGCTTGACCGACGTCCCCGGCTTGAGCACGACGAAGGCCTTGGCGATCTGCCCGCGGACTTCGTCGGGCACGCCGATGATGCCGACGTCCTGCACCGCCGGATGTTCCGCCAGGGTCACCTCGATCTCCTCGGGCCCGATGCGGTATCCGGAGCTCTTGATGATGTCGTCTTCCCGCGACACGAACCAGAAATAGCCTTCGGCGTCCTGGGAAACGAAGTCACCGGCCCGGTTCCAGCCGTCCTTGGTCACCACGTGGCGTTGTTTGTCCACGTCGCGCCAATAAATCGTTCCCGTCGGGCCACGCGCCACGAAGTGGCCGATGGTGCCTGCCGGCACGTCCGCGCCTTCCTCGTTGACCACCTTGAGCTCGTACCCCGGCACCGCTTGCCCGAAGGAGCCGGCCTTGGCCTTCTCACTGACCACGTTGGAAGCGAACACGTACATCATCTCGGTCGTTCCCAGACCTTCGAAGATGTCGATGCCGAACTTGTCCTTCCACGCCTGATAGGTGGGAGCCGTCAGGCTTTCACCGCCGCCGGTGCACAGGCGCAGGCTGCTCAGGTCGTACTTCTTCTGAGCGTCCGGCAACTGGAGCATCTTGCGGTAGGCAGTCGGAGCCAAGGTCAGGATCGATACCTTGTGCTTCTGGATGGTTTCGAACATCTTCACCGGATCGAACTTCGCGATCAGGGAAGCCGCCGCGCCGAAGCGGAACGGGATGGTCGCGTAGCTGGAGTAGCCGGCGCCGAACGCCAGGGGCGCCGAGCCACCGACCACGTCGTTCTCCTTCACCTTCCAGCCGTACTTGCCGAAGGCGTCGGGGATGATCAGCAACTCCTCCACCAGGTGGACGGTGCCTTTCGGGCGTCCGGTGGTGCCGGAGGTGTAGAGCAGGATGCCGACGTCTTCCCGGCGCCGGCGCACGGGGTCCAGCTCGGGCGAGCCCGACTGGAGGAGTTCTCCGTACGGGATGAAGCCCTTGGCCTTGACCTCGGCGGCGTCGCCGCCGACGACGATGATGTTCTTCACCGTCTGGAAGTTCTCCCGCGCCGCCTCCACCTCGCCCAGCAGGGCGAAGCTGACGACCAGGGCCACCGCTTCCGCGTCGTTGGCCACGTGCGCGATCTCGGAGCGTGAGAACAGGGGTGAGGTCGGCGTGCATACGCCGCCCAGCTTTAGGATGCCGAAGTTCGTCACCAGGGCCGGGGGAATGTTGGGGGTGCGCAGGATGACCCTGTCGCCCTCCTCCACTCCCAGGCCGCGGAGCGCGTTGCCAAATTTGTTCGCCTGCGTCAGCACTTGCGCGTAGGTGAACTTCTGGTCTTCGAACAGGATGGCCGTCCGGTCACCGCGACCGGAGGTCACGGCCTTCTCGAGCAATTCTTCGGTGGGGTTGAAGCGCTCGGGATAAGCCGCGAACTCCGGCAGCGTGTAGACACGACTCGGCCACAGATCGCGAGGGGGTAGATGATCTGCCATATAAGAAGCCTCGCTACCTTGACGCGCCTACGGGACGGGTCTTCTCCGCCTCGGCGATCGCGTCTTCCAGCGCCTGCTCCACGCGGATGAGGCCGCGTTTCGCATCGTTGCGCGGGAACGCCATCACCGGGTACCGGTCGCCCTCGAAGACGAGAAGCGCCGGCACCGTGGTGCCGAAGTCCTCGCACAGAGCGCCCTTGAACCCAAACACCGGCCGCACGCTGGCATCCGGGCCGCTCACCGACTTGTGATAAGTCGGGAAGCGGTCCTTCACGCTGGCCACGTCGATGGCCTTCGCGTCCACGCCGGCGCCTTGCAACGTTTTGATCAGTGCCAGGGCCTTGTTGTTGTCACAGGGGAAGGTCTCGCCGGGCTTCTGCGCAGAAGAGTAGTAGAACTCCACGCGCTTGGGCCCCGCGGCCACGGCCGCCGCCGCGGTCGCAGCGACCGCGATTGGCGGCGCGTAGACCTTTCCGCTGTCTTCGAACATGTCGCACTTGGTCCAGCCCTCGTGCGTGATGTTCAGCGTGAACGGCCACTCCCGCTTCGTGCATTTGCCCAGGTACGCCTTCTGGATGTTGGGATCGAGCGCCGGGCGAAGTCCCTTGCACCGAACGCACAGGTTATCGTTTGCCATATCGCCTCCTTATTTCGCTCCGGCAATCATGAACTTCGCCACACTACCGACCAGATCTTCCTTCTTGAGAGGATGTCCGCTGATGACATTGCCGCGGATATTCTTCGAGAGGGGAATCGGCCGGCAGACGGAATCGGGGCGAGCCCGAGGCGCAGGACGGGTAAGTCCCGGCCCCGAGATCCCGGTGTAGTCCTGCTTCTCGGCGAAGCCGGGGAGCAGGTCAGGTGTGCCCTGGGCCTCTGTCGGTCCCGAAACACAGGCGCCACCCGAGGTCTCGATGCGCCAGATCTTGTTACAGGTGGCGCATTTCGTCGTCCCTTTGAAATTCCAGAAGGGATACGGATCGAGAAAGTTTTTCGTTTTGCAGCTTGGACAAATCAGCAGCATATGAGTCTCCCTCTAGATGGTTTCCTGTTCTGCGAGCCGGTTCAGCTCGTCCGGACTCAGGCCGGCGAGCTTGCCCAGCACGTATTCGTTGTCGGCACCCACGGGTTTCAGCGCCCACTTCAGGCGAGGCGGCGTGTGCGACATCTTGTACGCCGGGCCCTGGTGGAGCAGATCGCCGTAGATCGGGTCGTCCAGCCAGCGGACGGCGCCGCGTTCTTTCCAGTGCGGATGGTTGGCTACTTCCTTGGCGTTCCAGACCGGCTGGTTGATGATCCCGGCCTTGTCCAGAATGGCCGCGACCTCTTCCTTGGTCTTGTCCGCCGCCCACTTCTCCAGCACGGGATAGATCTCCATCTGGCTCTTGGCTTTGACGCGTTCCGTGGCCTTGGCATACTTAGTTGCGAAGTTGCCATTGCCGATCACCTTGCACAGCTTGGCGAAGTCCTTGTCGCTGTAAGCGCTGACCAGGATGTAGCCCTCCTCGCTCTCCTGCGGGTTCTCCGACTTGGGGTACGAGGATTTGCCGCACATGATGATCCCGTGAACGCACAACTGGGTGTCCCAGTTGCCCCAGCGCTCGCGGGTGATGCCGTGCCGCCCGTACAGCGGGAGCGCATACTCCAGCTGGCGGGTGACGCCGTGCACCTGCGAGTACTCGGTGAATGTGCCCTGGCCCGACACCTTGTCGCGGTAATAGAGCGCCGCCAGAACCTGGAGTGCGCCCATCATGCCGCCCCAATAGTCGGCCAGCCAGATGGTGTGCTTGGCCGGCGCGCCGCCCATGAACTCCGGCTTTCCGGTCATGCCGAAGTTGCCGCCCTGGGACTGCCCGAGGATGTCGTAGGAAGCGCGCACGCGCCCCGGACCCCATCCCCCGAAGCCGCCCAGCCAGCAGTAGACCAACCGCGGGTTGATCTCCTTCAGTTGGCGGTAGCCGAGGCCCCAGCGGTCGAAGGTGCCGGGGCGGTAGTTCTCGACGAATACATCCGACTTGGCGGCCAGCTTCTTGACGATCGACTGGCCCTCAGGCCGGTGGAAGTCCACCGAGATGAAGTACTCGTTGGGGTTGGCCCCCACGAAACCCAGCCCTGTGCCCCGCTCCGGGATGTACTTGGAGAGCGGGTAGAGGAACGGTTCGTTGAAGGGAGTGGTGTGCCGCATGGCTTCGCCGCGCCGTGGCGCTTCGATCTTGATGACCTCGGCGCCGAGTTCTGCCAGGTAGGAGGCGCAGGAAGGCCCCAGGATGTACTGCGTGCACGACAGCACGCGCAGTCCCTTGAGCGCTTCCGGCTTGGAGAACTCTGATTTTGGGTTGAACAACTTGCGACAGTAATCCTCGAAAACTTCCTTCGCTGCCGCAGGAATGGCTGATCCATTTCCCTTTGCCATCAGAGTTCCTCCTCATCTTCCTCCGCCAAGGCGCTGACGGCTTCCAGGCGCTTGAAGTCCTCGCGCGTGAAGCCGAGCAGGCGGCGGTACACGTCCTGGTTGTCATAGCCCGTGGGACGCCCGAGCCATTTCATTCGGCCCGGTGTCCGGTGCTGCTGGAACGGGGTGGTGGCGTACAGGATCTTCCCGTAGTGCGGCGAGTCGTACTCGGCCACGTGCCCGCGGTACTTGAAGTGCGGATACTCGGCCACTTCGTTCACGTACAACACACCGCCCGATGCGACTTGCTGCTTGGACAGCTTGCGCTCCGCGTCGGCGCGCGAGTTGTCCTTCAGCCACTCGCACAGCATGGTGTAGGTCTTGACCTGCTGGTTGTAGGCCAGACGATCGGCCACTTCGCGCAGGTGCGGATCGCCGAGGATGTCGTCCTCGACTTTCGGATACTCGTCGCCGACCACGCGCCAGATGCGGTACCAGAGGCGATCGTGACCGCCGCCCACCATCATGTAGCCGTCCTTGCAGGGATTGACGGCGTAAATGTTGATGGCCAGGTCCCAATTGCCGAAGCGCGGACGGATGCTGCCGTCCATGGAGTGCCACGCCCAGCTGTAGTCCAGGATGCGGATGATGGCCTCAGCCGAGGTCGCTTCGATGAACTGGCCCTCACCCGAGACCGTGTCGCGGTAGTAGATGGCCGCGAGGATACCGATCCCTGCGCACGTTCCACCCACATGGTCCGCCATCCACAGCGCGGAACGCATGGGTGTGCCGCCGAACTCCTTGGGGTCGCCGGTGCCGTGCACGAATCCGCACGAAGCCTGGGCCACCGGGTCGAGCATGCCTTCCTTGTCTTTCAGCGGGCCCCACTGGCCGCGCTGTCCGACCCAGCAGTACACCAGCCGCGGGTTGAGCTCCTTGAGCTGGCGGTAGCCGATCCCCCACTCATCGAACTGGCCCGGAGGCGCGTTCTCGATCACCACGTCGCTGTGAACGACGAGCTGCTTGAAGATCTCGCGCCCTTCTTCCGAGTCGAGGTTGAGGGTGATGGACAGTTTGTTCCGCATCTCGTGCAGGAACTGCGCGCCCACCTCTTCGCCGGTCTCCTTGTCCTTGAACATGTATTCCCGGCGGCCGAAGGGAGTGAGCTGGCGCAGGGGGTCGCCGCCCGGAGGTTCGACCTGGATGACTTCGGCGCCGAGTTCGGCGAGCTGCGACGAGCACCAGTGCCCGATCATCATGCGGGTGGTGCAGTCCAGCACGCGGATGCGGGAAAGAGCTTCGGGTTTCTCAAAGTTATGTTCCTGGCGCAGGATGGACTCCAGGAACAGTGGATAGTCCTTGGCTTGATCGCTGAGCCCGGCGTAAACCTCTTCCGGCTTCGCGATCGGTACCGCCGGCCACGGCGGCAGTTTGGGATTGCCGTTTGTTGCCATTATTGCCTCCTCGACCCTCGGGACCGGGACAGGCGTATCTGGTTGCCCTCCAGCCCGGGGGCGGTACACTTCGGTTTGGTAGCTAGGCCGATCACCCTTGGATGAAGCGCCTCATGCATGGCCACCGGAACATCCGGCCCGAATGAGCGTTCGAACAATCGCGAACGCAAAAGACAAGCCAACAGCCGGGGCCGGGGTTGAGTCAAAACCTCGGAACACAGACCTACTACAGGGCCCTGGGTCGAACGTACCGTCCGGCAGTGGGATGCACGAGGACAGGGAAACCGGTGCGGCTCCGCCGACTCATTACATTGGTGGAGGCGGATTCTTCAGGAGTTCGGTCCGGCTTGCAGTGATTTCCGTCACACATATGAGTGACCGTTATCTCAGTGCCGCCGGCACGGCCCTCCCCCCGCCCCCCGCGCCGGGTTCCTACCATTGCAGTTTTAAAGCCACCTGCGCCTTCCGGGGGATGCCGGCGGCGTTGATTTGCCCGAAGGTGGGGCTGGCCACGGTGCGCCAAGCGTCGCCCTGGGCGGTCAGGAACGGGGTATTGAAGATGTTGACCAGTTCCGCCCGGAACTGAAGGTCCCAGGGGCCTGCGCCCGCCGGACCGGACTCGGAGAGCCGGAAGCTCTTGGCGAACGCCCAGTCGAAGTTGGTCAGGCTGCGCATGCGAGCACTGTTGCGCTCGCAGCTCCCGTTGCTGCCTAGCGCCGGCTGGGTATAGCCGTAGATGCCAGTGGGATCGCCCAGCACGAACCCGAATCCCGCGGGGTTGCAGTTGGCCCGGGTGTTGTCCAGGCCGGTGGGGATGAGGTTACCGTCCTGGTTGACGTCCACGACCCCGGCCACCGCCCCCGACATGATGGTGGCGGGCAGGGCCGACTGCCACATGTTCACCGACTGGAAGCTCCACCCCCCAAAGGCCTTGCCCAGCACCCCCTTCTGGGAGCGAAAGAAGGGCAGGTTCCAGATGGCGGTGACGACGATGCGGTGGGGGATATCGAAGTTCGACACTGCCCGCTCGGCCTGCGGGTTGGAGGCGTCCTGGATGTAGCTGTTGTCGTTGGCCTGGATGGTTGGGGCGAAGTCGGAGGCGTCGTCGATGGACTTCGACCAGGTGTAGGAAGCCTGCAGCTGGAGGCCGTGGGAAAAGTTCTTGCGCACCTCGGCCTGGAGGGAGTGGTAGATCGATCCGCCGCCGTCGTCGTGGGTATCCACCTGGTCGAAGCGCGGGTCCAGGCGAGCTCCGCCGATTTTGGAATTGATGGGGATCAGGCGGGTAAGGTGGTTGGCCTTGGTGCCCACGTATCCCAGCGAGACGACGTAATCCTTCCCCAGCCGGCGCTCCACGCCCAGGCTGAAGTTCTGCACATAGGGGTTGGCCAGGTTGGGATCGACAGTGGTGACCTGGCCGAAGTTCAGCAGGGCGCCGAAGCTGCCTACCTGGGCATTGCCCTGGGCCTGGATGGGCGCGGTCCCGTCGATCAGATTGGCAAAGCTGTTGGCGCCGCCAATCACGCAGGGCGGGCATGACAGGGTGTAGTTGAACGGCGGCGCCGAGCGGGCCGCGGCCAGCGGACCGAAGGTGAAGGAGTCCCAGTAGATCCCGTAGCCGCCACGGATCACGAAGTTGCCGTGACCGGGGTTCCAGGCGAAACCGATGCGCGGCGCCAGGTTGAACGGGTTGGCGGCGATGGCCGGCCCGCTGGTCCGGAAGGTGCCCAGCGGCCCGCTGCCGGCGGCGCCGATACTGCCGGGCGTTCCCGGGTCGAGCACCGAACTCTTGCCGTCGGCCTCGGTCTGCGCCGCCTGGATCTCCCAGCGCACGCCCAGGTTCACGGTGAAGGTGGATGCGACCTTCCAATCGTCCTGGAAGAAGAACCCATGCACAGCGGTGTGGAAGTTACGCTCCGTATCGCCGAACAATTGCTTCCAGCTGCTGGGCTTTCCCGTCAGGAACGCGTTCAGATTGGGGAAGGTGAAGACGCCGCGCGCGTTGGTGGCGTTGACCGAGTTGTCGTAGATGAAGCGGAGGTCGCCTCCGAACTTCAGCACGTGCGCCCCGTGGACGTGGCTGAACAGGTCGTTCACCTGGTACACGTTGAACGAGCGGGTGGCGGGCACCGACTGCAGGGAGCCGAAGTTGACCACCCCGACGATGAGGAAGCGCGGTGTCTCGAGGCCGTTCTGGGGAAGACCGGCGGCGGCCGCATTGCCATATGAGAAGCGCAGTTCGTTGACCGTCTTGGGGCTGAACACATACGTGTCCGTGAGGTTCACGTTGCGCAAGGCGAAGTGGTTATCCACGTCGAATCCGGGCAGCGCGTTCTGCGAAGGGAAGCGGGCCACGAACGCCGCCGTGCTCTGCAGATACCGCGCCGAGATGCTGTGCGCGTCGCTGAAGCGCTGATCGGCCTTGAACACGAACTGGTAGGTGTCCATGGGGGAGGGGATCTGGGTGACGTAGCGCCCCAGCATCGGCTGGCCGACGATGGGCTCGGTGGGTTCGGGCAAGTAGGTGTCGATCAGGTCCTTGACCACGGGATCGCTCACCGTGGCGCGCGCGGCATCGGAGGGCAGGGTGGAGACGCTGGTGATGGCGTTGCCCCGGGTCTTGCGTCCTTCGTAGCCGCCGAAGAAGAAGGTCTTGTCGCGGCGCAGCGGCCCGCCCAGGGTGAAGCCCCAGATATTCTGCTTCACCGGCGTGGCCTTGCCGGTTGTGTCGAAGTAATCGCGCGCATTCAGCGCGTCGTTCTGCAAGAAGTCGTAGGCCGTGCCGTGCAGGCTGTTGCTGCCGCTGCGCGTCACCATCATGACCTGGGCATTCGACTTCACGCCGTACTCGGCGGAGAAGTTGCTGGTGAGCAGCTTGAACTCCTGCAGCATGTCGGGGGAGATGGCCTGCATGCCCGGGGCAAAGCCGCCGCCCTCCCAGTCGTTGGCGTCGGTGTAGTCCAGCTGCACGGAACTGGCGCGAGCGCGGCCGCCGTTGGCCGCGATCAGGCCGGACTGCACCCCCAGCACGATCACGTAGGAGCCTCCGCCGCCAAAGGTGGATCCGCCGCGCGGATTGTTGGTGGGCGCAAGGCCAGCCCCGAGGTGGACCAAGGACATCATGTTGTGCCCGAGCCCGGGGAGGTTGGCGATCTCCGCCGCGCTGCGCGTGGTGCTGCGCTGAGCGTCGGCGACGTCCAGTTCGCTGACCCCGCCCACCACCTCGACCGTGGTGGCCGGCGCCGCACCCACCTCAAGCACCAGGTCCTGGGTCACCGTCTGGCTGGTCACCACGGTAGCGCTCACCACCGTGGGGGCGAAGCGCGGGGCTTCTGCGCGCAACTCGTAGCGTCCCGGAGGCAGGGCAAAGAAAACGTACAGGCCCGTGGGGCCGGTGGTGAAGCTGCGGGTGGCGTTGGTCTCGAGATGGCGCAGGGTGACGGTGGCGCCGCGAAGGACCGCGCCGGTGCGGTCGCTGACCGTGCCTTCAATGCGGCCCACGGTGTACTGCGCGGCGGCGGGAACCGCGCTCGCCGCCAGCATGGCGACAAAAAAGAGAATGCTGCATCGCTTGGAGAGGGACACGTGCTTTTCCTCGCCGGCCGCATTCACGGCCGGAGTTCGGCACTTGCCGGGTCACCGGATACGCAGCGAGTGGAGGAACCGTCGGTCTTCTTCTCTAAAGGCCGGCGGATCCGGATCGTCGAACGGCTGGTGCAAACCAGGACGGCGGTTGAGCAGAAACTGTTGCCCGCGCCGTCCCCGAGGACAGGATCCCGTGGGTCTAGCTAGACCAGTAGAGCCATCAGGAGCCGTAGCCTCGTGGCCGCCTCACTGCTTCCCCCCACCAAGCTCCCGAGTTTCCTCTCCCAGGAGTGCGAGAGCGCCGCGCGGACCGGGGGGCTCTTCTGGGATTCCCGTTCCCCGCGACGAGTCACGGTACAATCCATCACGAAGGGCATACGTCGTGCCGTGACAGCGGTCACATATAGCAGTGACCATTGACACGGGCGGGTGCGAGCGTCACCCCGCCGGCCTGCGCTCCGCTTGTCACCGGGAGAGCCTGCGGATACGCTGGAACGCGCATGAAACCCAACCAGCGGCTGACCCTGACCGTTCTGCTGGCGCTGCTGATCGCCGCCGTCGTGGGCCTGGTGCTGACCCGCGAGTCGGCCCCTCCGCCCAGCCGCTTCCGCCGCGGGCAGCGCATCCGTGTCCGCGACCTGGTGGACCAGAAGCCGCTGGAAACGGCGCGCCGTCTGGCCCTGCTGCCGGCCGCGCGGGAGGAGCGTCCGTTCGCCCGCCGCGCGCTCAAGCTCGGCGATGACGCGGTGGACCTGGCCTTCGAGACGGCATTGCGCGAGGCCGCCGCGCATCCCGCTCCTCCCACCGACGAAGTACGCGGCCTGCACCAGCATATAAAGGAGGTGCAAGCCCACATCGCCGCCGACCAGGAACAGATCGAGCGTCTGGAGCGCGCGGCCAAGGGCAAGAACGCGGGCGAGGCCGAGGACCAGCTCGAACTCGCGCAGGCGCAGCTCTCGCTCGACCAGGAAGAGCTCGCCGATGCCAAGCAGGACCTGATGCGCGCCGGGGGCGACATCCAGGGTTCCATCAAGCGCTCGCTGGATGAGCACACGGCCACGCACGCCACGGTGGCCAGCATGGAGTTCCCGCAACCTCCCGACGAGTCGTGGACCCTGGTCTCGCACTTCAGGAACTGGCGCGCCACCGCAGACAAGCAAAACCAGCTCAATGCGGCGGGCCAGGAAGCCACCGAAGCCGTCACCGCCCTCACCAGGAAGCACGACGAGCTGGAAGAGCGCACCAAGCAAGCGCGCGCCAGCGGCGCCGCCACGACCGTCGCGGCCATGCGCCAGCTTTCCGAGGACATCAAGACGCTGGCCGACTACGACCAGCGCATCCAGGACGAGCAGGACCTGACCACTGTGTATCGCGAATGGGGCGCGGTGGCCGCGGCGCGCCAGAGCAAGAGCCTGCACGGCATGCTGGAGAGCGCGCTGTGGATCGTGGTCATCTGCCTGGCCGCGTTCGCCGCGAACTACCTGATCTCACGGTTCGACGCGTCGCTGAGCCCGGAGAAGAGACGCCTGCGCAGCCTGCATTTCATCGCGCGCGCCGGAGTGCGGGCGTTCGCGCTGCTGCTGATCGTCATCGTGGTCCTCGGCGCGCCCGGGCAGTTGACCACCGTCATCGGTCTGGCAGGCGCGGGATTGACGGTGGCGCTCAAGGACTTCATCGTCGCCTTCTTCGGCTGGTTCGTGCTGATGGGCAAGAACGGCATCCGCGTGGGCGACTGGGTGGAGATCAACGGCATCGGCGGCGAAGTGGTCGAGATCGGCCTGCTGCGCACCGTGCTGCTGGAAACCGGCAAGTGGGGCGACGCGGGACATCCCACCGGGCGCAAGGTGGCGTTCGTCAACAGCTTCGCCGTGGAAGGGCACTACTTCAATTTCTCCACCACGGGGCAGTGGCTGTGGGACGAACTGGAGGTGCTGATGCCTCCGGACAAAGATCCGTATCCCATCGCCAAGGCGATCGAAGAGATGGTCACGAAGGAGACCGAAGCCAACGCACGCCTCGCCGTGCAGGAGTGGCAGCGGGTCGCGAGCAGTGAGGCACTGCAATCGTTCTCCGCCGCACCGGCCATCAACCTGAGGCCCACCAACATCGGCGTGAACATCCAAGTGCGCTACATCACCCGCGCCCACGAGCGCTACGATCTGCGCTCGCGGCTGTACGCCGCCGTGGTCGAACTGCTGCGCAAGCGGAATATCCCGGAGAGTGCGGTGGAGAAGGTGCCGACGGCGTAGGCCGGGACCGACCGCGCGGGTGATTCGTACGGTCGCGAGATCCTTCGGGGTTAAGACCCCTCAGGATGACACCTAGAAAAAATTCGGGAGGCGCTCGCGACGCCTCCCGTTTGCCACGATTCGGTCGTCCCTACGGGACTCGGTTAGTTTTCGAATGCGTACCCAGGACTCCCGTCCTGGGCTACCAACCACCCCAGCGCGCCAAAATCGGGCGCGCCGGGGACCCCCCGGTTCATGCGCCGCGCCGATGGCGCTGGTCGGCTCAGGGAAAGAAACCCCGCAGGACAGGCGAGGGCGCCTGTCCCACACGATCTACTTCGTGCTGCCCGCCAGTACCGGCACTTCGCCGAAGGCGAACTGCGCGACCTTGGCCAGAGCGGCGGTGCCGCGGACTTCGTCGTCGAGCAGCGGGAGAACGGCGCGCACGTTGTCGAAGTCGCGCCAGATCTCCTTCATGTAGCCGTCCTGCATGGCGACGCGGTTCTTCACGAAGTCGGGCGAGTCGGGGCGCACCTGATCCTTCTGGATCAGCATATTCACGATGACGCCGCCCACGGGAATGCCGAAATCGTGGAACCAGTTGATGAAGCGCTTGATGACCGCGATGGGCAGAGCCTCCGGCAAAGTGACGAAGAAGAAGGCGGTCTGTTCCACGTCGGTCAGGAGCTCGCGGGCGTGGCCGATGCGGTCCTTGAACTTGAGCAGGTAGTCCATGAGCGGGTCCTGCTCCTTCTTCTTGGTGAAGGAGAGCAGCTCACGCAGGGACTGCGCCTCCTCGCGGGACTTCATCATCTTGTTGACCCACAGCGAATAGACCTTGCTCATGCCCAGCAGGCGGCGAGCGTTGGCGGTGGGCGCGGTGTCGAAGACGTAGACGTCGTACTCGTTCTTGAACATGAGGTCCACCATGTTCTCGAACATCGCCGATTCTTCGAACGCGGGGTTCATGGTGGCGCTCTCGACGAACGAGTCGGCCTGAGTGGAGATCTCGGCGAACTTCAGGAACCAGCGGATCTTCTGCTTGATGTCCTGCTTGGAGCGCTCGATGGTCTCCTTGGTGTCGATCTCGTAGGCCCAGAGGTTGGGGACGCCGGTGACGTGGGTGGGCGCGCCGTAGACGTTCTGGTCGAGCAGGCCGCTGAGCGAGTGCACGGGGTTGGTGGAGGCCAGCAGCGTGCGCCGGCCCTGCTGCGCGAAGTGCAGTGCGCTGACGCCGGCCATGACCGTCTTGCCCACGCCGCCCTTGCCGCCGAAGAAGGCGAACTTCAGCTTGGGATGAGCGGCAACGAATTCCGTGAGTGATTGTTTGATCTCGGACATGGCTCAGTGCCTCCCGTTTCCGTTGCCGTACATCAGCCCGGCCAATTTCTCGATCATCGGCAGCCCGGTGATGTCGCGCTCCAGTTCGGGCACGCGCGCGATCACCTGCTTGCCGAAGGTGTTGTCGATCTCCTCCAGGTACCGCCCCTGCATCTTGAGCCGGTTCTGGAAGTACGGAGGCATCTGCTTCTGGGAGAGATCGGTGGGCAGCACGCGGTTGACGACGTATCCGGCGACGGGTACGTCGAACTTGGAGAAGAGCTGCGCCGCCTTCTCGGTGTCGAGGATGATCATCTCTTCCGGGACGACGACGAAGAAGAACGCGGTCTTCTTCCGGTCGGTGAGGATGCCCGACGACTGGTTGATGCGGTTCTTGATGTACAGCAGCTCGGTGAGGATGTGGTCTTCTTCGGTGACCTTCTGGCGCTTGATGCGGGCCACCATCTCCTCGTGCTCGCGCATCTCCTCGCGCAGCTTGGTGATGCGGTTGATCCACTCGTCATACACCTTGGCCATGGAAAGGTAATAGAGGGCGTGGCCGAGAGGCACGAGGTCGTAGATGTAGTAGTCGTACTCGCCGCCGACCACGATATCCACGACAGCGTCGAAGATCGCCGATTCCTCCATCGCAGGCTCGGCCGAGGCGGCCTGGATGTACTGCTCGATCTCGTCCGGCACCTGGTCCATGCCGTACATGTCGAGGATCTTCTTGCGGATCTGGCCCTGGTACTCGCGGATGTGGGTGTCGGCGTCGATCTCCTGGGCGTAGAGGTTGTTCATGACCTTGACCGCGCCCTTGCCGTAGATGTCCTGCTGGAAGATGTCGCTGAGCGACGCCTGCGGATCCACGGAGAAGACGAGAACCTTGTGTCCCTGCTGGGCGAGCCAGAAGGCGGTGGCGGCGGAGAAAGTGGTCTTTCCCAGGCCGCCCTTGCCGCCGAACATGATGTAGCGGCGGTCCTTATTCTGTTCGAACGTATCTTTGAGTGACATGTCGAGTCCTTATGAATGCGAGATGAGTGCGGTTTAAAACATGGCGTCGGAGACGTCTTTTTCGCGCAGCATGCGGCGCTTCCAGGTCGCGATGTTGGGCACGACGTAGGGCAGCAGGCGCAACGAGTAATAGGGCGGCAGGATGGGAACGCCGATCAGGTCGCCCATGGTGATGAGGATGAAGAGATGCTCCATGCTGGCGCGGGTGCGCATGGCGTAACGGGACATGTCATGCGCGCTCATGCCGTAAGCAATCTCTTTAACTTTGCTGAAAAAGCCTTGCTTCTCGTCGTTGTTTTCGGGTTTGTCGGGCATTGTCAGCTCCTAGGTTCAAACTCCGTGCAAGTGAAATTCTTCTTTGTCGGAAAGATCGCGCTCGCGCAGGACGCGACGCTTCCATTGAGCGATGTTTGGCACGACATAGGGCAGCACACGCAGCGAGTAGATCGGCGGGATGACAGGAACGCCCAGCATGTCGCCGAGGGTGATCAGCATGAAGGCGGATTCCAGCTCGCCGCGCATCTCCAGGGCCTGGCGCTCGAACTCGTAGGCGTAAAGGCCGTAGAAGAATTCGCGGACTGCGCGGAAGCGGGTCACTTTGGTCTTCATCATCCTTCCATCCGCAAGTACTCAGTACTCGGTACTCAGTACGCAGCGAAGCCTGTGTGATTTCCGTCACACGTCCGCGTGCGGCAGGGATGGGATAATCCCTGTGAGCACTGACAACTCATGTCGCCACAGCTCAGCATCTTCATCCTCGTCATCGTCTTCGTGGTCGGCTGGTTCGCCGTCGGCACCCAGCTCAACGTCCGCAAAGGCGAAACCGTGCTCAAATGGCTCCAGGACGGCTTGCCGCTCATCGGGGAAAAGGCCACCCTGCGCTGGCTCGGTTCCTCCGCCGTCGAGCTCAAAATCGAAGATGCGCGAGCTCCGTTCCGCAGCGCCCAGGTCCTGGTCCTGCTCGAGCCGCGCGACGTGCCGCTGATCTGGTGGTACTTCCGCCTGCGCGGCCGCCGCGACCTGTTCATCTTCCGCGGAGAGCTGCGCTCCGGCCCGCGGCGCGAGCTCGAAGTGCTGGACGTCGCGGCCTGGTCCGCGCGCAGGGCATACGCGCGGGTCAAAGCGGACCAGTGGCCGGCGGTGAATGCGCCGGCGCCGCTGTCCGCATTCGCGGCACAAGCCTCCACCGATGCTTCCGCGGCGATCCGCGCCGCGGCCCTCGACGGCTGTCCGCTGGCACGCCTTTCCCTGCGCCGCAGCGAGCCCAACCTCGAGATCCAGTGGCCGCTGGATGAACTCCGGAAACACTCCGCGCGCGAGGTCGTCGAAGCCATCCAACGAGCCGGTCAATCCAGTTAGCCAGGCCTGCACGGCCGGGCCACACCTTTGATGTCAAAGAGCGAGTAGGACGGCCGGGGCCGGCCGTCCTACGGAACACCGCTAGTCTGCCGCGATCGCTGCTTCGCGCTTCGGCGCGGGGGCTACTTTCAGCCTCTGCCACGCGTGGAAGGCGTCGTACGCGATGACCGCTGCCGCGATGAACAGCAGCATCGCGACCACGATCATCAGGCCCGCGCCGACGCTATTGATCGGCTGCGCCGCGATCTTCGGGTTCGACAGGATGCTGGCGTAGAGGTTGTACGAAGTCACCAGGATCGCTGCCATGGTCGTGATGTACATGAACACCATCGGCCAGAAGGCGTAGCGGGGGTTCTTGCCCGTCGACTTCAGCCAGATGCTGACGATCAGCAGGCTGAGCGCCGCCATCAACTGGTTGGAGGCGCCGAAGAGCTGCCAGAGGTAGATCCAGGTTCCGCTCAGGACCAGCACAAAGGTCAGCGCCATGGAGACGATGGCTGCGATGTGCGGGTTCTTGAAGCCGGCCCAGGTATCGCCGAGCCACTCGCCCAGCGTCACGCGCATGACGCGGAAGACGAGTTGCACCATGGTCAGCACGATGACGACGAACACGCCGAAGCCAAGTGCCGTGCCATAAGCGGGAGCGATGGCGCCGAAGGTGACGATGCCGAGCAGCTTGCCGACGCCTGCGGCGAATGCGCCCGCGCCCGCGCCGCCCGCGATGGATACCGCGACCAGCGAGAGCAGGGCCAAAGCGTTCTCGGAGAACATGCCACCACCGCCCACGGGCAGCGCGTCGGTCTCATACTCGAGCTGACGCGCGGTGCCGATGGAGCCGACGAGCGCGTGCCAGCCGGAGATGGCGCCGCAGGCGATGGTCACGAAGAGCATCGGCCACAGCGGCTGGATCGCGGGCAGCGCCTGCAGGATGTTGCCGGCCGCGTCCTTGGCCTGGGTCATCGGCATCAAGGTGGTGAAGACCTTCGTCTGGAAGGTGATGGCGGTGGCCATGTCGGCGTTGCCCAACAGGGCACGGATGCCGCCGACGACCGCACCCAGCGCCGTCAGGCCGATGGTCAGGAACGTCACCCAGAAGCCGATGTAATTCGTCGGCTGGGCGAAGCGCCAGATGGGCAAAACGGTCCCGAGATACGAGAAGGCGAACACGAACAGGCACCAGAAGAGGAACGATGGGAGCATCTTGATGGCGCCGCTCTTGTCCACGTACTTGGGAACGATCTTGCCGTCGGCGCCGACCACGGTAGTGGCCAGGCGCGGATCGGACTTGGTCGGGTCAACCACGGTGTAGAGCGGCTGACCGCCGGAGATACGGTTGATGACGCCTCCAAGCTTCTCGACCGTTGAGTTGATAGGCCCGGCGAAGACCAAGGTGCTCGCCGCCTTGCCATCGGGCGTCTGCCCCTTTACCGCACTGATGCCCTTGGCGCCGAGCGCCATCGAGGCCAGCGTGACCGCCACCGCGATGAAGGTGACCAGCACGAGGTCCATCTTCCAGCGGTAGAGCATCTGGCCCATGATCAGGCCCATGACGGCCAGCATGAAGATGCCAAAGGGAACGTCAGCGCGCGGGTCAAAGATGCCGGCCATGATGCCGACGAACGCGCCCGCCAGCAGCAGCAGATAGAAGAAGATGAAAACGAACAGGATGATGCGCGTGCGCGGTGCGATCAGCTTGTGAGCGATCGCCGACAGAGAATTGCCGTCGTTGCGGACGGCAACCACGATGGCCGAGTAGTCGCTCGCCCAACCCAGGAAGGTCACGCCGAGCACGAGCCACAGCAGCGCCGGCAGCCAGCCCCAGATCATCGCGGCGGCGATGGGGCCGACGATGGGCCCCGCGGCCGCAATGGATTTGAAGTGATAGCCGTACAGCACGTTGCGGCTGGTGGGCATGAAATCCACGCCGTCCATGTACATGCGTGCGGGCGTGGCTTTCTTTTTATCGGGCTGGATGACGTCCTGGTCGATGCGGCGCGCGTAGCGCGTGTAGCCCAGGTAGATCATGACCGCGCCCAGCACGGCAACGACGGTGGCGTTCATGGGCTTGTGCGTAAGGGCAAAGCCGCCCGCCACGAGAATAGGAATGAGCAAGAGGATGAGGATCGAAAGCCGAATATTCATCGCGAAACTCCTTCAGGCAGAAGATGAGTCCCGATGCTGCATTTCAGGTTGTGTGGGCTGTCGTGTACCGCCTGAGGCGAGTAAGAGACAAGCACAGCGGCGCGGTACAGGCTTCCCGATTAGGAACTATCCTCCAGCGCGGCGCGCGAGTCCGTGATGGGCGTCACGATGAGTCGTGACGAGAGGTTTCATTTCTGCTGGAGCGACTCCAGATATTGAATGAGGCTCTTGATGCGCAAGTCCACTTCCTTCTCGTCCTGGTGGCTGACCGGCTTGAAGGCGGTTCCCCAGACCGGCATCTCTTTGGATCCGTGGCCGACGATGCCGCCGCCCCACTTGATGACCTGGAAGACGTCGCCCTCAGGAAACTTGCCCTTCTTGCGTTTGGCGAGGACAGTGAGGTCGGGCAGGCGCTTCTTGAGCGCGGGGGCGGCGGGGCCGTTCCCCTTGCCGTCGGCGCCGTGACAACTGGCGCAGTAGGCGGTGTACATCTCGGCGCCGGACATGGGGGAGGTTTGCGGGATGGGCGGCTTGGCGGCCGGCGCCGGCTGGCTCGCCGGAGCCTGCTGACTGGGATTGCTGCAGGCGGAGAGGACAACAAGAACGGTTATAAGGGAACTAAAGAGAAACGTCAGCCGGCGCATGGGAGACAAACCTCCACGGGCTTGAGCATGCGCGGCGCCCGAACCGGGTGCAATGATGGAGGTCACTGGCGGATGTGAGCATCGCCCCAGCGGCTAAAGCCATGCCCGGACACGCAAATCGTCGCCGCGGACGCGGTGTTACGTGGGCTTTGCGATCAGCGCTACCGCGGCCTGGGTATACATCAGCGTTCCATGCATGACCGGGCGCATCCCGGTCGGAGGGCCGCCCTGCAACTCGGACTGCAGGGCGCGCCGGATCTCCCGCGCGGCATTCTCCGGGGTTTCAGTGAGCCCAAGCCACTCATCGATGGCGACTTCGGTCTCGCGGGAGCCACTGCGTAGCAGTTTAAGTCCGGCATCGGTCAGCAGGCGCTCGAGTTCGGCGCGAGAAAGAGCGCGCACATGCGATGGGTCACGCAGTACCTCGAGGCGGTTCTGCTCCCGGGCGAGAGAGGGAGAGTCGGGCGAGACGATGTCGATGACCGCAACCTGTCCAGTCCTGGAAGCGACCCGCTTCATCTCGGCGACAACCCGCTGCGGCGTGGGGATGTGGTGGAGAGAAAAGCGCGTCATGACAATGTCGAAGGAACCGTCGGGGAAGGGCAAGTGCTCCGCATCGCCCTGCAGGAAGAGCACGTTGGGAATACCCTCACCGGCTGCGGCCGAGCGGCCTTGCCGCATCATGGCGGGCGTGAGATCGAACACGATGGCGCGCTTCAGCTGGGGGGCGGCAGCGCGGGCCAGCAATCCCGTGCCTCCCGCAACGTCAAGCGCCACGAGGTCCGGCCGCAGCTCCAGGAATGAAACGGCCCAGCGCACGTAATCCTTATTGGCGACGCTGGAGCCGCGGCGCTCGAAGCGATCTGCTTGTCTTCCGAAGTGTTCAAGGATCTCTTTGCGATTGCCCATGCCACCTGCTCTCTCTCTCATCTTGTACCTCATTTTGCGAACGGATGCCCAACTTGGGATCGGGATTTCCCTGGGCTTGTGCATCCGGCCATGCAGGACTATCATTGCCGCCATTTTGGTGCATCTTCGCACGATGCTTTTCTCTTGCTGGCAGGAGAGAGCGTCGTCTGCCTGCAGAGGAGGCACTGTCTTCCCGGGGAGGAATCGTATGAACCATGCAGTGCTCAAACGTAGAGGGCTGAAGGTGTGCGCGGCGGGCGTCCTGCTGCTGCTCGGAATGGCGTCGCTGGTCGCGGGTTGCAGCAAGCGGGGTGGCGAAGGCGACGTCATCAAGGTCGGCGTGGTGCTGCCCATCACCGGCCGCGAAGGCAAGCCGGGCCAGTATCAGAAGGAAGGCATCGAATTGGCGATCAAGAAGATCAACGACGGCGGGGGAGTGTTCGTGAAGGACAAGGGCAAGAAACTGCCCATCAAGGAAATCTTCTACGACGACCAGTCCGATCAAGCCAAGTCGGCGCAATTGGTGGAGCGGGCCATGAGCTCGGACGAAGTGGTCGCCGTGCTGGGGGGCTACTCGACGGTGCTGGGCGAAGCCCAGTCGGTGATGCCCGACCGCTACAAGACCCCATGGGTCACCACCGGAGCCGCGGCGAGCGCCATCTTCAGCCACGGCTACCAGTACGCGTTCGGCAGCCTGAGCCCGACCAACCTGCTGGGCTCGACCACCGCCGAGTTCCTGGGCAGCCTGGTGGATGCGGGGAAACTGAAGAAAGGGCTGAAGCTGGCGCTGGCGCTGGAGAACACCGACCACGGCGTGGACTATGGCCGCGGGATCCAGGAGTGGATCGATAAGCACCCCGGATACTTCACGGTCGTGTTCAGCGAAAAGTTCGACCTGGGGGGGACCGATTTCTCCGGCCTGTTGCAAAAGGTGAAGCAGGCGAAGGCGGACATCTTCCTGGCGGACGCGCACTTGCAGGACTACATCACCATGCACCGCCAGTATATGCAAAGCGGAATGCGCCACCAGATGATCAGCTACGGGGCGCGCGGCCCGGAATCGGACGCGCGCAAGGCGCTGGGCGACGGCGTGGACTACATCTTCGCCGGCATCTGGTGGTCGAGCAAGCTGCCCTATCCGCAGGTGAAGCAGTTCATCGATGACTACAAGAGCTTCACCGGACATCCGCCGGACTCGTGGTATCCGGCCACGGCGTACGATGCGACCCGTACTCTGGCCGCGGCCATCGAATCGGCCGGCACGCTGGAACGGACCGCGATCCGTGACGCCTTGCGCAAGGCGGATCTCAAGGACTCGCTGTTGCCCGGACAGGAACTGAAGTTCGGCGCCAACGGGCAGATCAATACCCCCTTCGTCATCGTGCAGAACAAGCCGGATGCCAAGGTGGACATCGTGTTCCCCAAGGACGCCGCCACCGGAGAAGCCGTTGCTCCCACCCCGGCGAAGAAGTAGCCGAGACGCCACGGAAGCTGGGATCTACCATGGGGCGCGGTCCATGCCGCGCCCCCGGAATCTGCGCGGCTGGACATCCTGAGGGCCCATGACCTGGGTTGACTTCCTGAACCTGCTGATCGCGGCGCTGCTGCTGGGCGGGATCTACGCCGTGATGTCGGTGGGCATGACCGTCATCTACGGCGTGATGAAGATCGTGAACCTGGCGCACGCCGGATTCATGATGCTGGGAGCATACTTCGCCTACGAGATGTACCAGCGTTTCCACATCACGCCCATCGCGGGCGCATTGCTGGCTTTTCCGGTCTTCTTCCTGCTGGGAACGGTCGTGTACTGGGTGCTGGTGTGCTGGCTGCCCAAATCCAACCAGCCCACACTGGCCTCGCTGCTGCTGATGTTCGGCTTGTGGCTGGTGTTGCAGAACATCGGATACCTGGTGTGGGGCAACACGGACCGATCCATCCTCTCGCCGATGACGTTCTCGGTGATCCACTTCGGTCCGATCAGCATTTCGACGCTGCGCCTGGTGGTGTTCGTGGCGGCGGTGGCCTGCGTGGGCGTCCTCGAACTGACGCTGGAGCGCACCTGGTTCGGGCGTTCGGTGCGCGCGCTGATCCAGAACCCGTACGCGGGCAAGATCGTGGGCGTGGATGAGGAGAAGACCTCGCGGCTGACGTTCGGGCTGGGGATCGGCTTCGCCGGGCTGGCGGGCGCTCTGCTGGCGACACTGTACTCGTTCAATCCCGACTTTGGCCGGCCGTTCCTGCTGCGCGCGTTCGTGATCATCGTGCTGGGCGGGCTGGAGTCGGTCTCGGGCGTGGCGCTGGGCGCGATAGTGCTGGCCCTGGTCGAGACCTTCAGCATCCTGATCGTTCCCGCCGCATACCAGACGGCGATCTCATTCTCACTGCTGGTGGTGGTGCTGATCGTGCTGCCGGGCGGAGTGGCCAGCCTGCTGGCGAGGAAGCGGAGGCTGGCATGAAGGGCGGTGTGGGTGCACGCATCAAACTTGCGCTGCCGTGGATCGCGCTGGCCGCGCTGCTGGCTGTGCCTGCTCTTGGGCTGGGCGCCAACATCGTCCGGCTGCTGTTCATCACCTTTGTCTGGGTGACGACCAGCCTGGCCTGGAACTTGCTGGGCGGACTCGCCGGGCAGGTTTCGTTCGGCTTTGCGGTGTTCTACGGTCTGGGCGCATACGCTGCGGCGCTGCTGATCGATGCCGGGGTGAGCCCGTACTTCTCGTTCTTCGCCGCGGGCGCGGTGGCGGCGTTCGGTTCTTTGCTCGTGGGGTTGCCGACCTTCCGACTGCGCGGACCGTATTTCGCCATCGCCACCATCGGGGTGAGCGAGGCGGTGCGTGTGATAGCAGACAACCTGTCGATCACCGGCGGGGCCAGCGGGTTCCGCATCGTGGAACACCGGCCCTTCCGCCAGCTCGAGCACTACTACACCGCGCTGGGGCTGGCGGCGCTGGCCGTGATCGTCTCCCTGCTGATCGAGCACAGCAAATTCGGGCTGGGGCTGGTGGCCATCCGCCTGGACGAGGAGGCGGCCGCCGACCTGGGGGTGAACCCCTACACCTACAAGCTGTTGGCGCACGCGGTGGCGGCGGCGCTCACCGGGATGGCGGGCGGGGTATTCGCCCGCTACGCGGCTTTCATCCATCCCCACGGAGTGTTTGCGTTCAACACCAGCGTGTATATCCTGCTGATGCCGGTGATCGGCGGGATCGGCACTGTCCTGGGAGCGGTGCTGGGCGGGGTGATCTTCGGCATCGTGGAGGAGCAGCTGGTGGCAGGGTTCCCGCAAATACATCTGCTCCTTTACGGCTCGCTGCTCATCCTTATAATCCTGGTGGAGCCGGACGGGATCGTTGGGTTGTTCAGAAGACTGCTGAGGAGATTCACTAAAGACCATGCCGACACCAATGTTGCAGGTCCAAGGCCTGACGAAATACTTCGGGGGACTGGCGGCGCTTAAAGACGTCAGCTTCGAGGTCCCGGAGAAGTACATCTACGGCTTCATCGGGCCCAACGGGGCGGGCAAGACGACCCTGTTCAGCGCCATCGCAGGTTCCGTGCAGCCCTCGTCGGGACGGATCCATTCGCGCGGCAAGGACGTGACGGGCATGCGGCCCGACGCGCTGGTACGCTCGGGCATCGCGCGCACGCACCAGGTAGTGCGGCCGTTCCGCACCATGAGCGTACTGGAGAACGTGCAGGTCGCAGTCCACTTCGGCCGGAGCAAGGTGACGCGCGCTTCGTTGGCGCGGGAGCAGGCCAGGCAGGTGCTGAATTGGGTAGGGCTGGAGCACGCGGCGGAAAGACCGGCATCGTCGCTGGCGCTGGGCGACCAGAAGCGCCTGGAAGTGGCGCGTGCGCTGGCCACCGAGCCGGCATTGCTGTTGTGCGACGAGATCTGCGGCGGACTCACGGTCCCCGAGACCAGGAACATGCTGGACCTGCTGCGGCGCATCCGCGAGCGCGGCACCACGATCATGTACGTCGAGCACGACATGAAGGCGGTGATGGGCGTCTGCGACCACATCGTCGTGCTCAACTTCGGACAGAAACTGGCCGAAGGCAAACCGGAAGAGATCCAGAACAACCAAGCAGTGATCGAGGCCTACCTGGGCAAACCCAACCCGGGCAGGAAGGCGATTGCCTGACAGCGAAGACCTGCTGGTCGTCCAGGACCTTGGGGTCGCGTACGGAGCGGCGCAGGTTCTGTGGGGCATCTCGTTCCGTGTGCAAAAGGGGCAGGTGACCTGCATCATCGGCTCCAACGGCGCGGGCAAGACCACTACGCTGAATACCGTGGCCGGCGTGCTCAAACCCAAGAGCGGGCGCATCCAGCTGGCCGGCGAAGACATCACTTCGCTTCCTCCGAATGAGCGCGTCACCCGTCGCCTGAGCCTGGTGCCGGAGGGACGCCAGCTGTGGCCCGGCATGAGTGTCGAGGACAACCTGCTGATGGGTTCATTTCCCCCCGAGTTCCGCTCCCGCGCCACTGCCAATCTCGAAGGCGTCTACGGAATGTTTCCCCGCTTGAAAGAACGGCGGCACCAGCTCGCGGGCACGCTCTCCGGCGGCGAGCAGCAGATGTGCGCCATCGGCCGCGGACTCATGGCGGAACCAAAACTGCTGATGCTCGATGAACCCTCGCTCGGGCTGGCGCCCATCCTGGTGGACGAGATCTTCAAGTTCGTGGCCGAGCTCGTGAATCACGGCGTCACCATCCTGCTGGTCGCGCAGAACGTGGATTACACTTTGCAGATCTCGCACTACGGCTACGTCATGGAGACCGGACGGATCGTGCTCGAGGGCCCGACCGACATGCTCCTCCACAATGATTACGTGAGGCAGGCGTATCTTGGGGCCGGCCACGGCGTGACCTAGACACGGCAAGGAGTCTTCTATGCTGAAGTACATCCGCTGGAAAGACGTCGAACTGGAGCACCTGAACCCGCAGCTCGACCGGCAGATGGTCACCGGGGAAAGCCTGATGCTGGCGCGCGTGCTGCTGAAAAAGGGCTCGATCGTCCCCGAGCACAGTCACGAGAACGAGCAGGTCACCTACATCCTGGAGGGCGCGCTGAAGTTCTGGGTCGACGGCAAGGAGATCGTGGTCCACGCCGGCGAGGTGCTGTGCATCCCGCCGCATATGCCGCACAAGGCGAAGGCCATGGAGGACACCGTGGACCTGGACGTCTTTTACCCGCCGCGTCAGGACTGGCTCAACAAGACCGATGCCTACCTGCGGCAGAGAACTCCCGCGTAACGGCAGAACGAGGACGATGGCATGAAAGCGATCCGTATCAGCGAATTCGGCGGTCCCGAGAAATTGAAGTTAGAACAAGTCCCCGACCTTAAGCCTGGGCCGGGACAGGTACTGGTGCGCGTAGGCGCGGCCGGAGTGAATCCGGTCGAGACCTACATTCGCAGCGGCACATACGCTATCAAACCCAATCTTCCGTACACACCCGGCGCGGACGGCGCTGGCGAAGTCATCACCGTGGGTGAAGGCGTGACCCGGTTCAAAGCGGGCGATCGCGTGTACACGGCGGGCAGCGTGACCGGAACCTACGCGGAACAGGCGCTGTGCGCCGAAGGGCAGGTGTATCCGCTTCCCAGGAAGGTGAGCTTTGCGCAGGGCGCGGCGATGGGCGTGCCGTACGCGACCGCCTATCGCGCGCTATTCCATAAGGCCCAGATCCAGCCGGGCGAGACTCTGCTCATTCATGGCGCGAGCGGAGGCGTGGGCACCGCCGCCGTGCAACTGGCGCGCGCGGCGGGAGTCACCGTGATCGGCACCGCCGGAACGGACAAAGGACGAGCACTGGTGAAGGAAGAGGGCGCGCATCACGTACTCGACCATCACGCGCCGGATATGGCCGAGCAGCTGGCGAAGCTCACCGGCGGCAAAGGCGTAAACGTCATCCTGGAAATGCTGGCCAACAAGAACCTGGGCAAGGACCTGCCCATGCTGGCGAAATTCGGGCGGCTGATCGTGGTGGGCAGCCGCGGCCCGGTGGAGATCAATCCGCGTGACATCATGGGCCGCGATGCCCGCATCATCGGCATGACCCTGTTCAACATCTCTCCGGAGGACATGGCGAGCATCCACGCGGCGCTAGTGGCGGGGCTGGAGAACGGGACGCTGCGTCCGATCGTGGGGCAGGAGATCCCGCTGGCGGAAGCGGCGCGCGCTCACGAAGAAGTTATGAAGGCTTCGGGAGCGCACGGCAAGATCGTGCTGGTGCCTTAGAGTTTGGGTGCGCGGAACCCTTTGTCGTTGAAACGCGTCTCGTAGGCGCAGATGTGGTCTTCCTGGCGCAGCGTGAGGCCGATGTCGTCCAGGCCTTCCAGCAGGCAGGAGCGGCGGAAGTCATCGAACTCGAAAGAGGCGGAGAAGCCGCTGTTGTCGCACACCTGCCGTTTTTCCAAATCAATCTCCAGCCGGTAGCCGGGCCGTTCGGTCGCGCGGCGCGTGATCTCGGCGACTTCGCCCTCACTCAACGTCACGGTCAGGATCCCGTTCTTGCCGCAGTTGTTGGCAAAGATGTCGGCGAACGTTGGCGCGATGATGGCGCGGAAGCCATAGTCGGCCAGCGCCCAGGGCGCATGCTCGCGCGACGATCCGCAGCCGAAGTTTTTTCCCGCCACCAGGATGCTGGCGCCAGCGTACTGCGGGCGGTTCAGCACGAAATCCGGGCTGGGTTTTTCGTCCGGCGAATAGCGCCAGTCGTAGAACAGGAACTCGCCGAAGCCGGTACGCTCGATGCGCTTCAGGAACTGCTTGGGGATGATCTGATCGGTGTCGACGTTGGGGCGGGGAAGCGGCGCCACCAGGCCCTCATGCACGCGAAACGGCTGCATGCTCGACCTCCTTGTAGCGCCATTCGCGCACGTCGGTGAAGTGTCCGGTGATGGCGGCGGCGGCGGCCATGGCGGGGCTGACCAGGTGGGTGCGTCCGCCGCGTCCCTGGCGTCCCTCGAAGTTGCGGTTGCTGGTGGAAGCGCAGCGCTCGCCCGGGGCGAGGGTGTCGGGGTTCATGGCGATGCACATGGAGCAGCCGGGTTCGCGCCATTCGAAACCGGCGGCGGTGAATACCTCGCGCAGGCCTTCGCGCTCGGCGGTGCGCTTAACCTCCTGGGAGCCGGGAACCACCAGCCCGCGCACCTTGGGGTGCACGCGATATCCGCGCACGACGTCCGCCGCGGCGCGCAGGTCCTCGAGCCGCGAATTGGTGCAGGACCCGATGAAGACGCAATCGACCTTGATCTCTTCCATGGTCGTGCCGGGCTTCAGGTCCATATAGGCAAGAGCGTGAGACGCGGCCTGGCGCTCGGATTCGGTCGACGCCTGGTCAGGGTCGGGCACGCGGCCGTTGACCGGAACCACCATGCCCGGGCTGGTGCCCCAGGTGACAAACGGCGCCAGCGAATCGGCGTCGATCTCCACCACGCGATCGAATGGCGCATCGGCGTCCGAGGGGAGGGTGTGCCAGTAGTCCAACGCCTGGTACCAGTCGTGGTCGCGGGGAGCGAAGCGGCGGCCGGCGAGGTAGGAGAATGTGACCTCGTCCGGGGCGACCATGCCGGCGCGCGCGCCAGCCTCGATGCTCATGTTACAGAGCGTCATGCGCGATTCCATGGACAGCGCCTGCACGGCGGGCCCAGCGTACTCGATCACGTGTCCGGTGGCGCCGTCGGTGCCGATGCGCCCAATCATGGCCAGCGCCAGGTCCTTGGCGGTCACGCCGCTGGGAAGCTCGCCGCGCACCACGAGCTTCATGGTGTGCGGCTTGTTCTGGGGGAGGCACTGCGTGGCCAAAACGTGTTCGACCTCTGAGGTCCCGATGCCGAAGGCGAACGCGCCGAAGGCGCCGTGGGTGCTGGTGTGGCTGTCGCCGCAGACGATGGTCATGCCCGGCTGCGTCAGCCCCAGCTCCGGCCCGATGACGTGCACGATGCCCTGTTCGGGCGAGTGCAGGTCGAAGAGCGGGATGCCGAACTCGCGGCAGTTGCGCCGCAGGGCCTCGATCTGGCCCGCGGCGACAAGGTCCTGGATGGGCAGCAGGCGGTCGGTCGTGGGGACGTTGTGATCCACGGTCGCGACCGTGCGTTTGGGCTGGCGCACCGAACGCCCGGCGGCGCGCAAACCGTCGAAGGCCTGCGGCGATGTGACCTCGTGCACCAGGTGGAGATTGATGTACAGCAGAGCCGGCTGGCCCTGGGGCTGGACCACCAGGTGCTCGTCCCAGATCTTGTCGAACATGGTGCGCGGCGGCATGGGTCTCCTAGACGGCGTGGTAGGCGTGTTGCCGTTCCAGTTCCTGGACCACGGAGTGTTCTACCACTTTGCCCATGTCGGCGGTCTTGATGTTGAATTTGGATCCGTTGCGCCGCAGGTCAGGGGTGCGGTAACCCGCATCCAGGACCCCCTCGATGGCGTACTCGATGGCCGCAGCGTCCTCCGGCAGGCCTGCGCTGTGGCGCAGGAGCATGGCGGCGGAGGCGATAGCGCCCAGGGGGTTGGCGATGCCGCGTCCCGCGATGTCGGGGGCGGAACCGTGCACGGGTTCGTAGATGCCCACCGCGCCGCCGATGCTCGCCGAGGCCAGCATGCCCAGCGACCCGGCGATGACAGCGGCTTCGTCCGACAGGATGTCGCCGAACAGGTTTTCGGTCAGCACTACGTCAAAACTGGTGGGACTGGTGACCAGGCGCATGGCGCAGGAGTCCACGTAGCAGTGATCCAGCGATACGTCGGGATACTGGCGGCCTAGGCGCGCGACTGTCTTGCGCCAGAGTTGCGAGGTTTCCAGCACGTTGGCTTTGTCCACCGAGGTGAGCTTTTTGCGCCGCTTGCGGGCCAGGTCGAAAGCGATGCGCGCGACGCGCTCGATCTCCTGCTCGGAGTAGCGCATGGTGTTGTAGGCGCCCGCGGCATCGCAGCCACGGGGCTCGCCGAAATAGATCCCGCCCAGCAGCTCGCGAACGAAGAGGATGTCGGCGCCGCGGACGACTTCCGGCCGCAGAGGCGAGCAATCGGCGATCGCGGGGTGGCAGACCACCGGACGCAGGTTGGCGAAGCCGCCGAGCGCGCGGCGCAGCGCCAGCAGCCCGGCTTCGGGGCGATTTTCCGGCGGGAGCATCTCAAATTCCGGCGCGCCCACGGCCCCCAGCAAAACCGCGTCGCTCTTCAGGCACGCTTCCAGCGTGGTCTTGGGCAAGGGGGTGCCGAACTGGCGGATGGCGACGCCGCCCATCGGCTTCTCGTCGAATGTAAATTCGTAGCCCTGCACTTCGGCGATGGCGCGCAGCACGCGAATCGCCTCTCGCGTCACTTCGGGCCCAATGCCGTCTCCGGGAAGGACAGTGATCCTCAGCTTCATCGTGGTTCCTTACCAATCTCGTTTCTGAATCCGGGGCGCTACGCCGCTCCGATGGCGCCGGCCAGCCCGCCCTGGGTCGCGCCGCCCGCATCCTTCGGCATCTCCTCGCGGATGATGGTGAGCAAGTGCCGGTCTTCGACCGTCTTGATGCGGTCGGCGAGGGCGATAAAGCGCTTGTAGACGCGGTCCAGGTCACGGCGCGGGAACTCGTAGCCAAGCTGGGCGCAGCGCAGCGCGAGCGCGTGGCGGCCGGAATGCTTGCCCAGTACCAGCTTGCTGTCGGGCACGCCGACCGACTGCGGCGTCATGATCTCGTAGGTCAGCGGGTTCTTGATCACGCCGTCCTGGTGGATGCCGGCTTCGTGCGCAAATGCATTCCGTCCCACGATCGCCTTGTTGGGCTGCACCGCCACGCCGGTGATCTCGGTCAGCAGCTGGCTGGTGGGATAGAGCTGTTCGGTGCGGACCCCGGTCGCGTAGGGCATGGCATCGCGGCGCACGGAGAGCGCCATCACCAGCTCCTCGAGCGACGCGTTGCCGGCGCGCTCCCCGATCCCGTTGATGGTGCATTCCAGCTGGCGCGCCCCGGCCGCGATGGCTGCCAGTGAGTTGGCGACCGCCAGCCCGAGGTCATTGTGGCAATGGACGGAGATGGTCATGCCGCCGGAGCGCTGACGTACTCGCTCGATGATGTGCGACATCTCCTGCGGGATGGTGAAGCCCACGGTATCGGGGACGTTGAAGGTGCCGGCGCCCGCGGCGGCCACCGCCTCGGCCACCGCGCAGAGGAATTCGATGTCCGTGCGGGTCGCGTCCTCTGGGGAGAATTCGACGTCGTCGCACAGCGAGCGGGCGAACGCGACGTTCTCCGCTGCCATCTTGAGCGCCTGCTCACGCGTGATCCGCAGCTTGTAATGGAGGTGGATATCGGAAGTGGCGAGGAAGACATGGATACGGGGCCGGGCGGCATGCCGCACCGCCTCCCAGGCGCGCTCGATGTCGGCGCGGGTGGCGCGCGCCAGCCCGGCTACTCGCGGCCCGCGTACCTCGCGCGCCACCGCCTGCACAGCCTCGAAATCGCCGTCGGAAGCGATAGGGAAGCCGGCCTCGATCACATCGACGCCCAGACGCTCCAGCTGCCGCGCCAGGGAAAGCTTCTCCGCCAGGTTCATGCTGCAACCGGGTGACTGCTCTCCATCGCGCAGGGTGGTGTCGAAGATCGTGATCCGTTCCACGGCGGCTCCTCCTTAGTGGCGGCTCCAAACCTTGAACCGTGCAGCGTAGCGTCCGCCGCCTAATAAGGCAAGGTTATAGTTATTTGATGACCATAAGAATTATTTATGCTATAAATCACTTTTTTGCATCGTACGGCCTGGACCGGGATGGCCTCCATGGACCTCTTTCAACTGGAAACATTCCTCATGGTGGCGCGCGAGGGCAGCTTCTCCCGCGCCGCCAAGAAGCTGTTCCGCACCCAACCGGCGGTCAGCCAGGCGGTGCGCAAGCTGGAGGAGGATGTCGGCGAGCCGCTCTTCGACCGATCCTCGCGCGAAGGGCTCTTGACCGACGCCGGGCGCGTCCTGCACGACTACGCGCAAAGGCTGCTCAACATGCGCACCGAGGCGCTGGGCGCGCTGGAAGAGATGCGTCAGCTCCAGGCGGGCAAGCTTTCCATCGCCGCCAACGAGTTCACCTGCCTCTACCTGCTGCCGGTGTTGAACGAGTTCCGCCGTCTCCACCCGCTGGTGAAGATCACCATCCAGCGATCGCTCGCCAGCCGCATTCCCGGGGAGCTGCTCAGCCATAACGCCGAGCTGGGTGTGCTGACCTTTCGACCCGAAGATCCGCTGCTGCGATCGATCATCGTGTACCGCGACGAGCTGGCGTTCGTCGTGCCGCGAAACCACCCGCTGGCCTCCGCCAAGCAGGTCACCATCCGCCAGCTGGGAGCGGAGTACTTCGTGGCTCACAACGTGCCGTCGCCCTACCGCGACAAAGTGCTGGAGACGTTCCGCAAGCGGCGGGTGCCATTGCACATGCCGGTGGAGCTCCCGACCATCGAGGCGATCAAGAAGTACGTGGCCATGGGAAACGGCGTGGCGCTGATCCCGCTGATCTGCGTGGAACCGGAGCTGGCGCGCGGCGACTTGGTGCGAGTGCCGGCGCGCGAGCTGACATTCGACCGCAAGATGCGCCTGGTGTACCGCAAGCACGCCAGCCTGTCGCACGCGGCGCAAGCCTTCCTGAAGGTGGCGGAGTCGTTCGCCGCCCATCGCAAGGAGCGGTACCTGTTCCAGCGGGAACGCTGAGGATTTGCGCGCGCCGGCAGCAACTTTGTCTCGCGAAGCGCGTTTATAGTTGCGTTACCGATCTACAAGACCGCCAACGATCACGAGGTGCCTATGCGTCTTGCCATCATTCTCCTTCTTGCCACCGCCCTCGCCACGGCGGCCCAGGCTCCGGAATCCGGTCCACCGCCGCAGCGCCCGGGCGGGCCGGGGCAAGGCCGCGGAGAAGGCCGCACGCCGGGCGTCGGCGGAAGCATCACCGCCATCGCCGACGACGCGCTCACGCTGAAGACCTTTGACGGCCGCGCGATCACCGTCAAGCTGAACGACAAGACCCGCTTCCGCAAGGACCGGCAGGATGCCAAGCTCGGCGACTTCAAGGTGGGCGACACGGTCATGGTGCGCGGCGAGGCGACGGGCGAGGATACCTTCGTCGCCTCCGGCGTCATGAGCCGGACCGGCGGGGGATTCACCGGCTCCCCACAGCAGCTTCGCGAAGCCCTCGGCAAGCAGATCATCATCGGCGAGATCAAGTCGATCGACGGTCTGAAGCTCACCATTGCGCGCGTTGACGGCGAGACCCAGACCATCGCCGTGGACGAGAACACGTCGTTCCGCAAGCAGGGAGAGAGCGTGACGCTGGCCGACCTGAAGCCCGGCGACCACGTCTTCGGCCGCGGACAGCTCAAGGACGGGGTGTTTGTCCCTGCCGTGCTGAACGTCGGCCAGCCCGGGGGGATGCGCGGGCGGCCACCGCAGGGGCCCGGACCCGAGCAACGTTAAGAACGATCTCCGGCTGCGTAGGCCAGATCGGTCAGGGATCTCCAAGGTTCCTGAAGTAATCACTGCACGAATGAAGCGCCAGTCACAGCTATGCCGCGCCGTCCTGCACCTCCTTGTGTGGTGGGCCGTGCTGTCGTCCGCCGCAAGCTTCGCGCAGCAGGCTGCGGGGGGCGGGGAGATCAACGGAGTGGTGAAGTCGGGCGGCCAGCCTCTGCCGGGAGTTACGGTGTCGGCGGCGAACACGCTCACCGGGCAGAAGGCGGTGACCTCCACCGACGTGGACGGCAGTTACAGCCTGCATGTGCCGGCGAACGGCCGCTACGTGTTGCGCGCACAGCTGACCGCATTCGCACCGGCCACCCAGGAGGCGGTGATCAACGCCACTACCACCAGCGCGAGAATCGATTTCGAGATGGCGCTGGCATCGCGCGCGCGCCAGCCGGGAGAAGACACGCTCGAGCAGGCGGCGGCCGCGACGCTCTCAGGCCGCGGGTTCCAGAGCCTCGATGTGACCCGGAGCGAAGCCGCCGGGGCGGAGCAGAACGGAAGCGCGGACCAGGTCGTGCCCCAGGGTATGCCGGTGCCGGGCATGGCGCCGGACGCGGCGACAGAGTCCGTCGCCGTGACCGGCAACGCCAATCCCAACGATTTCAGCGCCATGAGCAGCGACGAGATCCAGAGGCGCGTGCAGGAATATCGCGATCAGCAGCGAGGTGGACTCGGCGGACCCCCCGGCGGTCCGGGAGGTCCGGGTGGTCCCGGCGGGGGAGGACCCTTCATCATGGCGGGCGGGCGAGGGCGAGGCCGCTTCGATTTCAACAAGCCGCATGGAATGGTCTATTACAGCGTCGGCGACGCGGCCTTTGATGCCGCGCCATACGATCTGAAGGGTGTCGCGCCCGAACAGCCAGGCTACATGCAGAACCGCTTCGGGGCGAGCCTCGGCGGGCCACTGAATATCCCGCACATCTATAAAGGCGGCTCCAAGACATTCTTCTTCCTCAACTTCAACGGTTCGCGCGGAGAGAATCCCTATGACACTTTCTCCACCGTGCCCACGGCGGACGAGCGCAACGGTATCTTTTCCAATTCCTTCTCCGCCAGCCACCTCGCGACCCAGACAATCGTCGATACTCTCAACGGCCGCCCGGGCTGCGCGGCGGCGATCGCCGGCCAGAACAGTGTGCCCATCGCAGTCGGGAGCCCGTTGGGTGCGACGCACGGCCCGAATGGGAACCTGATCGCACCCGGCCTATTCACGAACCTGGCGACGGATCCGAACGGTGTGAACAGCCAGATCCCGTCGGCCTGCATGGACCCGGCGGCGGTGAGCCTGCTGAACTTCATCCCTGCATCAACCCTGCCGGGCGACGTGCAGAACTTCCACTACTCGACCTCGGCCACCAACAACACCAATGACCTTAACTTCCGGTTGATGCATGCGTTGGGTGGGGCTAAGCTGGGCCCGCGGCGCGGGGGGCCGCGCAACAATATCTCGGTCGGCTTCCACTACCACTCCAGCGACAGCAATCTGACCAACCCGTTCCCCACCGTCGGCGGCACCACCAGCACGCGCTCGTTCGACGTGCCGGTGACGTATGTGCGCACCTTCGGCAAGCTCACCAACTTCTTCCGGTTCGACTTTAACCGCAACCGGATCTCCACCCAAAACCTTTACGCGAACGTTACGGATGTAGCCGGCAATGCTGGCATCACGGGCATTTCGCAGAACCCGTTCGACTGGGGCCTGCCCAATATCGCGCTCACGAATTTCCAGGGGCTCACCGACATCAACCCGCTGCTGCGGCGCGACCAGACGTTCACTATCGGCGACACCATGAGCCTGGTCCGCGGCAAGCACACGTTGCGCTGGGGCGGCGACTTCCGGCGCATCCAGCTCAACACTCAGACCGACAGCAACGCCCGGGGCAGCTTCACCTTCACGGGGCTGAACACCGGCTTTGATTTCGGCGATTTCCTGCTGGGCCTGGCGCAGCAGACCACGCTGCAGTTCGGCGCCAACAACTACCACTTCCGGGGAAATTCCTGGGACCTGTTCGCGCAGGACGAATGGCGCCTGCGCGGCAATCTGACCCTGAACCTGGGCTTGCGCTATGAATATGTCTCGCCGCTGACGGAGATCAGCGGGCAGATCGTCAATCTCGATGCCGCGCCGGGGTTCACCGCGGTCGCGCCGGTGCTGCCTGGACAAGTAGGCAAGTACACAGGCGTGTTTCCGCAGACGCTGGTCCAGCCCGACCGCAACAATTTCGCGCCGCGCCTGGGAATCGCCTGGAAGCCGTTCTCCAAGACGGTGGTGCGCGCCGGATACGGAATCAACTACAACACCGGGCAGTACGGCTCCATCGTGCAAAACCTCGCCTTCCAGCCCCCGTTCTCCAACACGCAGAACAATCTGCAGTCGGCGACGCAGACGCTCACTCTGGAGAATGGCTTTCCCGCGCCGCCGCCCTCGACCATCACCAACAGCTACGGCGTGGACCGCAACTACCGATTGGGATACGTCCAGATCTGGAACCTGGACATCCAGCGCGAACTTCGTTCCGACCTGATCCTGAACATCGATTACACGGGCACGAAGGGCTCGCACCTCGACATCGTCGACGATCCAAACCGCACGGCGACGGGACTGCTGATCCCGAACGCGAACCCGTTCTTGTGGGAGATGTCCGAGGGCAGCTCCGTGGCGCACGCGGGGAGCGTCCGGCTGAGGAAGCGGTTGCGGCAGGGGATCTCGATCGGCGGCACGTACACCTACTCCAAGTCCATCGATAACGCGTCGAGCATCGGAGGCGGGCAAACGGTGGTGGCGCAGGACGCCTTCAACCTCGCCGCGGAACGGGGCCTCTCCAGCTTCGACCAGCCGCACAGGTTCACCGCCGACTATTTGTGGGAGCTGCCCTTCGGGCACGACAAGCGCTGGCTGTCGCATCCCGGCGCGCTGCGCGGCGCCTTCGGCGACTGGCAGTGGAGCGGCAACTGGACCATCGCATCCGGGACACCGTTCACGGTGCGCGTGCTGGGCGACCCTACCGATGTCAACCGCGGCAGTAACGGTTCGCTGCGCGCAAGTTTGACCGGCCTGCCAATCGGCCTGCCCGACCAAAGTCTCCTGGAGTGGTTCAATACTGCCGCATTCACCACACCGCCGGCGGGCCAGTTCGGAGATGCCGGGCGGAATATCGTCCGCGGCCCCGGAAGCACCCTGTTCAACATGGCGCTGACCAAAACCTTCCCCCTTGGCGACACCCGTATGCTCGAAGTGCGTGCGCAGGCCAATAACGTCTTCAACACGCCACAGTTCACCACCATCGACACCCTCGTGGGCACGCCGCAATTCGGGCGCGTGACCGCAGTGGGGTCCATGCGCAAGCTCCAGATCCTCGGGCGGTTCCGATTCTGATGGCGATGAAACACAATCCGGTCGATCGTCTGGTCAGCATCGTGCTCTGCGCAGTGCTGATTTCGTCGAGCGCCCCAGCGCAAGGTCCGCAGGAGGCGCCGTATACCATCAAGGCGCGCGCGGAACTCGTGCTGGTCAACGTCACCGTCCGCGATAAGAAAGGAACTCTTGTCCGCGATCTCACCCCCGGCGACTTCACCGTGCTTGAAGACGCCAAGCAGCAGAAGATCGCCTCGTTCGACATCGAGGACACGGACATCGCGCCTGCGCCCGAGGTCCCTCAGGCGGCCGTGCTGAAAGAGACAAGGCCGAAACCTGCTGCGCCGGCAAAGCCCGAGCCTGCAAGACCGCCCGAGCTTCGCAATCGGAGGCTCATCGTCCTGTTCTTCGACTTGAGCGCGATGCAACCGGAGGAGATCGATCGCGCGGTCAAAGCCGCGGAGAACTATCTCGACAAGCAGATGGCGCCCGCCGACCTGGTGGCAGTGGCCTCGCTCAGCAGCTCGCTGGACATCAACCAGGACTTCACCACGGACCGTGCGCAGTTGCACAAGGCGCTCACGGGGATGAGCTCCACCTCGGGAGAGGGCTTCGCCGAAGGCTCGACCGGCGGAACGGAAGCCACGGCGGATACGGGGCAGCCCTTCACCCCGGACGACACGGAATACAACATCTTCAATACCGATCGCCGCCTCCAGGCACTGCGTTCGCTCGCCGGGATGCTGGGCGGGCTCGAGCAGAAAAAATCTGTTATCTACTTTTCCAGCGGCATGAACCGCACCGGCATCGAAAACCAGTCGCAGCTCCGTGCCGCGATCAACGCGGCGGTGAAGGCCAACGTCGCGCTCTACACCATGGACATCCGCGGTCTGGAGGCGATGGTGCCCGGCGGCAGCGCGGAGCAGGCCAGCCTGCGCGGCGTGGCACCCTACTCCGGCCGGGCCACGCTGAATCAGTACGACTCCAACTTCGCGACCCAGGAGACGCTGGTGACGCTGGCCGGCGACACCGGTGGCCGCGCCCTGCTCGACACCAACGACTTCGGCCAGGTCTTCACGCGCGTGCAGCAGGACACGAGCGTGTACTACGTGCTCGGCTACCACAGCAGCAATCCGGAGCGTGACGGCCGTTTCCGCAAGCTCACGGTGCGGGTGAACCGCCCGGATGTGAAGCTGGAATACCGCCGCGGGTACTATGCGCCGGCGGACTTCAAGCACTCAACCAAGGATGAACGCGAACGCCAACTCGACGAGGAACTGGCCTCCGACCTGCCCAATACCGATCTGCCGGTCTATCTCTCCGCCGCCTACTTCCGGCTCGAGGAAGAGAAGTACTTCGTACCGATCTCGGTGGTGGTGCCGGGAAGCGCCATCCCCTTCGTGCGCTCCAGCGACAAGGACCGCGCGACTTTGGATGTGGCCGGCGTCGCGCTCGACGAGCAGAAGCGGCCCATGGCGCAGGTCCGCGACACGGTCAAGCTCGCAGTCGAGGGTGAGAGGCAGGTCCGCCGCAAGAACGTACAGTACGACACCGGCTTCGTGCTGCCCTCGGGAAAGTTCCACCTGAAGTTCGTCGTGCGCGAGAATCAGAACGGCACCATGGGTTCGTTCGAGGCGGACATCAACGTACCGAAGCTGAAGACCGTGCCGTTCCGCATGAGCTCGGTGGTGATGGCCGGCCAGGTGCAGTCTTCGCCCAAGGCCCGGGGTCAAAACCCGCTGGTGAAGGACGGCCAGGAGCTCGTGCCCAGCGTCACGCACGTGTTCTCTTCGGGACAGCACCTGTACCTCTACTACGAGGTGTACGATCCTGCGCACGCGGCGGACGCAAAACCCGCGGCGAACGCGCAGCCCGCAGCGAAGCAGGCCAAGAATGCCATCAACATCCTGACCAGCGTGGCGTTCTTCCAGGGCAAGGTGAAGACCTATGAGACGCCCGTGGTGCGTGCGCAAGAGCTGAATGTCCCTGACCGGCACGCCGCGGCCTTCCGGCTCGATGTGCCGCTGGCGCAGCTCAAGCCCGGCTTCTACACCTGCCAGGTCAACGTGATCGACGACGCCGCGGGACGCTTTGTGTTCCCGCGGCTGGCGCTGCTGGTGCGCGGCGAGCCCCCTCCGGCCCGGCCCTGATCGCCGGAGATTGCACTCTGCCGCCAGCTCGAATAGTCTTTCCGCGACATAAATCAACAGGAGCAGATCCCCGAATCCATGAGAAAAATCTTTCGCAATCGCATGTGGGCAATGGCCGTGGTCTGTATCATCGCCCTTTCATCGGCGTCCCTCGTACTCCACGCACAGAAGAAAGCGAAACAACCGGCGGCCGGGGCTGGGCAGTCCAGCATTCCCGCGGTACAGAAGCCGGAAAACGTGGACCTGGAGTTCATCATCCGCCTGCGCGAGGAAGAATTCCGCCACGGCAAGGTCATGGACATCATGAGCGACCTGACCGACAAGATCGGTCCGCGGCTGACCGGCTCGCCCAACATGAAGAAGGCGAACGAGTGGACGCGCGACCAACTCGCGCAGTGGGGCCTGGCGACCGCGCACGTCGAGCCGTGGGGTACGTTCGGGCGCGGCTGGGCCTACCAGTTCTGCGAGGTTCGCATGACCTCGCCCGACTACATGCAGTTCCTCGCGCTACCCAACGCTTGGACTCCCGGAACCAACGGCGCGGTCAGCGGAGAGCCGGTGCACGTAATCGCGAACAACGCGGAGGAACTGGACAAGTATCGCGGCAAGCTAGCGGGCAAGATCGTTCTGCTGGGTGAAGCGCGCGTGCCGGACCCCGAAACGCCGAAGCCGGATCCGGACCAGCCGCCCACGCCGGACGCACGCGCGGAGCAGGCGCGAAACCCCGCTCCTGCCGATAAGGCGTTCTTCCGGCGCTACAGCGACACCGATCTCGAGAAGATCGCGACCTATATGATCCCCGGCCCGCCGGATGCGCGGCGACAGGCAATCGTGCGGCGTTATCTCCTGCAGAGAGCCCTGGATAAATTCCTGGCCGAAGAAAAGCCCGCGGCCGTGCTCGTGCCGACGCGCACGCCGGGGCAGGACGGCACCATCTTCGTGCAGTCGAGCGGCAGCCACGAGAAGGGCAAGACCATCACAGTACCGGTGGTCACGGTGGCCCTCGAGCACTACAACCGCGTTGTGCGCCTGCTGAACAAGAAGGCGCCGGTGACGATCGAGGTCAATGTCCAGACGCAGTTCTACGACGATGACGACAAGGGTTACAACACCGTCGCGGAGATCCCGGGCGCCGATCCGAAGCTCAAAGAGCAGCTGGTGATGCTGGGCGGGCACATGGATTCCTGGCACGCGGGCGAAGGAGCCACGGACAACGGCGCCGGAGTCGCGGTCGCGATGGAGGCCGTGCGCTTGCTGAAGCAGCTCGGCGTGAAGCCGAGGCGGACCATCCGCATCGCGTTGTGGTCGGGCGAAGAGCAGGGTCTGCTCGGCTCGCGAGGGTACGTGGCGGAACACTTTGGCTCGCGTCCTGAGCCGACCGATCCCAAGGAGAGAGAACTGCCGCGGTACTTGCGGCGGGAACCGCCGGGCCCGTTGACGCTGAAGCCGGAACAGAAGCTGGTGTCCGGATACTTCAACTACGACAACGGCACGGGCAAGATCCGCGGGATCTATGTGCAGGAGAACGCGGCCGCTGTGCCGATCTTCAAGGCGTGGATGGAGCCGTTCCGCGACCTGGGTATGACCACGATCTCCATGCGCAACACCGGCGGCACCGATCACCTGTCGTTCGACGCGGTGGGCATCCCCGGCTTCCAGTTCATCCAGGATCCGATGGATTACGACACGCTGACCCACCACTCGAACCTGGACGTGTACGAGCACATCCGTCCGGACGATATGAAGCAGGCGGCGGTGATCATGGCCAGTTTCGTGTACAACGCGGCGATGCGCGACGACATGCTGCCGCGCAAGCCGATCCGCCCGGACGAGCCAAAAGCGGAGTCGGAGAGCGGGGCGGAGAAGAAGGGTGAGCCGGCGCCGCCGCCGTCGAACCCCATGAACCCCGCCAAGCCGATGCCGCAGGAGAAGCAGCAGGAAACGCCGAAGCAATAGATCCACATCTGCAACGACAAACGGCACGGGCAAAACCCGTGCCGTACCTTTTTGGAGATGTGGCCAGCCACGTCTCTACAGCGAGCCGCGCTTGGCGTAGCAGTTTCGTCCGGCGCAGCAGGAATGCGGGTGCACCAGCTGGTCATCGGGGCCGCAGGTCCCCATCGTCTGCAAGCACCAATACACCGCCGTACTGGACTCGCCGCTCTGCCAGGGCGTGTAGCCGACCGAGTTGCCGAACGCGGTCTTGGTTCGGATGTAGCGGCAGACATCGGGAAGTTCTGCCGGGTCGGGAGCCGCTAGATCTTCTTCATCCATGAACTCGCGCATCAGTCCTCCTGACCGGCGGCGGCGAGGATGGTGCGCCGCACCACCGCCTCGAAGATAGGGATCTTATAGGCGTTCTGCGAGAGCGGGGTGGCGCCGTGGACGGCGGCCGTTGCGGCTTCGCGAGCAGTCTGCTGGTCGACAGCCTTCCCGGCGAGAACTTTCTCGGCACCGCTAGCACGCCAGGGAATCGGAGCCGCCGCACCGAGCACGATCGCGACTTTGTTCACCGCACCTCCGCGCTGGTCGAGAACGACCGCCACTTCCGCGAGCGGCCAGTCGAACGATTCTTTTTGGCCGACCTTGGTATAGGCCGTACGCACGGAATCCGCGAGAGCTGGAACGCGGATTTCGGTGAGCAGTTCGTCGTCGGCGAGGGAATGTTCGCGGGTGACGTCCTGCTCGGGGCGGAGGAAGAAATCGTCGAGCGCGACCTCGCGGGCGCCTTTCCTGCTCCGGATCTCGAGCTTCGCCCCGAGCGCGGTCAGGGCACAGGCTGTGGCCGACGGGTGGACGATGGCGCAGACGCTGTTGTCGAAGATGGCGTGAGACTCATTCTCGCCATCCTGGGCGAAGCAACGGTCGCCGCCCTTGCGCAGGCAGTGGAACTGATCGCTGCGGAAGTACCAGCAGCGCGGGCGCTGCAGCAGATTACCGCCGACGGTCGCCATATTGCGGATCTGCGGCGTGGCGGCGTGCAGGGCGGCATCGGCCAGCGCTCCATAGCGGCGGCGGATGACCGGATGGTCGGCGATATTCGCCAGCGTGACCATGGCTCCGACGCGCAGCCATCCCGAATCTTCCCGGACGTAGTCGAGGTTGGGGATGGTGCGGATGTTCACCAGGCGGGAAGGAGAGTCGAGACCTTCCTTCAAGCGATCCATGAGGTCGATGCCGCCGGCCTTGACGGCTGCTTTGCCGCCGAGCTGCGAGATGGCGTCGTCAACGGAGCGGGCATCGCTCCATTCGAAGCGAGCGATCATGCTGCACCTCCGGTCTGCTTCACCTTGCCCAATGCGGTGAGCACGCGCGCCGGAGTCATGGGAAGCTCGTAGATGCGCACGCCGGTGGCGTTGTAAAAGGCGTTGGCCACGGCGGCGGCGGTAGGGACCTTGGCGGGTTCGCCGATGCCGCCGGCGTCGGTCGAGCTGCGCGCCAGATAATCCTCGATGAAGTGGACCTCGATCTTGGGGACGTCCTTGGCGCCGATGACCTTGTACTCCTCGAGGTTGGGATTGACCATGATCCCGGTGTTGCGGTCGAGACGGCGGTCCTCGTAGAGCGCGTAGGAGATGCCTTGCAGGATGCCGCCATTCACCTGGCTTTCGAGCGAGAGCAGGTTCATGGGACGGCCGCAGTCATGCACGGCGACGATGCGCTCCACGCGGACGATGCCGGTTTCGGTGTCCACCGTAACCTCGGCGAATTGCACGCCTCCCAGGAACATCATCTCGCGCTTGCCGTACTCCGGGCTGCGGCGGGCGGTGGCGGAAAGCGTCTCCAGGGGCAAGGATGCGGCAGCCTGCTTGAAGCTCAGCGACTTTGCCCCGCGCGCCGAGACTTTGCCGTCGCTCAGCGAGACCGAATCTGCCGGAACCCGCCACGCTGAGGCAATCTCCTTGAGGAACTGCTCCTTTACCTTGTAGGCGGCGTTGCGCACCGGCGGAGTGATGGAGGTGGTCGTCATACTGCCGCCGGAGGGAGGTCCGGGCGGCGAGTGGGTGTCGCCGATGCGGACGGTGATGTCGCGCGGCTGCAGGCCGAGTTCCTCGGCGACGACCTGCGCGATGATGGTCTTGATGCCGCCGCCGATGTCCTGCACCGCGGAGAGCGCCTCGACCGAGCCATCCTTGTGGATGCGGACCTCGCAGGCGGAATCCATGCTGTTGATGCGATACCAGACCGCCTGCGCCACGCCCACACCACGCTTCACCGGGCCGGGATCACTGTTGGGCTTGCGGCGCTTCTGCGTCCAGCCGAACTTCTCGGCGCCGATGCGGCGCTCCTGACGGCGCTCCGGGCTGGCGTCGTTCTTGTCCATGAACTCGAGGACGTCCATGCCGATCTTTTCCGCGAGAGCGTCGATGGTCTGCTCGAGGCCGAAGACGCCCTGCGGGTGGCCGGGAGCGCGCATGGCAGCTCCCGGACCGGCGTTGGTGAAGACGTCGTACTCCTCGGTGTGGACGTTGGGACACTGGTACAGATTTTGAGCCGGGCCGGCCGTACCGGCACCGGTGCCTACGCCGGCGGTGCCGTAGCTGATCCACTTGATCGCCTGGAGCGTGCCGTCCTTCTTCGCGCCGATCTTCACGTGCTGGTGCGAGCTGGGACGATTGCCGGTGGCCCACTGCTCTTCCTTGCGGTCGCAGAACAGGCGCACCGGGGCGCCCGTCTTCTTGGAAAGAGCGGCGGCTACGGCGCCCGGATTGCCGGCGCCGAATTTCGCTCCGAATCCTCCGCCCATGTATTCGGTGAGCACGCGGACCTTGGTCTTGGGAAGCTCGAAGATCTCGGCCAATTCGTCGCGCACGCTCAAGGTGCTCTGAGTGGAGGCATAGACGGTGAGACCGTCAGGTTTCCAGTCGGCGACCACGCCATGGGTCTCGAGCGCCGAGTGGGTCTGCACCTGGGTGCGATACTCGGCCTCCACGATGGCGTCCGATTCGGCAAAGCCCTTCTCGACATCGCCCTTGGGACCGCCACGGCGCGGAGGATTGGGGCCACGCACATTTCCTTTCTGCGGGGCGCTGGCGGGACCGCCGCCGCCACCAGCACTACCGGCTGCGGCCGCAGGACCGGGAAAAACAAGCGGCGCATTGGGGTCGCGAGCCTTGTCCGGATCCACGACGAACGGCAAGGTCTCGTACTGCACCTTGACCAGCTTCACCGCATCGAGCGCAGCCGCCGGAGTGGTGGCGGCAAGGGCGGCAATGGGTTGCCCGGCGTAGCGCACGATCGGGTAACGCGAGGGCAGTTCTTTTGATTTGTCCTGGAGTACGGCGCCGCCGCTCAGGTGCTGCATGACGTGGACGGCTTTCACGCCGGGATGGCGCTCCGCCTGCGACGTGTCGATGGAGACGATCTTCGCGTGCGGACACTCGGCGCTCACGAAGCGCGCGTACAGCATGCCCGGCAATTGAATGTCGCTGGCATACTTGGCCGCGCCGGAAACCTTGAAGGGACCGTCGTAGCGCGGTACGCGCTTCCCGATGACCTTCAGTTCGGAGTTGGGCGGCAACTGCGGCGGCTCATCGAGCGGAACATTGCGCTCGACCTTTTGCACACCTTCCGGGGAGCCCGGGATGCCGATGAGGAACTGATCCTGTCTGGTGTCCGGCGTGCCGGCGCTCGGGGTGTTCTTCTGCGTGTCCTGGGCGATCGGAGACATAGGCTACGCCCCCTTCCGCGACCGAGCGGCCGCGAGTGTGGCCTCGATCACCTTGGGATAGGTGCCACACCGGCAAATGTTCCCGCTGATAGCTTGCTGCACGTCTTCGGGCCGGGGATCCGGGTTGCGCTCGAGCAGCGCCACGCAACTCATGACCATGCCGGGCGTGCAGTAGCCGCACTGCATGCCGTCATGCTCGACAAACGCGGCCTGCACGGCGTGCAGGTGTTCGGGATCCCCGAGACCTTCGATGGTCTTGACCTTGCGGGAGCCAACGTCGAGCGCGAATGTCATGCAGGAATTCACCGGCACGCCTTCGAGCAGGACGGTGCACGCTGAGCAGGAGCCACGGTCGCAGGCGATCTTGGCGCCGGTCAGTTTGAGGTCGTCGCGCAGGGCCTCGGCGAGCGTGGTGCGGGGCTCGACCGAGACACGGCGCGCGGCGCCGTTGACGTTCAGAGTGATGGTCGTCGCCTCCGGGCCGACAACGCGTGGCGGGATCGCAGCGTGGGCCAGCAGACCGGAATCCAGCACGGCCGTTCCGGCCGCGGTCACTCCCACGCCCTTGATGAACGAACGGCGCGATAGACCGCCACTATTGTGCTTGGAAGGTTTCTTGCGGTTTGACATGCGTCCTCCGTGGGAGGGTGTCCGCCCATGAGAAATGCGATCGGCATAGGAACGCAAGTCTCACGAGCGCTCTGGCGAGAGTAATCATTAGAATGCAGGCCAACGGAAACGGATACAGAAAAGTGACGGCTCTTTATAATCGCCACCCATGCAGACCAGAAAGCTGTTGAGAGTCTTTGTTCTATCGCTGATCTTCTGTTTCCTCGTCCCCTCGAGCCATGCGCGCGAACCGGTCCACGCGCGCAAAGCGATGGTGGTGACGCAGGAGCCGATCGCCGCGGACGTGGGCTTGGCCATCTTAAAGTCCGGGGGCAATGCGGTGGACGCCGCGGTGGCCGTGGGGTTTGCATTGGCGGTGACGCATCCATTTGCCGGCAATCTCGGCGGGGGCGGCTTCATGCTGATCCGGCTGGCAGACGGTGGCACGACCTTTCTGGATTTCCGAGAAACAGCGCCGGCCAAGGCCAGCCACGACATGTACCTCGACTCGCGCGGGAACTTGACCAACGACAGCGTAGCTGGATGGCGCGCGTCGGGCGTACCGGGAACAGTCCGGGGCCTGGAATTCGCGCACCAAGAATACGGGCACAGAGCCTGGGCCGAGTTGCTGAAACCGGCGATCCAGCTCGCCGCCGACGGGGTCCCGGTCTCCTATGCGCTGATGCAGTCCATGCGAGATCCTGACTACCACCTCGCGGATTTCGCCGAATCAAAACGCATTTTTCTAAAGGGCGGCGCGTACTACGACTGGAACGAGACCTTCCGCCAACCGGAGCTGGCGCGGACCCTGGAACGTATTGCCCGTCTCGGCGCCAAGGATTTCTATGCGGGCGAGACCGCGCACATGATTGCCGAAGCAATGGCAAAGAATGGCGGGCTCATCACGCTCGACGATCTGCGGGATTACAGGGTGGTTGAGCGCAAGCCGCTCGAGGGAGATTACAAGGGATACCACATCATCAGCTCGCCACCACCGAGCTCAGGCGGGGTAGGGCTCCTCCAGATGTTGGGGATGCTTGAAGGGTCGGGGTACGACAAGACTGGCGCCGGATCCGCGGCGACATGCCACTACCTTGCGGAGGTGATGCGGCGTTTCTACGCCGACCGCAATGAATACCTCGGCGATCCCGACTTCGTGAAGAATCCGGTTCGGGCGTTGCTCGATCCGGGATACATACGAGCTCGACGCAGCTCGATCGATCCCGCACACACGACTCCGAGCAATCAAGTGAATCCGGGCAAGCTGTCGGGCAGCGAGGGCGCGCAGACCACGCATTACAGCATCGTCGATGAGCAGGGAAACGTGGTGGCGGTGACCTACACCCTGAACGACGGATTCGGCAGCGGCGTCACGATCCCGGGGGCGGGGTTTCTGATGAACGACGAGATGGACGACTTCGCCGCGAAACCCGGCACGCCGAACCTTTTCGAACTGGTGCAGGGCGAAGCGAACTCCATCGCGCCGGGCAAACGGCCGCTGTCGTCCATGGTCCCGACCATCGTGTTGAAAGATGGGAAGCCGTTTCTGGTGCTGGGCGCTCCAGGCGGTTCGCGCATCATCACGGGAGTGCTGCAGGTCATGTTGAACGTGATGGATTTTGGAATGAACGTGCAGGACGCCATCGATGCCCCGCGTGTCCACCATCAGTGGAGGCCCGATCGCCTGGACGTGGAACCCGGCATCTCGCCTGACACCGCCGCTTTACTGCAACGAATGGGCTATGAGCTGCGCTTCAGGGACAAGCATGGAGACCCGGTATCCATCGGCCGTGTTGAAGCCATACTGATCGATCACGGGTGGCTGCAGGGCGGCCACGATGGACGAGGCTACAGTTCCGGGAAAGCCGCCGGCTACTGAGAGCGCCGCCTGCATCTGACGTCGGGTGGAAGTTCTTTCATTGAGCCGCAATGACCGGATTGCGGATCGTGCCGACGCCATCAATCTCGATCTCGACCACGTCCCCGGGCTTGAGGAACAAGGGCGGCTTGCGGTGCATGCCGACGCCGGTCGGGGTGCCGGTAGCGATGATGTCGCCCGGCTCCAGCGTCATCGCGACTGATGAATACTCGATGAGCTTGGGGATGCGGTGGACGAGCAGGGCAGTGGTGGAGTTCTGGCGGACCTCGCCATTGACGCGGGAGCGGATGCCAAGCGCGTGCGGGTCGGGGACTTCGTCGGGCGTGACCAGCCAGGGACCGATGGGGCAAAACGTGTCGGGACTCTTGCCGCGGGTCCACTGCTTGTCGCCGAACTGCCACCTGCGCTCGCTGACGTCGTTAAGAGCCATGTAGCCGGCGACAACGTCCATGGCGCGAGCGGCGGACACACCTTTGCAGCGCGGGCCGATGACCACGGCGAGCTCCGCTTCGTAATCCACCTGCGGGTCGTCGTCGCCCGGGGGCAGCACGATGGGGTCGTAGGGGCCGCAAATGCTGTTGGGATACTTGGCGAAGATCAGCGGCGCTTCCGGCGCCTTGGTGGAGAACTCGGCCGCGTGCTCGTGGTAGTTGAAACCCAGGGCGATGATCTTGGTAGGGCGAGGCACCGGCGGCCCCAGACGGACACCGCGCAGCGGCTTCAGGGCCGATGCCGACGGCTTCTCGAGCAGCGCACGCGCTGCGCGCGAAGCGGGCTTGCCGGCGGCCAGGAAAGCTTCCATGCCGGCGAACCAGGTGGCCTCTTTCCCGCCAGCGGCACGGGCAAGGTCGAATACGTTGTCGCCGGAGACGGCGCCGAGGCGCCATCCCTCTCCAGAGTCGAAGGTCACAAGTCTCATAGGTCGTGAGTACGGACGAACCAGGCCCCGCGGCAGTCTTTCTTTGTTGACGTCCTGCTCTGGGCACTTATATGTTCGGCTGTTCCACAAATCAAGTTCTTGTCACCGCGGGCGCGATGGGAGCGTGGCGGGCGGTCAAGTCGTGGGCTCACGGCTCGTGAGCCGGAAAGGAATCCGCGATGAATGACAACAGCGTTGGGCTGATCCTCCTGGTGGTGGCCGGCTTGACCAACGCCTGCTTCACGCGACCCATGAACTACGCCCGCAAGTGGGCCTGGGAAAACACCTGGCTCGTCTTCACCGTCGTTTCCTTGTGGGTGTTGCCGCCGGTAGTGACATTGCTCATGGTGCCCGACCTCGATCTCACCTACGGGCAAGTCGGCAAACGGGTCATCGCGACGGCCGCGGCGTTCGGTTTGGGGTGGGGAGTCTCGCAGGTGTTTTTCGCGCTGGCGGTGGAAGCGATCGGGATGGTGGTGGCGTTCTCGTTGATGCTGGGGCTGTCGGCCGCCATGGGAAGCCTTTTCCCGCTGATCTATCTGCAGTCGGGAAACGTCCACAGCCCCGCAGGCTTGGCCGTGCTGGAAGGGGCCGCGCTGGCGATCGTGGGCGTCAGCGTGTGCGCGATCGCCGGGTGGCAGCGAGACCGCGCGCTGGGGAAAGAGGCCGGGGAAATTTCAACGGCGATGGGCATCCTATTCGCGATCCTGAGCGGGGTGGGGGTGGCGCTGCTGAATCTCGCTCTGATATCAGGAGGTCCGCTGCTGTTCGCCGCCGAGCTGAACGGCGCCGATCGCATCTGGGCGCCCAACGCCGTGTGGCTGCCGCTGATGATCGCGGGGTCCATTCCCAACGTCCTCTATTGCGGGTATCTGCTGAAGAAGAACGGATCCCTATCGAACTTTGCGGAGCCGGGCAGCGGCTCGCACTGGGCGCTGGCGCTGCTGATGGGGGTCTTCTGGTTCGGCAGCATCATCCTGTACGGCATCTCGGCGCAAAAGCTGGGCTCGTCGGGGACGATCCTGGGGTGGCCGCTTTTCATGGCACTGACCGTGATCGCCGGGACCCTGCTGAGCGTGATCACCGGCGAATGGAAGGGCGCGGGCAAGTGGCCGCTGCGCATCCAGACGGTTGGAACCATCTTCCTGGTCCTCGCTGTGCTCGTGCTCGCGGCGGCCAGCCGGCGTGTGTAGGTCGAACGATCATAGCCATGGCGGTGGATCCGGGTCGGACGCCCCCCTACGAAGCGGGCAGAGAGACAGTGACCAGCAATCCACCTCCGGGCGCATTCTTCGCGGACACCGTGCCACGGTGGAGCTTTACCGCGCGATAAGTGATAGCCAACCCCAAGCCAATCCCGCCCGTGTCGCGCTCGCGGGCGTCGGCCACGCGATAAAACGGACGGAAGAGGTTCGCGAGCTCGTCCTCCGGGACGCCGGGTCCATGATCGCGGACGGAGATCTCGGCGATCCGGCCGGCGGCAGCCTGCCCGCAGCTCAGCCGGATCTCCACCGGCGCGCCCGGCTTCGAGTAGCGGATGGCGTTGCGCACGACGTTCTCAATGGCGCTGTGCAGCAACTCTCCGCTGCCGACCACCGTACAATCCACGCTGGAGACGACCTGCACCGAGGTGCCGCGCTCCTGGGCTTCAAAGGCGGCGTCGGCGGCGACCTCGGCGACCATGTTGTGCAGCTCGATGGGGATTGGATCGGGGGGCTCGGAAGCGGCGTCCATCTTGGCCAGCGCGAGCAGGCGGCCGATCATCTCGTTGAGGGTTTCAGCTTCGCGCTCGATGCGGTCCAACGCGGGAACGATCTCCTCGTCGGCGCGTCGGCGGACAAGTCCGAGGGCTACATTGAGACGAGCCAGCGGCGACCGCAGCTCATGGGAGATGTCGCGGATCAATTGGCGCTCGCTGGTGATGAGCTCTTCGATGCGGCCGGCCATGCGGTTGAAGTCGCGGCCGAGGTCGCCGATCTCGTCGCGGCGGCTGATGACGGCAGCGCCGGCCCGCGCGCTCAGGTCGCCGGTGGCCAGTTGCGTGGCCGCTCCGCGCAGGCGAAGGATGGGGCCGGTGAGCGAGCGCGTGAGCAGGCCGCAGATCAGCCCTGAAATAAGAATGGCCAGCACCCAGCGGAACAGCAGGATGCGAGCACCGGGGCGGAAAGCGCCGACGGGGCCGCGCGCCATCTCCGCGACAAAGATGTAGGTCCGCCTCGCGGGGCCGGTCGCGCGCTGCGCGGCCAGAGCTGTACCTCCACTGATGGAGAACTCGGGCTCGCCGGTGGCCGTGACCTTCTCCACCGCCTTCCGGGCGTCGACGGTATCGGTGCCGGCGAGGAGCGTGCCCTTCTCGTCATAGAAGGCGGCATGGATGTGGGCGCCGGATTCCAGGCGCTGCATGTAATTGCGCAAGGCGTCCGGGCCGTAGCGGTCCAGCTCCTCCGCACAGGATTGCGCGTACAGAGCGACTGCATCGCGGGTCGAGGCGCGCCAGCGCGAGATGATGAGTTCCGGCTGGATGCTGTAGGTGATCACCAGCGCCAGGCCGATGAGCAGGACCGTCGCCCAGAAGGTGAGGAATATGCGGAGGAAGAGGCTGCGCATCGTTCTTAGCTTCCTGCCTGTCCCGGGCGCACATAGATGTAGCCGACGCTGCGGATCGCTTTGATGCGCTCGCTGCCGTCGGGCTGCTCGCCCAGCTTCTTGCGGATCTTGCTGACGTGCATGTCGATGCTGCGGTCGTAGGGCATGAACTTGCGGCCGAGCACCTCGTTGACCAGTTGCTCGCGCGTGACCACGGTGCCGGCCGCGCGGAGCAGCCGCTCCAGCAGGGAGAACTCCACCGAAGTCATCTCGACCGGCGTGCCGCTCCGGCGCACCGTTCGCGTGGCGGGATCGAGTTCCACATCGCCGACGGAAATGGGGCCCGCAGCGGCGTCCGGAACCTGAGTAGTACGGCGCAGGATGGCGCGCACGCGGGCCAGCAGCTCGCGAGGGTTGAAGGGCTTGGGGAGATAGTCGTCGGCGCCGATCTCCAGTCCGACGATCCGGTCCACGTCCTCGCCACGGGCGGTGAGGATGAGGACCGGGACGCGGGAGCGCTGGCGCACTGCCCGCAGCACGTCCAGGCCGTTCTTGCCCGGCAGCATGACGTCCAGGATCACCAGCGCGTAGTCGCCGGAAAGCGCGCGCTCCTGTCCCTGGGTGCCGTTGTGCACGGCGTCCAACTGGAAGTCCTCGGCGCTCAAGTATTCGCGCACCAGCTCGCACAGCTCCACGTCGTCGTCAACGATCAGGATGCGTTCCATGCCCTTCTTCATCCTCCCACAAGACAGTACGCCCGCCGCCCGCGTTTACAAATCTTTACGGACGCTGACCGACTCTTTACCTGCGACCCCCGCGACCTGTGTTTATGCTTAACGTAACGGGCGGGGCGCAGGCCTCGCCGGAGGATTGAATCATGAAGAAGTGCGCGATCACAGCAGCAATCGTCGTCGCGGTGCTCGGCGCCGCGCTGGCGGTACACGCGGAAGCGAGATTCCGGCATGCCAGCCAATCGTGGGGCGGACCCCCGATGGCCGGACGGTTCCTGCAACACATGTCCGACGTCCTCGACCTGACGGATGCGCAGCAGGCGCAGATCAAGGACATGTGGAAGGCGGAGAAGCCCACGATCATGCCCCTGGTCAAGCAGCTCGCGGATAACCACAAGCAGATGATGGCGGTGACGGCCGGTGGCAAGTTCGACCAGGCGCAGGTGCAAGCCATCGCCAACCAGCAGGCCCAGACACTCGCGCAGCTCATCGTCGAGAAGCAGAAGCTGCAGTCGAAGGTTTACGCGATGTTGACAGCAGACCAGCAGGCCAAGATGGACCGTCTCCAGCAGCGCCATGCGGCGCGCATGGAGCGGTGGATCAACGGCCGGGGCCCGAAGGCACAGGATTCGAAGGCGCAACAGTAGGCTGTTCCTTCCTCGAGTCCACGGGTGGCACACCTCCCTGGCCGCCCGTGGACATTTTTTTCGCTCCCGCCTCTTACAAATCTTTACCCGCCCTTGACCGACTCTTTACGCCTGCCGGCTTTCTGCCGGGTCTAACCCTTTAGAAGGTTTGGAGACAACTATGAAACGCATGGGGAAGGATTGGCTGATCGTACTGGCGTTGGCCGTGACTGTTGCGGTCGTCGGGGCGTTCAGCTACTCACCGAAGAGTTCGGCGCAGTACTTCACGCAAACTGCGCAGCGCGGCGATATCCACGACATGGTCGAAGCGACGGGCACCATCAATGCTGTTACCACGGTGCAGGTGGGATCCCAGGTCTCCGGCACGATCCAAAGGCTATTCGCGGATTTCAACTCGCATGTGAAGCAGGGACAGGTGATCGCGCAGATCGATCCATCGCTGTTCCAGGGCGCGCTGCTGCAAGCCAAGGCTGACCTGGCGAGTTCGCGCGCGAACTCGGCGAATGCGCGGGCGAACCTGGTGAAGGCGCAAGCGACTGCGGCCCAGGCTCAGGCCGATTACGAGCGCAACCAGGGGTTGGCGAAGGAAGGCATCATCAGTGCGCAGCAGCTCGACCTCGCCAAGGCGAACGCGGAGAGCGCGATCGCCGGGGTCGATGCCGCCAAGGCGCAGGTGGCTCAGGCGTCGGCGGACCAGCAGCAGAAAGCCGCCACGGTGTCGGTGGCGCAAACCAATGTCGACCACGCCATCATCCGATCGCCGATCGACGGCACGGTGGTGGCCCGCAACGTGGATGTGGGACAGACCGTCGCCGCGTCCTTGCAGGCACCGACGCTGTTTACCATCGCGCAGGACCTGACCAAGATGCAAGTCTACGTCAGCACCGATGAGAGCGACGTGGGCAACATCAAGCCCGGCCAGCTCGTCACCTTCAAGGTGGACGCGTTCCCCAAGGACACGTTCAAGGGACGTGTTTCCCAGGTGCGGCTGAACGCGACCACGGTGCAGAATGTCGTGACCTACACGACGGTCGTCGAATTCGACAACCCTGATGTGAAGCTATTTCCCGGCATGACGGCGTACGTCAGCGTGCCCGTCGCGGACGCCACCGCTGTGGTGAAGGTCCCGAATGGCGCGCTGCGCTTCACGCCCGACCTCACGCCGGACCAAATCAGCGCGGCGTACGCAGGGGCGGGCATTAACGCACCCGTGCAAGCGAAAAGCAAGAATGGCGCCGGAGCCCAGCAGAAGAATGCGTCTTCCGGCACGGCGATCCTGTGGAAGCTCGGGGCGGACAAGAAACCCGAGCCGGTGCAGGTCGCGGTCGGCATCACCGACCACACCTCTACCGAGATCACGCGAGTGGTTCACGGATCACTGCAGCCGGGGGACGAAGTCATCATCGCTGCGGCCAATGCGAACCAGCAGCAGAAATCGAGCGCACCGGGGTCCCCGATGGGCGGCCGCGGCTTGGGAGGTCGGTAATGGCTACCATCGTTCAGATCGATCGTGAGCTGGCGATCCCGGCCGCGGAGCGAGAGCAACTGATCCAGGTTGAGGACGTGCACAAGTACTACGACCTGGGCGAGACCAAGGTCCACGCCCTGCGAGGGGTGAGCCTCGACATCCGGCCGGGCGAGTTCGTGGCCATCATGGGCGCGAGCGGCAGCGGCAAGTCCACGTTCATGAATCTGCTGGGCTGCTTGGACAAGCCGACCAGCGGGCTCTACGTGCTTGAAGGCACGGACGTGTCGCAGCTCGACAAGAACGCGTTGGCCGCGATCCGCAACCGGAAGATTGGTTTCGTCTTCCAGGGATTCAATCTGCTGGCGCGCACCACGGCGCTGGAGAATGTGGAACTTCCCACGCTGTACGCGAAGGGGGACAAGGCCGAGCGCTTGCGCCGGGCCACCGAGGCGCTGAGCATCGTCGGGCTGGGCGACCGCGTCGGGCACTTCCCATCGCAGCTCTCCGGCGGACAGCAGCAGCGCGTGGCCATCGCGCGCGCCCTTGTGAACCAGCCGTCGATCTTGCTGGCCGACGAGCCCACCGGGAACCTGGACAGCCGCACGTCGGTGGAGATCATGCAGATCTTCCAGGACCTGAACGAGCGCGGGCTGACCGTTGTGCTGGTGACGCACGAGTCCGACATCGCCAACTACGCCAAGCGGATCGTGGTGTTCCGCGACGGTAAGATCCGGCGCGATGCGGAGGTAGAGCATCGCTCGCGCGCCATGGACGTGCTCAAAACCATGCCGCTGGTGGATGACGAGGAGGCGTTATGAATTTCACTTCGATCCTGAAGATCGCGATCCGCGCCCTGACGCGCAACAAGATGCGCTCGGCGCTGACCATGCTGGGCATCATCATCGGCGTCGGCGCGGTGATCGCTACGGTCGGCGTCGGCCAAGGCGCGCGCCAGAAGGTGCAGGACCAGATCGCCTCCATGGGCACGAACATGCTTTACATCAGTTCGGGCAGCGTGAATCGTGGCGGGCTGCGCATCGGCATCGGCGCGACCAAGACGCTCACTAACGACGACGTAAAGGCGATCGTCCAGCAGGTCCCAGCCGTGGCCGCGGCCGCGCCCGGCGCCACTGCCAGCCAGCAGATCATCGCCGACAACCAGAACTGGAATACGCGAGTGACCGGCACCGAACCTCAGTACTTCGATATTCGCGACTGGCCGGTCGCGAGTGGCACGTCGTTCACGCTGGACGATGTGACCCGTGCGGCGGACGTGGTGGTGCTCGGCCAGACCGTGCAGCGGAATCTTTTTGGGTCGAGCGATCCAGTCGGGCAGACCGTCCGCATCGGCAACCTGCCGTTCCGTGTGGTCGGTGTGCTGTCGCCGAAAGGATCTTCCGGCATGGGTCAGGACCAGGACGACGGCGTGTTCATCCCGATCACAACCCTGCAGAAGAAAATCACGGGGCAGGACTGGCTGCAGTTTGTGATGGTATCGGCGGTGTCGCAACCCGCGACATATGCGGCGCAAACCCAGATCGCGGCTTTGCTGCGCGACCGGCACCACATCCGCGCCGGGCAGGACGACGACTTCAGCATCCGCAATCTCGCCGACGTCGCGCAACTGGCGGACGATTCGTCCAAGGTGATGACGCTGCTTCTGGCGTCGATCGCCGGAGTATCGCTGATCGTCGGTGGCATCGGCATCATGAACATCATGCTGGTCTCGGTCACCGAGCGGACGCGCGAGATCGGCATCCGCATGGCCATCGGTGCCACCGAATCCGACGTGCAGCGCCAGTTCCTGACCGAGTCGGTGGTGCTGAGCATCGCCGGCGGGACGGTCGGGATCCTGTTCGGCGTGGTCGCGTCGCTGACCGTCACCAAAGTCCTGGGCTGGCCGGTGCTGCTGTCCATGACGGCGGTGGTGGCCGCGGTGATGTTCTCGATGGCGATCGGCGTGTTCTTCGGGTTCTATCCGGCGCGGAAAGCGGCGCAACTCGATCCTATCGAAGCGCTGCGCTTCGAGTGAGCGGCTACTGAGTGGGGGTAGATGCCTGCGGGGCGGCCTGGCCGCCCTGCTGTGCTGTGGTGTTCGGTGCGGGTGCCTTCTGGACCGAGTCAACGGATGGCATCTGCGAGACATACTGCCCGCCGTCCAGCGCCTTGATCAGCAGCACGCTGGCGGTCATGCGCCGGCGCGGAATGTCCTCGGCCACGCGCGATCCGCCTTGCCCGGAAAATGAATCCGGCGCATCGAAATTCTCGATTGTACTTTTCCCTCCATTTCAGACTTAACTGGTTCGTTACAGGTGCCCAACCGCGAGGCCCCACGAGCCCACAACCGTGTCACGGAGTTTGTCCGCGCTCCCGGTGCGGAGCCCGGTGCTGTGTTTTCGTAGTAGCCGACGGAGAACGATTGGAATGACCGGATCCGAACATCGCTATGGACTTCCCCCGGCGCAGGGGCTCTATGACCCCAGCCGGGAGCATGACGCCTGCGGTGTCGGGTTGGTCGCCAATATCCGCGGCCAGCGGAGCCACGACGTGGTGCGAAAGGGCATCGAGGTGCTCATCAACCTGACGCACCGCGGCGCCACCGGCTGCGATCCGGAGACCGGCGACGGCGCTGGGATCCTGCTCCAGGTCCCTCATCGCTTCTTCCAGCGCGAGTGCACGAAGCTCGGCTTCACGCTGCCCGAGCCCGGGGCGTATGGCGTGGGCATGGTGTTCCTGCCGGTGGACAAGCAGGAGCGCCTCTGTTGCGAGGGCATGCTGGAGCGCATCGCGCGCGAAGAAGGCATGACTGTCCTTGGCTGGCGCGACACGCCCGTAGACGCGACTGTGATCGGGCGGATCGCACGCCGCTCCCAGCCCTATATCCAGCAGATCTTCCTCCGCAGCCGGCCGGAATGGACCGAGGACCAGTTGGAGCGCAAGCTCTACGTGGTCCGCAAGCGCGCGGAAGCGGAAATCGCCGGCTCCGATCTGGAGCACAAGGGGATGTTCTACCTTCCCTCGCTTTCGGCCCGGACCATCGTGTACAAGGGGCTGCTGCTGGCGCCGCAGATCGCGAAGTTCTACCACGAACTCTCCGATCCCGACGTGGTCACGGCGCTGTGCGTGGTGCACCAGCGTTTCTCCACGAACACCTTTCCCACCTGGCACCTGGCGCACCCCTACCGCTACGTGGCGCACAACGGCGAGATCAACACCCTGCGCGGCAACGTGAACTGGATGCACGCCCGCCAGTCGGTGATCGCTTCACCGCTCTTCGGCGACGATCTCCAGAAGTTGTTTCCGGTGGTCGCTCCCGGCGGGAGCGATTCTGCCAACGTGGACAATGTCGTCGAGTTGCTGTTTCAGGCCGGACGCTCGCTGCCCCACGTCATGGCCATGCTCATCCCGGAAGCGTGGGCAGGGAACGAGCACATGGCGCCGGAGAAGAAGGCGTTCTACGAGTACCACGCCTCCCTGATGGAGCCCTGGGACGGACCGGCGGTGATCCTCTTTACCGACGGCCGTGTGGCCGGCGCCACGCTCGACCGCAACGGCTTGCGTCCCGGGCGCTACGTGATCACGCGCGACGACATGGTCGTCCTGGCCTCCGAGACCGGCGTGCTGCCTGTCGCTCCCGAGGATGTGAAGACCAAGGGCCGCCTCCAGCCGGGAAAAATGTTCCTGGTGGACACGGTCGAAGGCCGCATCGTTCCTGACAAGGAGATCAAGCAACGCCTCTGTACCCGCCAGCCTTACGCCGACTGGCTGAAGCAGAACCTGGTCACTCTCGAGCAGCTCCCGCCGCCCGCGCGCGTGCACGGCTCCGACCATGCCACCATCGTCTGCCGGCAGCGCGCCTTCGGTTACACCGACGAGGATCTGAAGATGGTCCTCGAACCCATGGCGGTGAACGGCGAGGAGCCGATCGGCTCCATGGGCACCGACACGCCGCTGGCGTGCCTCTCGGACCGCCCCCAGCCGCTGTTCAGCTACTTCAAACAGTTGTTCGCGCAGGTCACCAATCCGCCCATCGACCCCATCCGCGAGCAGATGGTGATGTCGCTGGTCAGCTACATCGGCACCGAAGGAAACATCCTCGACGAAACGCCGCAGAACTGCCATACCCTGAAGCTGCCGCAGCCGATCCTGACCAACTCCGACCTGGAAAAGCTGCGCCGCCTCTCTCGCGGAGACCTTCTCGCTACCACCCTGTCCATGCTCTACCGCGTCGAGGACGGCGAAGCGGGGATAGAGCGCGCGTTGGAGGAACTGGGCCGCCGGGCGTCTCTGTCGGTCGCATCCGGATACAGCCTGCTCATCCTTTCCGATCGCGGCCTGGACGAACACTACGCCCCCATCCCCAGCCTGCTGGCGCTGGCGTCGATCCATAACCGCCTCATCCGGGGAAAGACCCGCACCCAGGTGGCGCTCATCGTGGAATCCGGAGAGCCGCGCGAAGGCATGCACTTCGCCCTGCTGCTCGGCTACGGCGCCAGTGCGGTGAATCCGTACCTGGTCTTCGAGACGCTCGAAGACCTTGCCTGGCGCGGCTGCCTGCCCGCCAAGATCGATGCCGAACTGGCGGCCCGCAACTTCACCAAGGCCATCAACAAGGGCTTGTTGAAGACCATTTCCAAGATGGGCATCTCGACCTTGCAGAGTTATTGCGGCGCGCAGGTGTTTGAGGCGATCGGCCTGAACCAGTCGCTGATTGGGAAGTATTTCACCGGGACCCCTTCACGCATCGAGGGGGTGGGGCTCGACGTGCTGGCACGCGAAGCCCGCATGAAGCACGAGCACGCCTTCCGGCCCGTAACCGATGCCGACACGGAACTGCATTTTGGCGGGCAGTACAAGTACCGCGCCGACGGCGAATACCACTTGGTGAATCCGCTCACCATCAGCAAGCTGCAACAGGCCGTCCGGCAGTCGAATTTCTCTACCTTCAAGGAATACACGGATCTCATCGACGACCAAAGCCGCCGCCTGTGCACGCTGCGCGGCCTGATGCGCATCAAGAGCGCAGACAGCCCGATCCCGCTCGAAGAAATCGAGCCGGTCAAGGACATCGTGAAGCGCTTCTGCACCGGCGCCATGTCGTTCGGCTCCATCAGCAAAGAGGCGCACGAGACCCTCGCCATCGCCATGAACCGCATCGGCGGCAAGTCCAACACCGGCGAGGGCGGCGAAGACGAAGTGCGCTTCACGCCTTCTCCCACCGGCGAATCCCGGCGCAGCGCCATCAAGCAGGTGGCCTCCGCGCGCTTCGGCGTGACCACGAATTACCTCGTCAACGCCGACGAATTGCAGATCAAGATGGCCCAGGGAGCGAAGCCCGGCGAGGGCGGCCAGCTTCCCGGTCACAAGGTGGACGGGGAGATCGCGCGGGTGCGCCATTCCATCCCCGGCGTGGGTCTTATCTCGCCGCCGCCGCACCACGATATCTATTCCATCGAGGATCTGGCGCAGCTCATCTACGACCTGAAGAACGTCAACCCGCGCGCCCGCATTTCGGTGAAGCTGGTCGCGGAAGTGGGAGTGGGCACGGTTGCCGCCGGGGTCGCCAAGGCGCATGCCGACGTCGTCCTCATCAGCGGAGACAGCGGCGGCACCGGCGCATCGCCGCTGAGTTCGATCAAGCACGCCGGCATTCCCTGGGAGCTGGGACTGGCGGAGACCCAGCAAGTCCTGGTGCTGAATGATCTGCGCGGACGCATCCGTGTACAGACCGACGGCAAGCTACAGACCGGTCGCGACGTGGTCATCGCCGCTCTTCTCGGGGCCGAGGAGTTCGGCTTCGCGACCACGCCCCTGGTGGCCATGGGCTGCATCATGATGCGCAAGTGCCACCTCAATACCTGCCCTGTGGGCATCGCCACCCAGGACCCTGTGCTCCGTCAGCGTTTCCAGGGCCAGCCCGAGCACGTCATCAACTTCTTCTTCTATATTGCCGAGCAGGTGCGCGACTGGATGTCGCGCATGGGCTTCCGCACCTTCGACGAGATGATCGGCCGCGTGGACATGCTCGAGATGCAGCCTGCCCTCGACCATTGGAAGGCCCGCGGCCTCGATTTTTCGTCGATCCTCTACAATCCGACGGTGCCGGCGCGCGTGGCGCGGCGGTGCGTGCAGTCTCAAGACCACGGCCTGACGCAGGCGCTTGACCATCGGCTCATCGGCGCTGCCCAAGGCGCTCTCGACAACAGGTCTCCGCTGACCATCCGGCTGCCCATCCGCAACGTTCACCGCACCGTGGGCACCATGCTCAGCGGAGAGATCGCCCGCCGCTACGGATCGCAAGGGCTTCCGGACGACACCATCCGGTGCGAATTCCGCGGCTCCGCCGGCCAAAGCTTCGGCGCATTCCTGGCCAAGGGTGTCACGCTGGTTCTGGAGGGCGACGCCAATGACTACGTGGGCAAGGGACTTTCTGGCGGCAAGCTCGTCGTTTTTGCGCCGAAGCAATCACAGTTCCAGCCCGAAGAAAGCATCGTGATCGGCAACGTGGCGCTCTACGGTGCCACCAGCGGCGAAGCGTTTTTCAACGGCGTCGCCGGTGAGCGCTTTGCGGTCCGCAATTCGGGGGCGACTGCCGTCGTCGAAGGCCTCGGTGACCACGGTTGCGAGTACATGACCCGCGGCCTCGTGGCCGTGCTCGGCAAATGCGGGCGCAACTTCGCCGCCGGCATGAACGGGGGCATCGCGTACGTCCTCGATGAGCGCGGCGACTTCGCGGCCAAACGCTGCAACCTCGGTTCCGTAGACCTGGAGCCCGTGCTCGACGGCCCCGACGTGCAGACGCTTCGGAACCTGATCGCCCGCCATGTCGAGATGACCGGCAGCCCGCGCGGCCAGTGGGTCCTCGACAACTGGGACGAGCTCCTGCCGCGTTTCGTGAAAGTGTTCCCGCACGAGTACAAGCGCGTTCTGGGCGTCCCGCGCAGTACCTCCGTGTACGTCCCCGGCGAGATGTTGCCACCGCCGGCCCCGGCGCAGGAGGTTCCGCGTGGGTAAAGTCACCGGGTTCCTCGAATACACGCGCGAACTGCCGCAGCGGCGTCCGGTCCCGCAGCGCATCAACGACTGGTTCGAGATCTACCAGGAGTTCCCCGAAGACAAGGCGCGCGCCCAGGGCGCTCGCTGCATGGATTGCGGTGTGCCTTTCTGCCACTCGGGGTGCCCGCTGAACAACATCATTCCCGACTGGAACGACCTGGTGTACCGCGGCCGTTGGAAGGACGCGGTCCGCCACCTGCATTCCACCAACAATTTCCCAGAATTCACCGGGCGCCTCTGTCCCGCGCCCTGCGAAGCCGCCTGCGTGCTCGGCATCAGCCAGCCCCCGGTCACCATCAAGAACATCGAAAAGGAGATCGTGGACCGTGGATTCCGCGAAGGATGGATCCGGCCCGAGCCTCCGCCGTTCCGCACCGGGAAAAAGGTTGCCGTGGTCGGTTCGGGGCCGGCGGGTCTGGCGGCAGCCCAGCAATTGTGTAGGGCCGGACATTGGGTGTTCGTCTACGAGAAGTCGGACCGGATCGGCGGGCTGCTGCGCTACGGTATCCCCAACTTCAAGATGGAGAAGCACCTCATCGACCGCCGCGTGGAGCAGATGACCGCCGAGGGAGTGCAGTTCGTCACCAACGCGAACGTCGGTGGGAGCGTTCCCGTCGAAGACCTGCGTGAACAGTTCGATGCCATTCTGCTGGCCGGCGGAGCGCAGCAGCCGCGCGACCTGCGCATTCCCGGGCGCGAGCTGAGCGGCATCCATTTCGCGATGGAGTTTCTGCCGCAACAGAACCGCCGCTGCCTGGGCGACACCATCGAGGACAAGGAGATCCTCGCCACCGGCAAACGCGTGATCATCATCGGCGGCGGCGACACCGGCGCCGACTGTCTCGGCACTTGCCTGCGCCAGCACGCCGCTTCGGTACACCAGTTCGAGATCATGCCCATGCCGCCGAACGAGCGCTCGCCGCAGACGCCGTGGCCGCTCTGGCCCCTGCAACTGCGCACGGAGAGTTCGCACGAGGAAGGCGGAACGCGCGATTGGAGCATCTCCACCACCGGTTTCACCGGCGACGAGCAGGGCAACGTGAAGCGTCTGCACGCCGTTCGCGTCGGCCCTCCGCCGCAGTTCGCCCCCATCCCCGGCACGGAGTTCGCCATGGACGCGGACCTGGTGCTGATCGCCATGGGCTTCACCGGTCCTATTCGGACGGGCATGATCGAGCAGCTCGGCGTGGAACTGGACGCGCGCGGGAATGTCGCCTGCGACGCGCAGCACATGTCGTCGGTCCCGGGGGTCTTTGCCGCCGGCGACATGCGCCGTGGCCAGTCACTGGTGGTGTGGGCGATCGCCGAGGGACGCAGCGCCGCACGCGGTGTTGACAGCTTCCTTCGCGCGGAACCAAAACGGACCTAAGCAGCCGGAGGGCCAGGGCCTGGGTACGGCGCGGCGCCCGAGCGGTCGTATAATCCTGTTCATTCCCCATGGATTTCGATCAGCTAGTCACGTTCATCGAGGTCGCGAAGCTGGGCAGTTTCTCGCGCGCCGGCGAAAAAGTGTTCCGCTCGCAATCGGCAGTCAGCGCCCAGATCCGCCAGCTCGAGCAGGATTACGGCGAGCGCCTGCTCGACCGTACCGGCAAAACCGTCCGCCTCACTCCGGCGGGAGAAGTTTTGTTCGAGTACGCGCAGCGCCTGCTCACCCTGCGTAACGAGTCCATGCGCGCGGTGGCCGACCAGGGCTCCACGCCCCGCGGCATCCTCGCTGTCGGCGCCAATGAGGCCACCTGCCTCTACGTTCTGCCGGAAGTCTTTTCCGAGTACCATCGCCGCTATCCCGCGGTGCAGATCAGCATCTACCGCAACTTCAGCCGCAAGATTCTGGAGCGGGTGGAGGAGGGTTCGCTGGACGTCGGCATCGTGACTCTGCCCGTCAAGTCGAACAGCCTGAAGGTGCATCCCATCTTCCGCGATCGGCTGATGTTGATGACCAGCGCCGACAATCCCCTGGGCCAGGAGGAGTCGGTCACCATCGAGAAGATCGCGGACCAGCCGCTCATCTTTCCCAAGACCGGCTTCACGCGCCACATGCTCGACAAGTTGTTCCGCCCCTACAGCTCTCGGCTGCGCGTGACCATGGAACTTCCCAGCGTGGGCATGATCAAGAGCTTCGTCGCGGCGGGGCTCGGCGTGTCGCTGATCAGCGAAACCTTTGCCCGCGAAGAGGTCCGGAGCGGCGAGGTCAGGCTGGTGGCCATCGCCGATGTTGACCTCAAGCGCCAGTTGGGCCTCATCTACCGCCGCGACCGCAGCCTGCCCCGCGCCGCCAGCGCCTTCATCTCCCTGATCCGAGAGCGCTCCACCGCGAAGACCAGCCCGGCGACGTAGCCACACCGCTAGCGGCCCAGGACGAGCGGCGAGGCTTCAACTTCGCGCACTGCCTCCGCCATCGTCTCGACAGCTCGATCGATCTCCTGCTCCGTGATCACCGCCGGGGGCGCAACCATGACGTGGTCGCCTCTGTATCCGTCCACGCAGCCCTGCATCGGGTAAAGCATCACCCCGCGGTCCATGCATGCCTGGCCCACGCGGCCGGCGAAGTTCAGGTCCGGATCGAACGGAGTCTTGGCCGCGCGATCTTTGACGAACTCCACTCCCCACATCATTCCCATCCCGCGCACGTCTCCGACGCTCGCACACTCGCTCAATCGCACCAGGGCTTTTTTCAGATGCGCCGCCGGACCGCTCCGTTCGTCGTCCGCCGCCTGCACAAGCTTCCGCCCCCGGATGACCTTCAGCACCGCGGCCCCGGTCGCTACCGACGTCGGGTGCATATTGTAGGTAAACCCGTGCACCAGCGCGCCGGACCCGTTGGCGATCGCATCCACGATCTTGCGCCCGGCCACGACCGCGCCCAGCGGCGCATACCCGCTCGACAATCCTTTCGCCAGCACCACGATGTCCGGCGTCACGCCCCAATGCTCGACCGCCAGCGCGCGCCCCGTGCGTCCCATGCCCGTCATCACCTCATCCGCGATGGTCAGCACGCCGTGCCGAGTGCAGATCTCATGCACCCGCTGCAGATATCCCTCCGGAGGCGCCGCTGCCCCCAGCGTCGCCCCGCTCACCGGCTCGTAGATGAACGCTGCCACCTGCCCGGGATGCGCGGCCAGCGCCCGGTCCAGTTCGTCGGCATACTGATCGGCGCAGTTCGAGCAGCCGTACGCGCAGCGGTAGCAATAGGGAGTGCTGACCTGCGTGAACTCCCGCAGCATCGGCCGGTAGATGTCCTTCCGCTTCAGATTCCCCGAGACCGCCATCGCCCCCATGGTCGCGCCGTGGTACGACTGCCGCCGGCTGAAGACATCGGTGCGCGAGTGATTTCCCGTTTCCACCTGGTACTGCCGCGCCAGCTTCAGAGCGCTCTCCACCGCCTCCGAGCCGCCCGAGGTGAAGAACACCGCCGCATCGCGGTATCCCGGCCCCAGGAAATCGAGCAGCTCCCCCGCGAATCGCTCCGCAACCTGGGTGACGAACTGGCTGGAGTGCACGAACTCCAGCGCCTTCACCTGCTCGGCCATGGCGTCGCCCACTTCGCCCACTCCATGCCCGATGAGGTTCACCACCGCGCTGGATGCGAAATCGAGGTACCGCTGGCCGGCCGCGTCCCACAGGTACACACCCTCTCCGCGCACCGCCGACGGGTAGTGCTTGCGGAACGAGCGCAGCAGGAGCGACGAGCGCGGCCGTGTCGGAGTGTCCTTGGTATTCACGCGCGCATTATCAGGTGTGTCTGCGGCTAACGTCAAAGAGGATGGAGCACATCTTCTCGCGCTCGTTTTCCGCGGAGCGCCGCGTCACGATGTGCTTCACTTCGCGCCCCTCAGATCCGCCAGCGCAGTCTTGAGCAAGTCTGTGTTTTTCGCTAGTGCGTTCTCGAGCAGCGTAGTCTGCTCGCGGGCGGTCTTCCAATCCTGTTTCTCGACCGCTTCCGTGATGCCCGGCAGTTCCAGGTGGGCGTAGGTATAGCGCGCCGCGTAGAGCATGTGCTTGAACCAGGGACGGCCGGGGATGCCGTCGGGATTCAGCCAGTTCGACTCCACCTCCAGGACGCTGCGGTTGAGGGCGGCGGCTTGCTTGGCGTCGAGCGTACCCGCAGCCAGCGATGCCTCGGTGGCGGCCTTCAATTCGCGGCCGGCGGCCTGGAACTCGTCCACGCGCTTGAGGGCGGGGGAGAGGTCGAGACTCTGCCTGGCGCCGGGCTTCTCGGCGATCTCTTCGACGAACTTGCGGATGTCGCGGCCGTAAAAGCCAAAGTCGAAGGGAAGCACGTCCGCATCCGCGAGGCGCAGCGCGAGTACGCCCCACAGTTGCGACATCAGCGTGTGGTAGCGGTAGCCGGGATCGCCGAAGTGGTTCATCCAATAGAAATCGTCGTACATGGAGTGGTAGACGCCGTAGGGGCCGTCGAAGTTCAGGCCCACGACGGGACGGCCGAGAAAGTTGAGGAAGACGGTGTGGTCGGAGCCGCTTCCGATGCGGGTATCCACCAGCGAATCGTCGTCCACGACGGCCTTGCGCTTGCCTCCACCGGTGGCGGCAAATCGTTCCGTATCCGCCGCTGCCGATTTCTTCCACGCCTCATACAGTGATTTGCCACTGGGATCGTCGAGCGTCTTGCTGATCTCAACCAGCAGCGGCGCCAGCGAGCCCACGGCGCTGCCCTGGAAGTTCGGCCCTGAGGCGGCGGAATCGACGTTGATGTAGGCCACGAGCTTCTGCCTGAGATCGGGGGCAAAGTTCTCGCCCCACTCGGTGGAGCCGGTGAGCCCGACCTCCTCGCCGTCCCAGCTACAGGCGATCAAGGTGCGCCGCGGGCGCATGCCCTTCTTCGCCATCTCCCCCAGGGCTCGGGTCAGCTCCATCATCGAAGCGGTGCCGCTCGACGGGTCCACCCCGCCGAACTCCCAGGCGTCGTGGTGATTCCCGATGAGCACCCACTGGTCGGGCAGCTCGGCCCCGCGCAAGCGCGCCTCGACCACATAGTTGGGCTTGATGCTGTTGTCCATGTCGATCTTGAGGTGGACCTTGACCCGGCCGCCGCCCAGCCGGTAAGTGATGGGGAGGCCACCCTGCCAGTCTTTCGGAGCCTCGGGGCCATCCATCTGCTCCAGCAGAGGCTTGGCGTCGTGCCACGACATTGCCACGGCCATGATCTTGGGTACCGACTGCGCTTCTTCCGGCTTGATGCGGCGCGCTCCCTCCACCGATGCCCATCCCGGGGTGAGCGGGTCGCCGGGCACGATGAAGTCGTAGGTGATGGCGCCGCGCTGGATGTGCGTCTCCGGGCCCCACGGGCCGTCGGGAAAGACCTTGCCCTTCTTGTACCCATCTTCGGCGGGGTCGGAGTAAATGATGAGCGCGGCCACGCCACGCTGCTGCGCCGTGAGCGCCTTGAATCCACGATAGCTGTACGGGTTCGAATAGCGGACGATGACCACCTTGCCGCGCACATCGATGCCGCTCTTCGCCAGCAGGTCGTAATCCTCGGGGTTGCCGCCGCGCGCGTACACCAGCGGCGCGGTCACCTCCCCCGAAGCCGACATGCTGACGTACCCGCCCCTCACGTGCAGGTTCTTGGTGTCGGGGTCGACGTCGTACGCGGCCTCGCGCAGCCCGGCGACGTAGGGCACGGGCTCGACCATCTCTACCTTTACTTCGCGGGGAGTGGAATTGAGGACATCATAGCGGTGGATTCTTACCTCGTCCCAACCCTGTCGCCTCCACTCTTCCGCGATGTGCAAAGCGATCCGGTGGTTCTCTTCCGACCCGGCGGGGTGCGGCTCGGCGGTGAAGTAGCGGTGGAACTCCCGCTCCTTCTCTGGCAAGGGGATGGCCTTGAGCGCGGCTTCGATCTTCTTCTGTTGATCGGTGGAAGCATCGGTGTAGCCGGTGAAGCGCTGGGCGAAGGCAGTGCTGGCGAGAAGCAAGAGGGCAAACAGCGCGCGCAGTTTTTTCATTGGGTCCCTGGAGGCGGATCGCATCGGGAAAGATATCCATTTGCCCGCCGCTGGACAAGCAGGGAACCGATTTCAGCACGCTCGCGGCATCCGCTTGCGCCGTCTCGAGCGCAGCTTCAGAGGTTCTCAGTGAGCCTTGGAGAAATGCTCATGCACGATCTGCCAGCGGCCGCCGCGCCGCACGAAGACGTGACTGCCGCGTCCTTGCACCTTGCGCTTGGGTGAGAGTGTCACCGTCCAATAGAAACTCGCCACTGCGGTCCCATTGAAGGCCTGCACGCGAGGTTGCGCGATGCGGTACTGGACTCGCGGCGACTGATCGAAGTAATGGCGAAACGTGTTCGCCAGCGCATTCCTGCCGGTGACGCGCTTGTGGCGCGTCGACGAGAAACCGGCGAATCCGCGGGCGAACTCGCCGAGAAGCGCCTTCAGGTCGCGTCGGTTGAAATCCTTCACCTGCTGATGTTCCAAACGAAGAATCTCGCGCTCTACTGTGGTCATATTCGCCCCTTGTTCCTTTCGATCCCGGATCTACTTCATTGTATTTCCCGCATGACCCCGCGCACACGCTTTCACCCTTCCTGGACGATCGTGCCTCTCTGCCATCCAGCCGACAAGGACGTGCGTCACCGTGGTGCGGCCATTGCCTTGCGGCTGGGCGTGGAAGACATTAGACTCTTAACCATCCGTTGCATGAAGTGGATGAGCCGACATAACCTCCCGAGGAATCCCATCCTCGGCAACGCAGGTTGCTGATCATTGCTGGCTGGGCAATCTTAGTTTTCGACAGCGATCGGAAGCATGACTTTCGATTGCTTTCACGCCGGAAAAATATATGAACACAAAACCCGCGGTACCTGCCGACCAGGATTCTGACGAGACATCCGAGTGGCTCGAGGCCTTCGACCAGGTGGTGAGCGAAGAGGGCGCGAGCCGGGCGACAAGCCTCCTCGACGCCCTCTCCAAACGCGCACGAGCGGCGGGCGTGGACGTGCCCATCCAGCTGAACACTCCCTATCTCAACACCATCCCCGCGGCGGAAGAGGTCCCCTACCCCGGCGATCGCGCCCTCGAGCGCCGCATCAAGAGCTTGATCCGCTGGAACGCCCTTGCCATGGTGCATCGCCAGAACAAGAAGGATCCCGGCATCGGCGGGCACATTTCGACCTACTCTTCACTGGCGGCTCTGCTCGAGGTCGGCTTCAATCACTTCTTTCACGGCACCTATGGGGATCAGCCGGGCGATCTCGTCTACTTTCAGGGCCACGCTTCACCCGGCGTGTATGCGCGCGCCTTTCTCCTGGGGAGGCTGAGCGAGCAGGACCTTCAGAATTTCCGCCACGAGCTGCGCGACACTCCCGGCCTTTCGTCGTACCCGCATCCCTGGCTGATGCCCCATTTCTGGCGTTTCCCGACGGTTTCGATGGGTCTGGGGCCGATCAACGCCATCTACCAGGCCCGTTTCATGCGATACCTGGAGAATCGGGACATCATTGCCAAGACGCCTCGCAAGATCTGGGCGTTCCTGGGCGACGGAGAAACGGACGAGCCAGAGTCGATGGGCTCGCTGACCCTGGCCTCCCGCGAGAAGCTCGACAACCTGATCTTCGTGGTCAATTGCAATCTTCAGCGTCTGGATGGCCCGGTGCGGGGCAACGGAAAGATCATCCAGGAGCTGGAAGCGGCTTTCCGGGGCGCCGGTTGGAACGTGATCAAGGTGATCTGGGGCGACGACTGGGAGGCGCTGCTCGCGCGGGATAAGAGTGGCCTTCTCCTGAAGCGGATGGAAGAGTGCGTCGACGGCGACTACCAGAGCTTCAAGGTCAAGGGGGGCGCCTACATCCGCAAGGAGTTCTTCGGCAAGTATCCCGAGCTGCTGGAGCTGGTCGCCGATAAGAGCGATTCCGAGCTGGTTGGGCTGCGTCTGGGCGGTCACGATCCGCAGAAGATCTACAACGCGTACAAGTGCGCCGTGGAGAACAAGGATGGACCCACGGTGATCCTGGCCAAGACCATCAAGGGATACGGGCTGGGGTCGGCCGAGGCTCGCAACGCCACGCACCAGGAGAAAAAGCTCACCGATGAGGCTCTCGCCGCCTTTCGCGTGCGCTTCGAGATCCCCATTCCTGAGCAGGCGGCTCACGACGGCGCCTTTTACCGGCCGCCGGAAGACAGCGTAGAGATCACCTATCTGAAGGAGCGCCGGCAGGCGCTTGGCGGGTACATGCCGCGGCGGGAGGATGTCCAGTTCAAGTTCGAGGCTCCCCCGCTCGACTATTTTTCGGAATGGATGGAGGGCTCGAAGGGACGCAGCGTGTCCACCACCATGGGGTACGTCAGCATGCTACGGCATTTGCTGAAGCATCCCGAGATCGGCAAGTTGATCGTCCCCATCATTCCCGATGAGGGGCGAACCTTCGGCATGGAGTCCATCATCCGGCAAGTGGGGATCTACGCCAGCCAGGGTCAGCTCTACAAGCCTCACGATCAGGAGATGCTCCTCTATTACCGCGAGGCCAAGGACGGTCAGATCCTGGAGGAGGGAATCACCGAAGCTGGATCCATGGGGTCGTTCACCGCGGCCGGCACCGCCTACTCCAACTACGAAGTTCCCATGGTCCCCTTCTTCACCTTCTACTCCATGTTCGGCATGCAGCGCGTCGGAGATCTGGTCTGGGCTTTCTCGGATGCGCGGGGCAAGGGGTTCCTGTTCGGCGGTACGGCCGGCCGGACCACGCTGGCAGGCGAAGGCTTGCAGCACCAGGACGGGCACAGCATCGTGCTTTCCAGCGTGCTGCCGACCTGTGCCACCTATGATCCAGCCTATGCGTATGAGATCGCCGTCATCATTCAGGACGGCATCCGGCGCATGTACCAGGAGCGCGAGGACCTCTTTTACTACGTCACCGTTTACAACGAAGACTACCCCATGCCGGAGATGTCAGAGGGATGCCGCGACGGGATTCTCCGCGGGATTTACAAGTACAAGTCCGCCCCGGGCGGCAAGGCGACCGTGCAGTTGTTCGGCAGTGGTCCCATCCTGAATGAAACGCTGCGCGCGCAGGGCATTCTGGCGGAGAAATACCGGGTGCAGGCGGACGTCTGGAGTGTGACCAGCTACAACCAGCTTCGTCGCGAGGCGCTTGCCACCGAGCGTTGGAACCGGCTACATCCCGGCGAGCCGGAAAAGCGTCCCTATATCCTGACTGCGCTGGAGGGGGCCAAGGGGCCGATCGTCGCGGCCACTGATTACATGAAGATCGTGCCCGACCAGTTAGCACCTTGGCTGGCCGGCCGTCTGATCACGCTGGGAACCGATGGCTTCGGACGCAGCGATAATCGCGAGCATCTGAGGCGGCACTTCGAGGTGAACGCGGAATCGATCGCCGCCGCCGCCCTGTCGCGCCTCGCCCGCGATGGCAAGTTCGAGGTGTCCCGGGCGCTGAAGGCGTTCCAAGAGCTGGGGGTGAACACGAAGAATATCGACCCGGCCCGCGCTTGAGACGTGGTTGGGCTCCGGCCCGGCCCCTCTTCGGCGATCGGGTCCAGAGTTTGCTTCCGCCGGCTTCCACGTCGGCGCGTCGTTCCCCCTCTCCTGGCTACGCGCACGCTTGGATCTTGACACCCAGTTTGTTCAGCAACGATTCGAGCAGTTGTTCCCTTGCTCGCAGCAGTTTCTTGAACTCGCGATCATCTGTCCGAAACAACTCGTGCAAGAGTTCGCGATGTCGTTCTTGGAGGACCTGCGCCAGGAATTCTCGTTCGTCCACGCTCAGAGTGACTTCCATAAGCACCTCCGTGTAGTAGGATCAGCGACCGGCCCGGAATTTCTCTTGTCGTCCAGCGGTCTATGCGGCCGCGGCCAGGTGGCTGCGATCTGGTTGTGACATGCACTTCCGCACTGTCTGCGCAATCTGTCGAGGATTGCGCTTGGGGACCACTGCGTAAGTGTCCAGCGATTGCAGGTATCTGGTTTCGAAAGGATGGCGAGGCGCCGACTGCAACACGACCATCGGAGTGCGATCGCCCCATGCTCGGAGCTGATGCAGGAACTGTTTGCAGTTTATCTCTGGAGGATGTTCGGCAAGCAACACTACATCGTAGTGCTTTGATCGGAGCAGGGCCAACGCTTCCTGCACGTCCCAGGTGGTTGTGGTTTGCACCCCGTCGTCTTCCAGCAATTGTTCGAGCCCTATGAGTACTGTCTCGTCGGTATCCAGGATCAAGGCGGTCCTGCGCTGCCAAGTCATTGCGGCCCCCTTCTCGGCAAAAGACAAAGTGCCGAGACCGCGTCGGAATCACTCCAAGATTCAGTTTGCTGGGCTGACTTGTCTGTCCGTCAGGCGTAAGGTCTTAGCCGCAGTGACCGCAAAGCTTGGGGCTTCGCGTGTGGCGCGTGCCATACGTCCAATCCGTAAGTACTGTAAGTCTTCTTGCCTCTTCCGGCAGTGATTCCGAACACAGCAGGAAGTGATGATGTCCCATATGCGGAACACGTTTCGCGGGAGATCTGCGGCGTATAATCCACGCCATCACGATGAAGTTTGAAGGATTCTCCTTCGGTTCGATTCGCATCGGCGGCGTGACCTACGAGCATGACGTCGTGATCGTCGGCAGCGAAGTGCGCAAACGCAAGAAGCGGCCCTCCAAACAATTTCGGGAGCAATTTGGGCACACGCCACTGTCCATTGAAGAAGACATTCCGTGGAAGTGCCGGCGCTTGGTTGTTGGCACGGGCGCGCATGGCGCCCTCCCGGTCATGAAGGAGGTAAAGGCGGAAGCCAGGCGCCGCAACGTCGAACTGCTGATCCTTCCTACTGCGGAGGCGATCGAAGCGCTGCAGCGCCATGCCGAGGAGACTAACGCCATCCTGCACGTGACTTGCTAGTAGAGGTGGATCATGAGGCAGGTGGACTCTCGTTCTTACGGCCAGCTTAACGATTTCCTTCTTACTCGCGGCGGCTAGAACGTAACCGGCGGCGCAGTCCTTTCTATTTACGCTCTGAAATTTCCAGCCACCCCTCTGCTAGGCGGCGTCACCTTCTTCTACTGCTGCTTCACGTATGTGCCGGCGATAGCAGTCCGGACAGAAGGTCTTGCCACAGCCTTCACAATCCTCCGCATGATCGCTGCACATTTCACCCTTGCAGCTCGCACAGCGGGCGAACACCCCACGGGTGCACCCTTCTGTCTTGCAGGACATTTTCTTATCCCTGGCCCGAGTGGCAGCTTCTCAAGAATCGCGGGTGACCACGACCGGTTTCCTGGACTCTCCGACAGCAACGCCCCCACCAACCAGTCTTCTCCCCGGGCATCCAAGAGTCAGTGATAAATTGCACAAGTGCGTGTGACGGGTTTCGAACTCAGTGCGACTCTGATCGAATGAAGTCGCCGCTACGTTCCTGCCTCCGCCGGATGCAGAAGGATAATCACGTCATGCGGTGTGCATCGTCACGGACAGTGGACAAACCAGATGGCAAGATGGCTTGCGGTGTAGCGGGACGGCATGCAGCGGCGCAGCGGTGATACACAACCTGACAGCGAGGCGGACATGTCTCAGATGCGCAAGGACATCTTTACAGGCGGCTGGGTAATAGTGGCCGAGACCGATACCGTACGACCGTCGGATTTTCACTTCAAGCGATTCACCAGGGGCACTACTTTTTGTCCGTTCTGCGAAACCAACGAAGCTTCCACCCCGCCCGAAGTGTTCGCCATTCGCCGTCCTGGATTTCCCGCCAACGGACCAGGATGGTCGGTCCGGGTAGTATCGAATTCGCTGCCGCGCCTGAGGATCGAGGGTGATCTAGGGCGGCGCCCGCAAGGCTTCCACGACTTGATGAACGGCATCGGAGCGGACGAGGTCATAGCGGAAACGCCCCGGCATGACCGGAGCCTCGGCGAACTGGAGGTCCCGGACGTAGCCAACGTCGTCCGAGCCTGGGCGGCCCGCATCGTCGACCTCGAAAGGGACGAACGGATGCGCTACGTGTTGATTTTCAAGAACCACGGTGAGGAAGCCGGTGCGCACACCATCACTCATTCCATTTCGCAGCTCATGGCCCTGCCCGTGACGCCGCGTGCCATCAAGACGAAGCTGATGGTAGCCCGCGATTACTACGTCATGAAAGAGCGATGTATCTACTGCGACGTCTTGCAGCAGGAACTGGCGGATCGTCGCCGCCTGATCGCGGAGAACGGCGATTTTGTGGCTCTCACTCCCTTCGCCTCGCGCTCTCCCTTCGAGATGGGGATTTTCCCGAAATTCCACAGCAGCGCGTTCAGCCGGATCGATGCTTCTCAGATTGACAATCTCGCGAGCATCTTGCGCGAGGTTCTGCAAAAATTGGATCAGACCCTGGGTGGGGCGCCCTACAATCTTGCACTCCAGGACCGGCCCTTTCTCCGTCCCAGAAAAGGCTACTGGAAAAGCATCGAAGAGGACTTCCACTGGCATCTCCAGATCTTGCCGCAGATCGTGCGCACCACCGGATTCGAGCGGGCCTCCTGGTTCTTCTACAATCCGGTACCGCCAGAAGTTGCCGCCCGATGCCTTACCCCCTACGAGCGGACCTGAGACAGCAATCGCCGATGCAGACTAACGGTGGAGTGTTCACGCAACGACCCCTCTCGTGATTCAGGAGTTGATAAGGGGAGCTTGTGGCCTCCTTGGACTCTGACCACCAACGTCGGCAGGGAGGTTGGGTCGATGAATCACGGGCGTCTCGCGGAGGTGCTCTGAAGGCTGTTTCACTTCCACCGGAATCCACGGCCGGCGTCACCGTAATGTGTAATGTGCAGGAGGCGATGGCTCGAGTAGCACCTCGGGCGAAAGGCATGTCCGACAGTTCCTATGGTTTCTCTAGCCGTGGTGGATCATGTAGCAGTCGCGCTCGGGGTCATCGGGGTGTGGACGCCGGAGTCGTGCGCAATCTGAACCAGCTCGAAGATGTCGGGACGCTTCAGCGGGTCGCCGCCGGTGAGGACGAGGACGGGCACTCGCATCTCGGCGATCTGGTCGATGAGTCTCTTCGCCTCGTCGGTCGAAAGCTCGAAGGGGTTGCGCGTCGGCTGGGCGCAGGCGCGGCAGTGGACGCAGGCGAGGTCGCACGCCTGCGCTGTCTCCCAAATGACGATGTAGGGCCGTTCGTTGAAGTCCAGCTTCCCGGTCGGCTGCATCGGCCATCTTTGGTGTGCGAACTCATTCCAGCATCACCGGAGGGCCCGCCCTATGACCTATGTCACAGGCGCCGATTTTGTGGATTTTCGCGAGGTGTGACCGAAGTCATACCCGGCCGTGAACTCCGACCGTAGGCTTGCAGCATACGGAGGAAGTCATGGTCATCACCGAGGACACCAGCGTAGCTGAAGTGGTGAAGGCGGTCCCGACCGCACGGCGCGTGTTCGACAAGCACGGGCTGCACGGCTGCGGCGGAGCGAACGGCCCCAACGAACCGCTCTCGTTCTTCGCCGCCGTCCACCAGGTTGACCTTTCGGGCCTGCTGGAAGAACTCAATGCCGAGGCAACGCACCCGACGAGGGAAGAGCGCTACGTCTACCAGGAATCTTTGGAAGACTTCATTTACCGGCGGTTCTTCAAGGCCGGAATTGCGATCGTGCTGACCGTGGGCGCGCTGTGGGGTGCGGTGAACCTGGCGCAGATCGCGATCGGCAAGAGCTTCCTGCAACTGCACCTGGTGCAGTCCATCCACGCGCATGCGCACGCCATGATCTTCGGCTGGGTGGGATTGTTCGTGATGGGCTTTGCCTACCAGAGCTTTCCGCGCTTCAAGAACACGAAGCTGTGGCGCCCGGACTTGGCGAATCTGTCGTTCTACCTGATGATCGCGGGCATCATCGCGCGCATGTCGGCGGAACTGCTGATCGAGACCGGCTCGGGGCTGGCGCTGGGGTTCTTCTCCGGCGCAGTGGAACTGATCGCGATCCTGCTCTTCCTGACCGTGCTCTACAAGACGGCCTGCAACTCCATCGAGCCGCACAATCCGTACGAGAAGTTCATCGCGGGGTCCTTTCTTTGGTTCTTCGTGCAGGCGCTGGTGAGCGATTTCTTCTTCTTCGCCAAGGCGACTGCGATCGGGCACCAGCAACTGATCCGCCGCATCGCCCTGATCGATGGTCCGCTGCGCGACATCCAGTTGCTGGGATTCGTGGCGCTGATCATCGCGGGGGTGAGCCAGCGCTTCGTGCCGCTGGTGTACGGCCTGAAGCGGCCGAAGAAGGATCGCCAGTCGCTGATCTTCGCGGTCATGAACGTCGCGCTGGTGCTGAACGTCATCAGCTACGTCGCGGTGCTGACCACCGGCAACCTGGCGTGGGGCATCGGTCTGGAAATCGCCTACCTGCTGATGCCGCTGTGGGCGGTGCTGCTCGCCATCCAATTGGGCGTGTTCAGCAAGCCGACGCAGCCGGACCGCACCTTCAAGTTCATCCGCGCCGCGTATGTGTGGCTGATCATTGCCAATACCATGATGCCGTTCTTCCTGGTGTACGGCATCCTCACGCACCAGGGCTTCGCGCACGCCTACATGGGCGCGCACCGGCACGCGTTCACCGTCGGTTTCATCAGCATGATGATTATGGGCGTGGCGGGGCGAGTGGCGCCGATCCTGGCGGGTGTGGATGCGCGCAAGCTGTCGAGCCTGTGGGGTCCGTTCTTCCTTATTATGGTCGGTTGCAGCGGCCGGGTCGGGCTCCAGATCGCGACCGACTTTTGGCCCAACGTAGCCTATCCGCTGGTGGGGCTGACCGGCTTCATCGAAGTCACCGCGCTGGCGTGGTGGGGCATCGGGCTGTGGCGCGTGATGAACGCTTCGCGGACCGAGCGGGCCAACGTGCTGGGGATGCCCACGCCGGCCTCACCTCTCCCTATCCTGCAATAAGATTCCTCCTGATACGGGCCGCGCACGCGGCCCTTTTTTGCCGGCGCCGCCTCGCCATTACAATAGCCCTATGCCCGACACCAAAGCCGGACGCGCCACGGTCCTGGCGCGCGTCCCGTTATTCTCGGATCTCTCCGAGACAGAGCTGATGTTCCTTTCCGATCGTGCGGTGACCAAGCGCTACGCGGAAGGCGAGCTGATCTTCACCGAAGGCGACCCCTGCTCCGGGTTGTACATCATCGAATCGGGCGACGTGCGCATCTTCAAGACGTCGGCCGGGGGTCGTGAGCAGGTTCTGACCGTGGAGCGGGCCGGCAACTCCATCGCCGAGCTGCCCGTGTTCGACGGCGGGGCTTACCCGGCGTCGGCGTCGGCGGCCAGCGACGCGGCCATCCTGTTCATCAGCCGCAACGATTTCCGCGCCCTCTGCCTGGAGCACCCGGAGGTCGCACTGAAAGTGCTGCGCATGGTCGGCCTGCGCCTGCGTCGGCTGGTCAACATCATCGAGGAGCTTTCCTTCACCACGGTGCGGCACCGGCTGGCCGCGTTGCTCATGCGCTTCGCCCGCGAGGCCGGCCACCGCTCCGGCCGGGCCCAATTCACGCTCAAGGCCAATAATCAGGAGTTGGCCTCTCAGATCGGCACCGTCCGCGAGCTGGTGTCGAGGAACCTCAGCCGCTTCCAGGCCGAAGGCCTCATCCAGATGGACGGGAAGAACATCACCATCCCGGACATCGCCAAACTGGAAGCGGAGATCCGCAGCGAAGAGTAAGCCTGCGACCTGATATTCCGGCCTGTGACATAAGTCATGGTCTGCCGTCATACCCGCCTGTAGCCTCGGTCTCAGGAGTTGACGATGGGGCCGAAATCAGTGCGGGTCCTGCTGGCCGAGCACAAGGAAGCCAAGAAGATCCTGGCGGAATTGGGATCGTTGCTGCCGTCCTCCGAGATTCTTCAGTCAGAGAGAAGGAAGGAAACCATGCCAATCACCGCTAGCAAGACCGTCCGCGAGCTGGCCGTCGAAGTGCCCAATGCCACCCGGGTGTTCGAAAAGCTGGGCATCGACTACTGTTGCGGAGGACACAAGTCGCTGGAAGAGGCCTGCGCGACGGCGAACACGTCCATCGACCGTGTCCTGCTCGCGCTGGAGCAGGGTGTGGACGCGGCTGTCCCTGCTGCCGAGCGCGACTGGAACGCTGCCCCGCTGAGCGCGCTGGTGGACCATATCGTTGACGAGCACCACGCCTACGTGAAAAGCGAAGTACCGCGGCTCCAGGCGCTGATCGCCAAGGTAGTCGGGGTGCACGGCAAGAACCATCCCGAACTGGAGCAGGTGCAGGTTGCGTTCGGCGAGCTGGGCAATGAGCTCGCCGCGCACATGATGAAGGAAGAGCAGATCCTGTTTCCCTTCGTGAAGCAGATGTCGAGCGGCAAAGGCTGCGGGCCGTCGTGCTTCGGCACCGTGCAGAACCCCATCCGGGTCATGATGATGGAGCACGACGGGGCGGGGGAGAAGCTGCGCGAGATGCGCCAGGCAACCCAAAACTACACGCTTCCGCAGGACTCCTGCTTCAGCTATGGCACGCTGTTCAGCGCGCTGGTGGAATTTGAGCAGGACCTGCACCAGCACATCCACCTGGAGAACAACATCCTGTTCCCGAGGGCGATCGCGCTAGAGCGGTAGTCCAACAGGGTTGCAAGCGGCATCCGAGGGGGCAATGCTGCCAGCAGACTTCACCCCTGCGCCGCCGCACCTTTCTGGTCAAGCCTTTCCGGACAGGTCAGTGAGGCGACGTCAGTTCTTCAGCACGCGTTTTCAGGAAGCGCACGAGCAGGGACAAGAGGAGCGGGAAAGCCGGAGCGCCTGTGCGAGCAAGCTTCTGGTGTGCGCCAGAGATCCAATTCAAGAGATGCCGTTCGAGGAACTCAGCTTCGGCGCGAGCCAGCGAGGTCCTGGTGTCTTCTTCCGATGCGTGCTGAGCGGTGTAGCGGACGGCAGCAAGGAATTCCAGTTGCGTGACGAGGTAGTCCGGGACAGCTTGGGACGGATCTGAGCGAAGCCCGAGAACCTCGTAGAAGCAGGCGTTCTCCAGCGCGATCTCCTGGGCTGGCCTGGTCTTGTCGTGAGCGGATTCGAAGAGAGCGACGGGCGGCTCGGGAATGCCGACATCGAAGAGCGCGATGTAGGCTGACTCGTACTCCTCGTAACTGGAAAACCATTTGAAGTCGGGGCATGCGCCTTCACATTCCAGCAGTTCCCACAAGCTGCGCAGAGCGGCGGGCGTTTCCGGCTGGGCGAGGAATTGAAAGCACCGAGGCGAAGGAGGCGCGAACAGGAAGGCAAAGAGCCGGTACAGATCTGTATCCGTCCAATCGAACGCGCGTAACGGGCTTTCGGCAACATCAGCAGTAGACATTGAATCCTTCCTGCTCGTTTATTCCAGCACCTGCCAGACGGAAAAGTACTTTCTGCCGTCGCGGTCCTTCTGGCTGCCATTCCAGACGGCGAAGGCTACCGGTGTGCCCGCCGGAAGGTCGGGCAGTTCGAACGTGACGGTCCATTGCCCGCGGTCGTAGTTGCCGGACGCGGGGAATCCTTGACCGGTGCGGCGAGTGGTTCCGCGGCCTTGCGCCTGCATCAACATGGCGCCGCGGGCTGAATTCCAGTAGTAGATCTCGACCGGATCTTCGGCATCGCCCATCTGCAGCGAAGGCGCAGCGGTGCTGGTCTGATGCTTGCCGGGGAACATGATCGCGGCGGCATCGAAGAAGCGGTCATCGGCCTCCGTGGGGACCTTGCGAAAGCGGGTCTCGGGTGGCGTGTCGGGAGGCTTTGGAAGCACCGCGGCGTCATTGGTCGCGTCACGCCACGATAGCTGTACGACCAGTCTGCCGGCGGCGCGGGCGGCGCGCACTTCCACTATCGACAATTCGGGGGTCGAGGGCTCGTCGGTATCGAAGAGAGGCGGGGTCCGGTTCAGGCCGACACGCTTGGCAGGGAACTGGCTCCACCTCGCCGGCGCAGCTGCCAGCAGGTCCTCCGCCTTGCCTGCAAAGGTTTCGACCGGTACGGATTGGCCCGCGCTCTGCTTTGCGCCTCCCTGGGCCGAAGAGCAGGCAGAGGAGAGTGCAATCAGGATCAGGATGGCGCAGTGACGGATTCGCATAGTGGCTCCTAGAGCTGGATCTGCACGAGTTGTGGCCGGATGCGGTAACGGGTCTCGGCGTCACGGCCGATCAGGAGCTGCAACAATTCGCTTCGGCCTCCCCTCTGGGCCAACGTCAACTCGGCTTCCAGGCGGATGATGATGTTCTTCACCTCTTCTCCGAACAAGTACACCAGGTGATCGAGCGGCAGGCGCGGATCATCGAGGATGCTCTTGCCATAATCCTCCCGCTTGGGAGGGTTGAATGGCGGCACGTAGAAGACGTTAGGCTGCGTGCCCTTCTCAGGAAAGAGCGGCAAGGCGATCTTGTGCACGAGGACGAGCTTGTGGACGGGCGATTCGGGATCGTCGAGCAAGCCGACGAACCGCAGCCGCCCCGGACATTGCGCGGCACAGGCATTGACCTCGCCCTTCTCCAGCCGGGGATAACAGAAGATGCATTTCTCCGATTTGCCCGTGACCTCGTTGAAATAGATCTTCTTGTACGGGCACGCCTTGATGCAGTAACGGAAGCCCTGGCAGCGATCCTGGTCGATGACCACGATCCCGTCTTCTTCGCGCTTGTAGATGGCCTTGCGAGGGCACGCCTCAAGGCACGCTGGATAAGTGCAGTGGTTGCAGATCCGCGGAAGATAAAAGAAATAATTCTCATCGGCGTTCATCCCGCCCACGTCTTCATCCCAGTTCACGCCGGACTCGGGGGCCGGGGAAGGCATAACTGGCTTGCGCTGGCCTTCGAAGAGCCGCTGCTCGTAGTCGTATTCCCATGCGTGGCCGTAGTCATCCATGGTGGGAAGAGGGCTAGGCTGGAGTTGACCATCTTTCCATCCGCCGCCGATGCGGTCCCACTGGCGGGGATAGCCGAGCCCGGGACGCGTCTCCACGTTGTTCCAGTACATGTACCCGGTGCCGTCCCGGTCGGTCCAGAGCTTCTTGCAGGCGATGGTGCAAGTCTGGCAGCCCAGGCACTTGTTCAGGTCCATCACCATCGCGTATTGATGTTTCGACATCGCGCCTCTCCTCAGACCTTGGCCTTCTCGACTTCTACCTTGATGTCGCGGTTATTCCCCGTCGGGCCCCAGTAGTTCAGGCGGAAATTGACGTGACCGTACTTGCCGATGAGTTGAGTGGGCTTGATCTTGATGTAGGTGAGGGATTGCCAGCCGCCTTGCTTGAAGCCGAGGTATTTCTCCCATCCGTGATACATGGTGACCCGTCCCGGCTTTTCACCGGGGAGGATCTGTAGCCGGCAGACGCATTGCCCGACGTCGTTGTGGATGCGGACCCAGTCGTTGTCTCTCAAGCCGCGCTTGCGGGCGTCGTCGGGATGCATGTAGACGATGGGACCGCCCCGCTGCAACCGCAGCATGGCGCGGTGGTCCCGCCAGGTGGAATGGATCGACCAGCGCCCGTGCGGCGTGTTCCAGTACAGCGGGTATTTCTCCGGAACAGGTTCCTTGAAAGTCGGCAGGGTCTCGCCCAGCTCGATGTACCACGGATGATCGATGTAGAACTGCTGCCGGCCGGTCAGCGTGCGCCAGGGACGCTTCTTCTCCAACTGGTGTTTGAAGGGCGTGTAGGCGATGCCGTCCTCGATATCGCTGGTCCACGACTCCGGATCGGTGGCCACGAAGCGCAGCGGCTTCTCCTGCAACTGCTGGTAGGTCATGCCCTTGGTCTCGACCGCGTTTGCCAGGATGAAGTTCACCGCCTGCTCGTCGGATTGGATTGCGCCCTTGCCGGTCCAATCGTGCTCCAGTTTGGTGAAGTCCCGGTTCCAGTCGAAGACATCGTCGTGGAATGGCTTTAGCCCTTTCTTGGCGGCGACCTCGGCCATTTTCTTCGCCAGCGCGCGGAAGATGTCCCAATCGGTCTTGCTTTCGAAAAGAGGCTCACAGGCCTTGCCGAAAGGATGGATGTAGCTGTGACAGTCGGTGGAGTTGATGTCCACCTTCTCGTAGTAGCTGGCGGCCGGCAGGACCACGTCGGAATAAAGCGCCGTGGTGTCCATGCGGTAATTGATGTCGACGATCAGGTCGAGATCTTTCCAGAGCGACGACTCGAGGATCTCGTTGCCTTTGGCCTGGTTCAGGTAGTTGGCGCGCCACACGATGAACGCGCGTGGCTTTCGGCCGTTCTTGGGCCACAGCGGCATCCAGCCGTTCTTTACCGATTCCTGGATGTACCAGTCGATGGACTTTCCGTTGTACAGGTGCGGGTCCTTGCTGGTGGAGTGGACGTAGCTCCACAGCGTCGTGTTCTGGAATCGCTGTTTCTTGCGTCCCTCGGGGAATGCAAGCTGGAAGAATCCGTGCTCCGGCCATATACGTTCCTGGCCGACGTAGTGGTTGAACCCGCCGCCGTTCTTGCCTGTGTTTCCGGTGAGCGCTACCAGGAGGATGAACGAACGGTTGATGAGGTCGTTGTGGAACCAGTGATTGGTCCCGGCGCCGTGGATGATCATCGCAGGTTTCCGCGTCCCCAGTTCCTGGGCGAAGAGTTCGATCTCGCGGGCAGGGAGGCCGGTCCGTTCGGCAACTTTCTTCGGGGTGTAGGCGGAGAGCTCCTGCTTGAGCAATTCGAAGACGGTCGTGACTTCCGCCATCGTTCCGTCCGCGAGCCGCACCTGGTACGTGCCGGTCAGGGCCGGATCGACACCGCTGAGCTGGATGGTCTTTTCGGCGGACCCCATGCTGCCGGAAACTGCCACCGCGCGCTGCTGCTTCGTGTCCCAATAATAGAAGATGTCTTCCTTGCCGCCGTTCTTGAGGTCGGACTCGCGCAGGAATCTCTTCTTCCCGGTGAGCACCAGCAGCGGCATGTCGGTCTGTTCCTTCACATAAGGCTTATCGATGAGGTCGTGGTCGATGAGGTGCTTCGCTACGCCGAGCGCGAGAATTCCGTCGGTCCCGGGGTTGATCCGGAGATAGAAGTCGGCGTGGATGGCGCTGGAGTTGAAATCCGGCGAGATGCAGACGATCTTGGCACCGTTGTAGCGGGCCTCATAGGCGAAGTGCGCGTCCGGGATGCGAGTCTGGGAGATATTTGACCCCCAGAGCACGATGTACTTGGAATTGAACCAGTCGGCGCACTCGCAGGCCTCGGTCTGCACGCCCCAGGTGAGCGGCTCCCCTGGCGGCAGGTCGCAGTACCAGTCATAGAACGAGAGGAAAACGCCGCCGATGTAGTGCGCCAGGCGCGATCCAGCACAGAAACTCACGGGGCTCATGGCCGGGATGACGCTGAAGAATGTGTTGGTGTCCGGACCAAAGTTATAGACGTTGTCCAGCAGCTTCTCTGCCACGAGCGTGAGGGCTTCGTCCCAATTGGCGCGGCGCCACTTGCCCTCGCCGCGCTCGCCGGTACGGATCAGCGGATACCGCAAACGCTGCGGGCTGTAAACGTATTCGGTGAAACATCCGCCCTTCTGGCAGCCGCGCGGGTTGTAGTCGGGCAGATCCGCGTTGATGCGCGGATAATCCGAGGCCTGCTCCTCCCGGACCATGACGCCATTGCGGACGTAGACCTTCCACGAGCACGATCCGGTGCAATTAGCAGAGTGGGTGGAGCGGACTACTTTGTCCCAGGTCCAGATCTTGCGGTAGAAATCCTCCCAGCCCCGATAGGGATAGCTGCGAAGCGGATCGAAGTCGCCGGTCAAGGTAGACAGGATGGGCTTTTCCTTGCGCGAACAGCCCGGCAACCCCAGAGTCGCCGCGGTCATGGCCGCGGTCTGGATGAAGCTCCGCCTGGTGAAGGGCTTGGTCGGCTTGCGCTTGTCGCTCATGGTCTGCCTCCGGAGGGAGCTGTTGAAGGACCGCTTCGCGCCATTTTCTGTTCCTTTATTGCGGACAGTCCGCGCAGGTGGGCGACGACGTCGGCAATGTCCTGATCGCTGAGCGCCGGCGCATCAGACCGTTGAAAGGCGGGCATTGCGGTGCCGACCCGGCCGTTGCGGATGGTCCAGATGATGAACTCGTCCGACGCAGACTGCTGGAAGACGGGATTGCCGATCTCCGGCGCGATCCCGCCTCGTCCGCCGGGACCGTGGCAGCCGGCGCAATTTTTCAGGAATAGAGGGTGCCCGCGTTGGGCATCTCCGCGAGCCGTGAGGGTTGCGACGGGCGGGGAAGCCGGAATGCCATTGCGCAGGTACTCGATCACAGCGCTGATCTCATCCGGCAGCAACCCACCGGCGTGCGGTCCCCAGGCCGGCATCTGCGTTCCCGGACGTCCCTGCTCGATGTTCGCCTGCAAGTAATCGCGGCTGGCGGTTGCGGCAAGAGATGCACCTCGGACGGCCGGGACGAAGCGATTGAACTTCTTGTCCCAGCGGCTGTATGCGCCATTGCCATGGCAGGCCGCACAGTATTGCTGGTAGACCTGCTCGCCCGTGAGCGGCGTGGGATGCAGAGCGCGGTACTTCTGCTCGATCTTGTCGGGCGCCAGGTAGCTTTCGGGGACGTCCCGCTTCCACTGGGAAAGCATGTACACGGTGAGAGCGAGGGCCTCCCGCCGCGTCACGGTGGGATTGCGCATCAGGCTGTCGGGCACCACCGCTCCTGGATCGCGGAAGTGGGCGAACTGCCAGTTCCACGTGGTGTGCGGCGGCTTGAGGTTGGTCATGATGAGCTGATGGCGCGTCTTCGCGCCTTCGTTGTCGAGCACCGGGCCCAGCACCCCGCCGCGCCCTCCCAGCTTGTGGCAGGAGCCGCAGCTCTTCTGCTGGTAAAGCTTCATGCCCGCAACCAGGAGCGGGATCTGCTCCGCAGGCAGTTTCTGCGCGTCGTGGCAGGTGACGCATGTTGCTTCCGTCATGTCCGGGGACAGCAGCGGGTAATCCCAGTAGACGTCCTCCGCCTTGGCCTCATCGAAAGTCATCGCCGCCCCCTGGCCGTGGTGGCAGACGGTGCAGCCGAAGCGGTCCACCGGATGCTTGTCGAGGATGTGGCCAGGATGCACGCGGTGCGGCAGCGGCACGTCCGTCATGCGCGGGTCGTCGATGCCATTGTGGCAACTGACGCAGCGATCCACCGCCCCCAGCGCCGGCACGCTGACTTGCTTCATCTCCATGCGGAACTTCGCCAGCAACTCGCGGCCGCGGGCGTCCGTCGCTTTCTGTTGGAGGATCTCGCGATACTGGCGCTGCACGCCCTTCCACTGGGCCAGATAGTTCTCGTGGATGGCGGCGCCTGCCAGGTACCCGATCGTCACCAGGCTCGCCAGCAGCAGGATCCAGCGATAAATCCGCGAAGGATCTTTCATCGCATCCTTCTCCCTAGTGCAGCGGCCACTGCGTGGGCCACCAGTAGAAGTGCCAGTTCGGCCCGCGGTGAACGGTTGCGAAGTAGGTCAGCAGCGTGAAGCCGACCAGGAAACAGGTGAACAGCGCTACGGCTGCCAGCCGGACCGAATCCCTGCGCCGAAGGACCCACAACGACCAAGCCGCAAAGATCAGGACCAGGAGCGAGCCCGGATTGATGGCGATGATCCAGAGCTGGTGGATGCTGGGGAACCAGTTGCGCAGCCAGCCGAAATTGACGGTGAAGGCGACCATCCCCACGGTCACTGCGACACTGAACAACACGGATTGCCAGAACACCGGCTTCTCCCGCGGTGTGCCGAACCATTCGCCCTCGCCTCCGGGACGGCGGTCGAGGAAGGGAATGAGTCCGAGCCCCAGCACCACCACAAGCGGGATCAGCAGTCCCCCGGTGAATGCGGAATAGGAAACGAGTTCCTGGATGCCAAGGAAATACCAGGGAGCTTTCGCCGGATTCTCCGGGATCGCGGGGTTGGCAAGCTCTTTGAGCGGCGCGTCGGAATAGAAGGCCAGCACCAGCGTGGTGGCCACGGTCACCATGAAGACCGACAGTTCCGCCCAGAACAGATGCGGCCAGCTCATGACCGTGTTTTCGGGTCCGCGGTTGACGGTCGGCCGCTTACCTTTGACCAGCGCCATCAGACCATACGTCTTGGTGGCTAACGGCTGGAATACTGGACGGCGCTCACCGCCCCATTCGGCGAGGCCACCCATGGGATCTTCCGGCTTTGCCAGACCTCCATCCTTGCGGATGCGCCAGAAGTGCACGCCTAACAATCCGACCAGTGCCACCGGCAGAACGAAGACATGTAGAACATAGAAGCGGATCAGCGCATCCTGGCCCACGAAGTTCGCGCCCAGCAACAGGCGTTTCTGGAATCCGCCGGGATCGAGCCACTTGGTGATCCCGATCGCGTCCGTCAGCTCGCGCGGCGAGTTGGCGATGTTCGAGCCGATGGTGATTGCCCAGTAGGCCAGTTGGTCCCACGGCAGCAGGTATCCGGTAAAGCTGAGGGCCAGGGTGAACACCAGCAGGCCCAGGCCCACCAGCCAGTTGAACTCGCGCGGCTTCTTGTAACTGGCAGTGAAGAAGACACGCGCCATGTGCAGCAGTACGACCAGGACCATCACCTGCGCGGCCCAGCGATGAATATTGCGGATGAACCGGCCGGTAGAGACCGTGAAGTGAATGTCCTTGATGGATTGGTACGCCAGATCGGTCGAAGGCTTGTAGTAGACCATCAGGAGAACGCCGGTGATGACGGTGAGCACGAAGCTCGACGTCGCCATCAGTCCCAGCCCGAAGGTGAGCGTCGGGCTCAGCGAACGCAGATGCACCCGCACGCTGTGGATGTGCAGGAAGAGGTTATGGAAGGTCGCCTGCGACTCTTCTCGCTCCGACTCCGGCACTTTCCCGAGTCGGAAGCAGGCGTCCTTGACCGTATGGGGGAGCGCTGCCAGGTTGTGCACGAATTCGCGGGTCGCGGTCTGTTCCACAGGAAGCCTCCTACACGCGGTACCGGGTGCCCGCCGGGATCTCACTGTCGGCGTTCACCACTAACTGTCCGTCCGCTGCCCGGCTGACCTCGAGCCAGGCCAAGGGGCGGGGCGCGGGTCCGCCCACTACATCGCCGTTCGCATCGAAGCGCGAACCGTGACACGGGCACGCGAATCCATCCTTCGAACGCCCCACCGCACAGCCCAGGTGGGTGCAGGTCGTGGAGATCGCGTAAAAACCGCCCGAATCATGGAACATCACCAGACCCTCTTCCGGGAAAGCGGTCTCGCTGCCCGAGGCAAACTGCTCCGGTGGTCCCACCTTGAATCGGCGCACTGGACCTGGCAGTACCGCTGGATTCGGCAACCGCAGTATCCCGGCGGCTGCCGTGCCCAGTGCGGCAAAGAAGCTGCCGATCGAAGCGAATGTCAGGAAGCTGCGCCGGCTTACGCGCGGCGGATCTAGACGGGACATGGCTTCCACTCCTTTGAAAAGCTGAATTGCTCCATGGTGATTGCCTTGGTCGGACAGCGTTCGGCGCACAGGCCGCAGCGGATGCACCGGTCTTCGTCTTTGAGGATGGCCGAGAGGTCCGTGGGGTCGAGCCCCAGTTCCCGGATCGCGGTCTCTATCTCCGGTGAGGGCGCGATGCGATCGGAAGAGACCAGCTTCAGGCACACCGTCGGGCAGACATCGACGCATCCGCCGCACAGGATGCAGCGCTCACCGTCGAAGATGGTGTTGATCCCGCAATCCAGGCAGCGGCCCGCCTCGGCGCCGGCCTGTGGCTCGTCATATCCGATTTCGACGAGCGCGTCAGGGCGTTTGAGGCGCTCTTCCGGGGGGAGCGTCGGAATGTGCAAGCGCGTCCGCCGCTCGTAGTGTTTTTCCCGGTGGTACGATTCGATCGGGATGTGGAACTGGACTTCGTCGGGCGCGATCTCCTTCCCGCGCAAGTAGCGATACACCGACCGGGCTGCCTGCTTGCCGCTCGCGATAGCGTGGATCATCAGGCGCGGGCCGTATGCGATATCGCCGGCGACGAACACGCCATTCGCGGAGGTCGCTCCCGTTGCCGGATCGTTCACGATCTGCTGTGGCGAGCGCATCTCGATGCCGTCGGTCGCGGGGTCCAGGAAGCTCAGGTCGGCGGATTGACCCACCGACAGCAGGACGGTGTCGCCTTCGATTTCGGTCATGACCGATTCGTCGAACTTGGGAGAGAAGCGCTTGTTCTCGTCGTACACCTGGGTGCAGCGCACGAAGCGGACGCCGCGCACGAACTTCTGCCCGTTGACCTCGCGCACCAGGACTTCCTTCGGGCCCCAACCGTTGTGACGCGCGATCCCTTCTTCCTGGCCTTCGAGGATCTCCACCGTGTCGGCGGGCATTTCCTCCAGCGATTCCAGGCAGGCCAGCTGCACCTCCCGGACCCCCGCCATGCGGGCGGCGGTTCGCGAGACGTCGTACTCCTCTTGCCGCAACACAGTCCGGGCAACGTCGTATGCAACGTTGCCGCCGCCGATCACGATGACGCGCTGGCCGAGTTCGACCTGCTTGCCAAGCGATACGTCGCGCAGGAAGTCCACGCCGCCCATGACGCCGATCGCTTCGGCGTTGGGGATGGGCAGCGCCCGCGACCGCTTCGCACCGCACGCGATGATCACCGCCGAGTAGTCGCGGCGCAGGTCGGCGAATGTGATGTCCTTGCCGACTTGCGTACTGCATCGGATCTCGACTCCGAGCGACTGGATGACCGCGACTTCCGCTCGGATCAGGCTCCTTGGGAGACGGTATCCGGGAACTCCGGTGTACAGCATGCCCGCGGGCTGCGGATCCATCTCGAAGATCGTGGGGCGGAATCCCATGAGCGCGAGATCATGCCCTGCGGCCAGTCCGGCCGGTCCCGACCCGATGATCGCGATGCGTTCTCCCGCAGGTTTGGGAAACTCCGCGTTCGTCAGGAATTCCAGAAGGTGGCTGAGTTCGTCGGCGTCGTCGCATTGCCGGCCCTCGGCATTGCTTCTCAGGTAGGGAGGAAGCTCGCGGCCCGGATCACTCCGCGCCTCGCTGCCGAACTTTTCACACACGATGCGCTTCAGAGCGCGTATGGAGATGGGCTGGTCGATGCTGCCGCGCCGGCACGCGGCCTCGCACGGAGCGCCACAGATGCGGCCGCAAAGCGAGGCGAGCGGGTTGGGACCGCGGGCGATCAGGTACGCGCGCTCGTAATCTCCTGCGGCGATCGCCCGGACGTACCCTCGGGCGTCCGTATGTACCGGGCACGCGTACTGGCACTTGATCTGTTCGCGCCAGTACTCGTTCCCTGCCACCCGGACTTGGTACTGAGTAGCGCCCATTCCCCGGCCTAAGTCGCGATCAGGCCCGATCGTCGCCCAAAGGCTAAGCCTCTCAAAAGACAGCAGCTATGACATAGGTCACAGATGATTGAGACCTGACATCTGGAGAATGAATGTCCCGGTTATAGCCTCCGTGGCCTCACCAAACCATTGCTGAATGTTGCAGTGCTGAATTCACGGTTGCTGCCCGACCCACCATTGAGTGAAAGGAAGGAGGAGATGCATTCTGGCTGGCAATCAAGAGTAGAAAGGACGCTTACGGGTTTAGCCCTTCAGCGTCCGTTTGGTTGCGGGGGGTGCCGCTCTTCTGCCCGATGGGATGACCCTGGAGCAGTGGGACGACGAGATGATCCGCGAGGCACTGCGGCGGGCCAATGGTAACAAAAGCCAGGCAGCGCGGATGTGGGGTCTGTCGCGCAACGCGCTGCGCTATCGCCTGTCGAAGATCGGCATCGAGGACGAGGAAAAGGAAAGTTAGGCCAGGTGGCCGAAAACCACCACCACTGGCCGAGGCCAGCCACTTCATCCTCGACGAACGCATTCTCGGCATTCTGTGCTTCATGAAAGCAAAGGGGTTGGGAGGCGCAGAATGGCGGCAAGTGTGGCCCGCCAACTGCTTCGCATATGTCCACGAATCCCTCGGTAACGGGGTTCCCGCGGGTCAGGGAGCCATGAAACCCATGTTTCTGCTGTCGGTCTTCTTATTTGGATCATTCACTGTTGTGGCCAGCGCGCAGGTGGACAATTTGCCCGGAGTGGCGCGTATCAGTCTTGTTCACGGCGATGTTTCGACGCAGCGCGGCGACACGGGTGACTGGGTGGTCGCGGCGCTGAATCAGCCGGTCGTCGCCGGGGACAAAGTGTCGACCGGAGACCCCTCCCAGGCCGAGCTGCAACTCGACCATGCGAACATCCTGCGCCTCGGCAACAACGCGCAGGCAAGGATCGCAACCCTGGAGCGGACGCAGATCCAGGTCCAGATCGGGCAGGGGCTCGCCTTCTTCACCGTCTTCAAGGATTCCGACGCCCAAGTCGAGATCGACACGCCGAACGTGGCCATCCGGCCTACTTCCAAGGAAGGCGTCTACCGCATCGAGGTGAACGGCAGCGAGACACAAGTGATCGTGCGCGAAGGAGAGGCCGATATCTCCACACCCCAGGGCAGCACCCGAGTGGAGAAGGGCCAGGCCGCAACTGTGCGCGGTACCGCCGACGAGGCGGGATACGTCCTCGCGGGCTCTCCTGCGAAGGACAGCTGGGATTCGTGGACCAACGAACGCGACAGAGTGATCCGCAACGCTCAATCGTGGAACAACACTAACCGCTACTACGTAGGAAGCGAAAATCTCGATGCCAACGGACGCTGGGTCAACGTGCCGGACTACGGTCTGGTATGGTCACCGGTCGTGGCCGCGGGCTGGGCCCCCTATCGCGACGGCCGCTGGGTCTGGGAGCCGTACTGGGGCTGGACGTGGGTCTCGAACGAACCGTGGGGATGGGCGCCCTATCACTACGGCCGCTGGTTCCTCTATGGAAGTTCCTGGATGTGGTGGCCGGGAGCGGTTGACGGCAACTATCGGCCGGTGTGGGCGCCGGCCTACGTGTCGTTCTTCGGATTCGGCGGCCACTTGGGAGCTTCCGTCGCTTTCGGATCGGTGGGCTGGCTGCCGATCGGTCCGTGTGATCGCTTCTTCCCCTGGTACGGGGAGTACGGCTCGCGCTTCACCGTGGTGAACGTCACCAACATCTCGAACATCAATCGCGGCGTCGGCGGAGTGGCCCCGCTGCACGACGGCAATCGATTCTCCAACCTGCGGCTGGCGGCGCGCAATGAGCGCGTTCGTCAGTCGATCTCGGCCGTTCCGGTGAATCGGTTCGGCACCGGGCGCACTGCGCCGACCGCGGTGAGCCGCGAGGCTTTTCGCGACGGGCGCATGATGACCGGGAATCTGCCCATCGTGCCGACTCGAGAGGGCCTTTCGGGGAACGATCGCAGGGCAAGCGCATCGATGCTGCGCGGAAACCAACCAGAGCGGTTCTTCACCAAGAAGCCGCCGGCTGCGTCGCCGCAGTCCCTCGACAAGCAGGCGGCGCAGGTGCAGGAAGCGATCCAGGGGCATGGCCAGTTCATTCCGATCAGGGCAGGCGCGCAGCTGGATCCGGCCGGCAAAGTGCGACCCATGCCCTCACGGAACAGCATGGAAGGAACCGTTCAGCCGGCTAGAAACGCACAGAGTGGACGCAGATCCAAGTCCCGGCCGGGCAGGGCCTCGCGTGCTGCAACGTCTTCGAGGACTCCGAAGGCGAGAACGACACGCCGAACGGCGACAGCGGCACACGGGTCTCGCGGAGCTACGGCACGCGCCGCGTCGAAGCCGGCCAGGGACCCTCGCACTTCAACGCCTGCAAGGGTTCCGAGGCCGAAGGAGAGATCGACACGCCGAGTGACGACCATGGCGCGTGGATCTCACGGAGCTTCAGCACATACCACACAGAGTTACCTGGAGTCGGCCGACCGCCAGATGGACAACGGCGATTACACAGCGGCAATCGCCAGCTCCAAACACGCTTTGCAGGTCGACGGGAATAACACCGCTGCGAAAGCCCGCCTGCAGCGCGCCCGTCGGGCGATGCAAGCGGAAAATGAGATCGCAAGCAATCGGAGGTGAACATGCGCGCTACGACGCTATTAGTCGGCTGCATTTTGTTATTCCTGGTGGGGAGTACCGCGGGTCAGACGAGAACGGCAAATAATGCCCCGCCGCCACTTTCGCTCGCCGACGTAGAACACGGTCTCAAGTCCGGAGTGCCGAACAAACGCATGGCTACACTGGTGAAAAAGTACTCAGTGGATTTCGAGTTGACCGATGAGGTCGAGGAGCAGCTTCGAGGTGCGGGAGCGAACGCCAAACTGATTCTGCAGATCGGCCGTTCGCGGGCCCAGGAAGACGGGAATCCAGTCGAACGGGTGACCGGACCTCTGGTCACTGCTCAGGAGCACCGGCCTGCAAACCAGCTTCACACGCAAACTCAAGCGGCGGCGAAGAAGCTACTCCAGCAGGCTGACAAGTACCGACTCGGTTCCGATGTGGACCGGGACGAAGCCAAAGCTGCCCACCTGTATCGCAAGGCAGCCGAGATGGGTAACGCAGAGGCGCAGACGAGATTTGCCGAGGCCTTGTTTGATGGACGTGGCGTGACGCCCGATCCGGCTAAGGCAGGGACGTGGCTGGAGAAGGCAGCGCACCAGGGCTACGCTCGGGCCGAGTGCGACCTTGGCGTGATGCTGAAAAATGGTTTGGGTACTGCTCAAGATCCTCCAAACGGGCTGCGCTACCTTCAGGCTGCGGCCAGTCAAGGCGATGCGTACGCCGAGGATTATCTCGGTCGATTCGCAGAGAGTGGTTTGACCAGTGATCCCAGCCCGAGCGAAGCCTATATGCATTACCTGAAGGCCGCTGAAATGGGTTCCGCGTGGGGAACATACAACGTTGCGAGAATGCACGAACATGGGATCGGCGTCGGCAAGAGCCCGGCCGAAGCACTGCGCTGGTACATGAAAGCCGCAACCATCCGGGATCCGGATTTGCTGGGTCAGTGGAGCGATCTTCGCTCTGAGGCCGGAGCCATAGCCGGCGCAAATTTCCGAATCGGTGACATGTATGCCGACGGCAACGGCGTCCCCAAGGAGAGCCGCGAGGCCGAGAGGTGGTACAGGCGCGGCGTGGATATGGAGTCCACGGCTGCACGGGCGGGATGGTCAATGGCGCAGGTTTATCTGGCGAATGCCTACCTCCAATCAAAAGGCGTTCCGCTGGACTACGGTGAGGCGATGCACTGGATGAGAAAGGCAGCCGAACATGGATATCGGCAAGCTCAAGTGAATCTAGGCTCCATGTATCGCGATGGGCAAGGCACGTCCCAGAATTACGGCGAAGCGATGCATTGGTACCGTAATGCGGCTGACCAGGGATCTGCGGTGGCAGAATGGATGATCGGTGGACTCTATTTTCACGGTTGGGGAGTGATACGCGATTTCACCGAAGCAGCGAAGTGGTTCAGAAAAGCGGCTGATGCGGGTGTCCCTGTCGCGCAATGGGACCTTGGCATGATTTATTACCACGGCTACGGCGTTTCGAAGGATCTTGAGACTGCTCGTGCATGGCTACAGAAGGCAGCCGATCGAGGTTATGCCCCCGCAAAAGACATGTTGGCCAACCTTGATGCGGCTGGCGATCCCAAAACTTCGAATGGCGCAGCTCGATCCGATGCCTCCCCGCGCCGCCAGCGTCAAGCAGAGGCGCGAGATACTTCGGGCCGTTGAGGGACCGATCGATCTGATCCTTTGCCGCATAAATCTGCTCGATCGTTTCGTTCGTCAACGCCCCTTTTCGATGCTGCTCGTCCGGATAGGATCCTGCAGATCGACCGAAATTATCTTTGGGGTACTCACAGTCGCTGAATTCGATCCTTCAGGAATCAGGCGCCTGGCCGAAAACCACCACAACTGGTGGTAACGGGCCACCGGAGCCCTGCGAATCGCCGCCTGTGCGAGATGTTTTGTCCAGCCTAACTTGCCAGGAACAATGCAGTTACCGAAATTGCGGCCGGTCACCCAACATTGGCATTCGGCCTGCATCTATTGGGGCAGAGTCTTGTCCCGAACAGGGTGAAGGTACATATGAAATTCAAGCTAATTGCAGCAATTCTAGGATTCTTGATCGCGATTCCAGGCACCGTCAGCGCTCAGAACCCGGACGACCAAGTGCCGGATCAAGATTCGCAAGTAGCCCAGGCCCCCAGCGTCCAAGTGCCGATGTCCCAAGAGCCCAACGACCAGGATTCCATGGACCAGGGTCCGATGAATCCGGGGTCGATGGGACAAGGCTCCAACGACCCAGGCTCCGGCGATCCGAGTTACAGCGCGCCGGCCCCCGATGAGACAAACGCCGGCGTTGCGCGCATCAGTCTGATCCATGGCGACGTCTCCACGCAGCGTGGCGATTCCAACGACTGGTCTGCGGCTGCGCTCAATGCTCCCGTCCTCGCGGGTGACCGCGTTTCGACCGGCGACAATGCGCGCGCCGAGCTTCAGCTCGACTACGCCAACATACTCCGCCTCTCTGAGCGTTCGCAGGCCAACATCACCACTCTTACCCACTCGCAGATCCAGATCCAACTTGGACGTGGAATGGCGAGTTTCTCCGTCTACAAGAACAGCGATGCGGACGCCGAGATCGATACGCCCAACGTTGCCATTCGTACCAATCGTCACGAATCCAGCTTTCGGATCATGGTTGCCGGCGATGATCGCACCGAGGTGATGGTTCGCACGGGCGAGGTGGAAGTCACCACCCCGCAAGGCGGCACCCGCGTGGGACCGGGCCAGTTCATTACCGTGCAGGGCACCGCCGATCAGGCGCAATACAAGATCAGCGACGCACCTGCCCGGGATGCCTGGGACCAGTGGAGCTCCGATCGCGACAACACCATCCGCAATGCGGCATCGCGGCGGCGCACCAACGACTACTACGTAGGAGCCGAAGATCTCGACGCCTACGGCACCTGGACGGAAGTTCCGGATTATGGTCCAGTGTGGCGCCCGACTGTTCAAGTCGGCTGGGCTCCTTATCGCGCGGGTCGCTGGGTGTATGAGCCTTATTGGGGATGGACCTGGGTTTCGTATGATCCGTGGGGCTGGGCGCCGTATCACTACGGCCGCTGGATGATGTACGACGGAGCGTGGGCCTGGTGGCCCGGTCCGGCCTACGGGTACCCGTATTACCGTCCGATCTGGGCGCCGGCTTATGTTTCGTTCTTCGGCTTCGGCGGTGGTTTCGGATTCGGAGTCGGTTTCGGCGGCTGGGGCTCGATCGGATGGCTTCCCCTTGGACCGTGCGACCGTTTCCATCCCTGGTATGGACGGCATGGCGGGCGGTTCGGCGTTGCCGGGTTCAACACTTTCAACCGTGGCGGTTTTGCTCCGCTGCACGGCGGCACGCGGTTCTCGAACGTGCAGCTTGCGCTGCATGACCAGCGTTTCCGCGGCGGGACGACTGTCTCAGCCAACCAGTTCGGCAGAGGCCGTATGAATGCTCAGCCAATGAGCCACGCGGCGTTCCAGAATGCTCGTTTCGCGACTGGCAGACTGCCCGTAACTCCGAGCCGGGAGAGCTTCTCGGCCAGCGGACGCTCGGCGGCTGCCTCCACGATTCCGAACCGGTCTCAGAATCAGCGCTTCTTCTCGGCCCGAGGTACCAGTGCAGCCGCTCCGCGCTCGTTTGAGCGAGGGCAGTCGCAGAACTCGAACTTCAACCGGCAGGATGGCAGCTCCACTGGAAACGGCCGCGAAGCTTCGAGGCCCGGAAACAGCAACTCGAACAACGGGTTTCAGCGCTTCGGCCAAAGTCCGGGAACGAGAGGCAATTCGAATGGTGGCTCGGCGCCAAGATCCGGCAACTCGGGTAGCTTCACGCCCTCTCGCCAGAGTAGCAACAGCAACGGTGGCGGCTGGCAAAAATTTTCGCCGATGCCACGGAGCTCATCGTCTGAGTCCAATAGGGCGGCCGGTTCGTACGGCACTTCCCGCAATTCGGGTTCAGAGGGCCGTGGCAACAGCGCATCCTCTCGTCCGCCCCTCAACATGAGGCAGCCGATCGTCACTCCGCGCTCTTCCGGTGGAGGCGCCTATAACAACGGACGTGCTGCTCCCAGCTACAGCGGCGCGCGTTCGGCGCCGAGCAGCCAAGGTGCTTATAGCGGTGCACGCCCGGCCCCCGATTACAGCGGCGGCGGACGTTCCGCTCCCAGCTACAGCGGGGCGCAATCGGCGCCGAGCAGCCGGGGTCCTTATAGCGGCGCACGCTCGGCCCCCGGTTACAGCGGCGGCGGACGTTCTGCTCCCAGCTCCAGCGGCGCCCGTTCGGCGCCCAGCAGCCGAGGTGCTTATAGCAGCGCACGCTCGGCCCCCGGTTACAGCGGCGGCGGACGTTCTGCTCCCAGCTCCAGCGGCGCCCGTTCGGCGCCGAGCAGCCGCGGTGGCGGGTCCTCGAAAGGCAGTGGCTCGTCGCACGGGGGCGGCGACGGCAGACGTGGACGGTAAATGGGTAACAATGTCCTACTTGGGAGCGACCTTGAAAGCACTGCAATTCTTTGAACGGGAAAACCGTCGGTCCTTGTCTACGCATGCGTTCTTTGCAGTCTTCGCGGTGGTTTGCGCGGCGGCGTTGTCAGCCAGCGCCCAGAGCCGCGTCATGAGCCCTTATCAGGGCGAAAGTGACGGCGTCGGCGCCGGCGGCAAGTGGATCGAGTTCCATTCCGAAGACAAGATGACCGCCGCCAAGAGGGTCCGCTTTGAACTTCTGGCGGACAACTACTTGAGCGAAGACCCGGATTACAAGCCTCGCATCGAACTCGTCTGCACCAATGGCAAGTACACCTACGCCGACTTCAATCCCGGCATGCGGCTGGGCCCGCCCAACCGTCCCGGCTTTTGGGGACAGCCCCAGATGGAGGTCCGGGTGCGCGTCGACGACACGCACCACTATCACGGCTGGAACTGGATTCGTGGCCGGTTCCTCTCCATGGACAAAGGCACCACGCGCGAGTTGATCGGAGCTCACGTCTTCAAGGTGGAAATCCGCGGACGAAGAGGCCGCGAGATCGCGGAATTCTCGCCCGCTGGCCTTGATCTTGCCCGGGTGAAGCGTGCCTGCGATCTGACTCCGAAACAGCCCAGCAATCACTGACTCCGCTGTCATCCCGACCGCGCCAGCGACGGTGGAGAAGGCCGAAAAGGGCCAACAAGAGAAGTTTCCGGCTGGAGATGAAAATCGAAGGAGGCAGGATGAAGAGAGCGTTAGGCGTGGTGCTAATGGCGATGCTGCTGGCGGGAATGGCGGCGGCGCAGACGCTGTCGTTGCCGGCGGGCACCGGAGTAAAGATGAAACTGGAGACGCCGATCTCGACGCGCACGACCAAGGTGGGTGACAGCTTCGCCGGGCGCGTGACCGAGCCGGTGATGATCGAGAACAAGGTCGTGATCCCGGTGGGCGCGGCCATCGAGGGGCACGTGGCGAAGATCTCGGAGCCGCGGCGCATCAAGGGCGTGCCGGAGATCGACCTGCGTCCGGACCTGCTGACCATGCCGGACGGAAACAAGTTCAACATCAGCGCCGTGGTGGTGGATACGGACAAGCACTCCGGCACCAGGGTCACCGACGAAGGCAAGATCAAGGGTGCGGGAGCGACGGGCGGGGACAAGAAGGAGATCGCGATCGGCACCGGGGCCGGGCTTGGCGTGGGGGCGCTGGCCGGCGGCGGCAAGGGCGCGCTGATCGGCGCAACCGTGGGCGCCAGTGTCACCATGGCGCATTGGCTGACCAAGCGTCATTCCGCGGAGTTGCCCGCGGGCTCGGAGATCACCATCGAGTTGAGCCGCCCGATGACGATGACGGGCGCGGGAAAGTAAACCGTCGGTACTCGAAAGTCAAAGGGAGCGCGGAAGCATTCCTTGCGCTGATTTGCCGCGCCCGAGCAGGGCCCGATACGGTCGTGGCGCCTGGGTGTTGTTGAGAACAGCCTTTCTCACCTGATGACCCGCGAAACTTGGATTGTTGGTGAGAAGAGATTTCTTCGCACTGACCGGGTGGCTTCCCAATTGTTCAGTTAGCCGACCCCACCAATCGCAGAATTCGTGACCGGGTCGACAGTTTCCCAAGTGGTCAAGAGGAGACAGTCCATCGACTTTGCTGCATTTAAGCTGCAACCGAGGCAACGAGCATGAAACGACTTGGAGTCATCAGCACAGCAGTTCTCTCTTTACTCATCGGAGCCACTGCGCCTGTCTACGCACAGCAGGAGCAGCAAGGCGAAAAGCAGAAGCAGGAGCAGCCGGGCGAAAAGCAGGGCAGGCCTGAAAAGCAAGCCCAGCCCGCCAAGCAAGCCAAACCCGAGCAGCAGCAGGGCAAGCAACAGCAGGCCAAGCCCGAGCAGCAGCAGGGCAAGCAACAGCAAGCCAAGCCTGAACAACAGCAGCAACAGCGCGCCCAGCAGCAGCAAGAGGCCACGCCAGAACAGCAACGCGAACAGCGGGGAGCTTGGCAGCAGCATCGCGCACAAGAAAGCTGGCAGTCCGAACACCGCACCTGGCAGCAACGCGGTGGCTCCAACGGCTACCGCATTGACGACGGATATTTCCGTAGCTACTACGGTCGCGATCACGGATTCCGCATCTACAGCCTGCCCTTCATGGTTGTTGGCGGGTATCCGCGCTTCCAGTACGGTGGTTATTGGTTCAGTCTTGTTGACCCGTGGCAAGAATTCTGGGGAGAGAACTGGTACGAAACCGACGACGTTTACGTGGATTACGATAATGATGGCTACTACATGTACAACCGCAGGCATCCTGGCCCGGGGATTGCGATCACCATCTCGTTCTAGCCGGCTAGCCAGCGCAGGCTAGGGAGGATGCTGGCGGCGATGTCATCTCAGCAGTGGCTGGGTCTGCCGCAGGTGAGGGTGTTCCAGAAGCCCCTGCCGAGCGACAGCCGCAAACTGCTGATCCGCAAATCTCAAACTGCCGGCGGCAACGGATCACGGGGGCGAGCATTTATCGCTAGAAGTCGAAGTACGGCAGAATAGGGTGTGAGCGAAGCGAGCAGGCTGCGGAAGCCTACTCCCGTTGTTGGGCAAACGGAACCTTACAGATCTGTAGCTTAAGGCTGGTTTCAATCTGTCCCACTGTCGCTGACGAGGGACACGCCGATACGGAAAGGTGTTCACCATCCGGTACCGCATCCGTGGTTTGGACGGCAAATGGATCCACAAGAGAGAGACCTTACGTGGTCTAAGCAACAAAAAGGCGGCTCGTGCGGAGCTGGATAAGCGAATCAGGGAAGCAACAAACCGCCCACATCAGCCGGAGGACCTGACTGTGAATGCTTTCGTGGAAGCGTATGGGCGCCCTTACTTGGAAAGACGAGGCGCTAAACCGTCTACACGGCGCGCATACGAGTCAGGCTTGAAGAACCACATTCTTCCGCGAATCGGAGCTCTTCGCATGGCCGAGGTTTCGCCACTGCACATTGAGAGCATTATGCAGGAGCGATTGACATCGGGCGTGTCTCCGAAGACCGCGAGGAATGAACTGGCGCTGCTCGGCAGCGTGTTTTCATTGGCGGTCGACAACTATGTCGTGCTTCGGTCTCCCGTGAGACAGAAACACAAACCGAAGATGGTGAGAAGCGAGAAACCGATTTGGACGGCCGCTCAGCTCAAATCCATTCTGGACGCGGTCCGTCGCGATCACCGTGCGTTCTTCGTTTGTGCAGCGCTCACGGGTGCCAGGCTTGGGGAACTGCTTGGCCTGCGGTGGAAGAATGTCGATCTGGACGTAGGCAAGCTGGAGATTCGGCAGAGCGTGTGGAATGGCCAGCTCCTGCCGCCTAAGACGGAGGGCAGCGTTCGGACCGTGTATTTTGGCGAGGCTCTGAAGCTGACCCTTCAAGAGCATCGTCGCGCTACCGCCCACGGCTCAGACGAAGACTTTGTCTTTTGTAAACCGGACGGCGCTCCCTTGAATCCTGACGTCATCCGCAGGGATGTGTTGTACCCGGCATTGGATCGGCTACAGATTCCACGTAGCTCACGCTGTGCCGGCCTGCATACGTTCCGCCACTCCGCAGCGAGCTTCATCAACGCGGAGACGGGCAATCTGAAACTCGCCCAGAAGCTGCTCGGGCATTCCACAATCGACATGACCGCGAACGTCTATACCCATACGGCTGCGGAAGCCGAACGTGGGGCGGCGCTGGCGTTGGAAAGGGCGATTTTTGGCGATCTGTTCCCAACTGTTCCCAAAATTGGGAACAAGAAGGCCGAAACCGTCATTCAGTGAAGGGAAGTGGCAGATGCACTCTGGCTTGCAACCAAAAGAAGAAAGGACGCTTGCGGGTTTAGCCCTCAGCGTCCGTTTGGTTGCGGGGGGTGGATTTGAACCACCGACCTTTGGGTTATGAGCCCAACGAGCTACCAGACTGCTCCACCCCGCAGGTCAATACTAGCGGATGGGCTGCAAGCGGTCAAACCATCGGCAGCAAATCAAGGCTCACCGGCACATGGCCTGCAACTTGGGCGGAGGCGTGCTGGGCAGAGCGCTGAGCTCGCCGTCCCATCCGGTACAGCCTTTGGCGACCGCCGCGCGCAGCGTGCTGTCGCGCAGCTTGCGTGCTTCGACTTTCGCTTCCTCGACGCGGGTCGATCCCAGATCGGTCTCGATCCGCCGCAAGTCATCGCCCACGCCGCTGTTGCCGTTCTCGAAGCTCACCAGCAGCCAGACATAAGCTTCGTACTTTTGCGGAGCCCCCACGCGCCCGCTGGCCAGCAGGCGTCCCAGACGCGCCTGCGCCTCGGGCAATCCCTGCTGCGCCGCCTGGCGATACCACGGCACCGCGGGGCCGGGTTCGATCTCTTCCTCAGCTTCGCCCATCAACAGCGCGGCGAACGGATCTCCGGCCTCGGCCGCCTGACGCAGCCAATTCATGGCCTGGTTGCGGTCGCGCATCGGGCCGTTTCCCGAAAGGTACATTCGCCCTAGCACCCACTGCGCCAACCGGTCGTTCTGCGCGGCAGACTTGGCGTACCACTGCGCTGCCATCTGCGGTTCGCTGGATACCATGGTTCCGGTCTCGTAGAGATATCCCATGACAGTCTGCGCCGGCGCGTATCCCGCCTCGGCGGCGCGGCGGAAGTAATTCACCGCCTCGATATCGTTCCGGTTGACGCCGGTGCCGGTGATCAGGTTCATCCCGCGCTCGAACATCTGCTGCGCCGTACGCGGCGATGATTTCGTTTGTGCCGGCGCGAGATCAGGGGATACGAGGACCGCGGAGATCACTAGAAGAAGAAGAAAGGATGCCGCCCGCATGGGACTCCTCCTGCCGCAGTCTAAACCGCTGGCCCGCACGAAGTCGCGCGCGGGATGTGCCGGAAGTAATGGGCACGGGTGCGTGACCCGGGTCACAGCGGCGTCCTCTGCTCCGGGAGAAGAATTGAGACTGATACGGAAGGAGAAGCCGCCATGAAAGTGCTCGCGTTCAATGGCAGTCCCCTGATGGAAAAGGGCAATACCGCCCGCATCCTTCAGCCGTTTCTGGACGGCGTCGCCGAGGCCGGCGGCGAAGTCGAGCTATTCTATACGAGGAAGCTCGACATCCATCCCTGCCAGGGCGAATTCAACTGCTGGCTGAAGACCCCGGGCCACTGCTTCCAGGAAGACGACATGCAGACGCTCCACCCCAAGCTGCGCGCCGCCGACGTCTGGGTCTTCGCTACTCCGGTGTATGTCTGGGGTGTCTCCGGGCCGATGAAGAACCTCATGGACCGGATCCTGCCCCTGGCCGAGCCTTACATCACCCTGCGCGACGGACATTGCTCACATCCCACTCGTCCGGATGTGCGGCTTTCCAAGATCGTCCTGGTATCCACGTGCGGTTTCTGGGAGATGGACAACTTCGATCCCCTGCTGGCCCAGATGGAGATGCTGTGCCGAGTGATCGGCTACGAGTTCGCCGGCGCGCTGCTGCGCCCGCACGCCCCCGCGCTGTCGGTCCTGCTGGAGATGGGAGCTCCCGTGCGCGACGTGCTCGATGCCGCCAAGGAGGCCGGCCGCCAGCTCGTGTCCAGCGGCGCCATCTCGCCGGACACCTTGCACATCGTCAGCCGCCCTCTGCTCCCGCTGCAGGACTACCTGCACCACGCCAACCAGAAATTCCGTCAGGAGCTGGACGCCTACGCCAAGATGAGCGCCTAGCCCCAGCCCCTTCTCCGAATCCGCGATGATAGCGCCCCGGTCCTTCCGCCCGCTCGGCAAAGCCGTACAATCAACGCGGCATTCGCCGATGAGGGTGGAACCGCAGGGCCATGAACAATCGCGACCTCCAGGCAGCGTGGGCGTACCACGACGGCACCAAGCACTCGTACTGGAGTGTTCGTAACAATCCACACTTCCTGGACTGGCCGAATCGGCCGCTGCCGTTCAAGATCTATCCGGCGATCGAGCCGCTGGCTCTGCCTCGGGATGTGTCCCAGACGGGAGTGGCCGCTCTGTCGGCGATCTCCCAAGTGGCGCTTTCGCGCGACCAGGATTCTGTGCCCGAGCTGCAAGACCTGGCGCGCATCCTCTATTTTTCCGCCGGCATCACCAAGGGCCGGTCGTCTCCGGGCGGCGATATTTACTTTCGCGCCGCAGCCTGCACCGGGGCTCTTTACGAGATCGAGTTGTATGTGGTGTGTGGCGATCTCCCCGGCCTGGAGGCCGGCGTCTATCACTTTGGCCCGGCGGACGTCGCCCTGCGGCGCCTGCGCAGGGGAGATTTTCGCGGCAACCTGGCTCGGGCCACAGCGGACGAGCCGGCGGTGGCCCACGCTCCCGCCACCATCATCTGCACCGGCACCTACTGGCGGAATGCATGGAAATATCAGGCGCGGACCTATCGCCATTTCGGCTGGGACAACGGCACGCTGCTGGCGAACATGCTGGCCACCGCCACCGCCTCGGGCTTGCCCGCCCAGGTCGTTCTCGGATTCGTGGATGCCGAGATGAACCGTTTGCTCGACCTCGACACCGCACGCGAGGTCTCGTTTTGCCTGGTGCCGGTGGGGCGCGTATCTGCGCCGGCTCTGCCTCCGCCGGCGGATGTGCCGCCGCTGGGTTTGGAAAGTGTCCCACTCTCCCGTCGCGAGGTCGAATACCCCGCGATGCTGGAGATGCATGCGGCGTCCTCGCTGCGGTCGGAGCAGGAAGTGCGGCAATGGCGCGAGATTCCTCTAGTCGTGCCACCGCCGCGCCCGGCAAACCAGGAAGTGCACCTCGCGCCGTTGGCCGAGGCAGATCAGCCGAATGACACGATCGAGCAGGTCATCTTGCGGCGCGGCTCGACCCGCAACTTCGATCGGAATGAATCGCTCACTCTGCCGCAACTCTCCACCATCCTGGATCGCTCGACTCGCGGTGTGGCAGCCGATTTTCTTGTTCCGCCGGGTGCGCAGCTCAACGACCTTTATCTGATCGCGCACGCTGTCGACGGCCTGAGACCGGGCGCCTACTTTTCCCGCCGCGACACGCGATCGCTGGAGCTTTTGAAGGCAGGTGACTTCCGAGCCGAGGCCTACCACCTCGGACTCGAGCAGGAGCTGCCCGCGGAAGCCTGCGTGGACATCTTCTTTTTTGCGGACCTCCGCATCATTTTGGAGAGGTTCGGCAATCGCGGCTACCGCGCGGCCCAACTGGAAGCCGGCATCGTCGGGGGCAAGATGTATCTGGCGGCATACGCCCAGCGCCTGGGAGCGACCGGGCTGACCTTCTTCGACGACGACGTGGTCAACTTCTTCTCGCCTCATGCGGCGGGGAAGAGCGCCATCTTCCTGGTCGCCCTCGGCAAGCCGCGGAAGCGCACCGCTCTCGACGCACGGATCTGAAATCTGCGATCTGAGGATCTTGCCGGCCGCTGGGCGTCGGTCAGGGCAGGACAGAAGTGCCAGGTCGCAGGAGCGCTTCAGATTGGGCCCCCCTCCCCCCTACCGTCATCAGTCGAAACAAAGGAGTTAGCTCTTGATATCAAGAGGGTCAGTAGACCCTTCGGCGACGCTCAGGGTCTCGGCGGCGGGCACCCGGCTATGCCTCACGCCCGCCAAACGCCTCGACTTGGTAGCTGGTAGCTAGCAGTTAGTAGCTAGGGAACCGGCGGCACTGTCGTGTGCGAGAAAGGAATTGTCAAAGAACCGGCGTTGCGGATGGCAGCGGAGCAGGCACGAGGCTCGCTACATCCAGAATAGCAAGTCAAAGCATTGTGGGCGCCGGGGCATCGAGGAGAAGGGCCAGCAGAGTCAGCGGGTTACGGGGCACGAAAATAAAGTTCTTGACATAGCTTAAAGCTATACAAATCCAGATTTGGCGCGGTGGTTTGCTTTCAGTGACTTACGGACAGGGGTAGAAGAATCGGGAAAAGCCTCAACACAAAGGCCACAACGGACCACGAAGGGGCACGAGGGGAAAAGCGGGAGCTGCGACGGTGTGAGGCGCACGGGCTTACGCCCTCGCGCCCCTGTGCCGTCCCTGAAGGGGCTCGGGGATTTTGTGGGATGCCTACCCCTGGTTCGCGGACTAAAGTCCGCGAATCCCGGGGTCGCGATGCGACTCAGGGCTGAAGCCCTGAGCTACCGAGCCCGGGCCTACCGCGCCCGGGGCTAGATTCTGTCGCCCGCTGAAGCGGGCTCATGCGTAGAAGATGATGCAGCGCCATCGGCGCGGCGGAAGGTTAGCCCAGGCAGTTAGCCTGCCCTGAGCGGAGTCGAAGGGGAAGTCCTGGGAAAAGGGCGCATAGAGGTAGTTCCGGGCTTCAGCCCGGACGAGGGACGAAGTCCCGAAGCCCGTAGGGACGACGGATATCTCAGGCAAACATCCCCGCCCTAGCCACACCCGGGCTAGGACGGGCCACCCGCCTATCTCCACTCGAGCGTTAGGTTGGCGGTCACAGCCTTTGGTGTCAGCAGCGAAAAATTGTTATTGAAGACGAGATAGTAAGTTCCTTCACCAGGCAAGCCTGCGTCGACGCTGCCCTGGGTGACTTTGTTGCTGTTGAAGTGGGTTCGCACTGAGTGGCCATTCTGAAAGTTTACGAACCCGTCTTCATCGAGTACGAATAGTTCGATATCGTTGCCCATTCCCCCCGTCGCGCTAAAGCGTCCACGTACACGAGGGCGACCTGCTCCTGTCGGAACAATAAATTTGTAATATCGATAGCTGCTCGCATTAACGGTGAACGCTGTGTTCACGATGGTTTGAGTTTGGGTTTGAGTAGCAGCTTGACGGAGCTGCTGTGCGCCTGGACTCGTGCTTGATGCCGCCCACCACACGACGAGAAGCAGGACCGGCAACAATATCCACAGAGCAATGTGCGGCTTTGGTCGAACCGGCGCATACACCACCTGTGGAGACGGTGCGGGTGATGCTGCCGCTGCTCCTCGAGGCACGCCGACCTTCGACGGCTCACCTATTGCGGTGCCACACTTGCGACAGAAGAATGAATCATCCTGCACATCCGTTCCGCACTTGTGGCAAAACACGTCACACCTCCGAGATGATTGTGCGAATGCTACTACGCAGAATCAGCCGAGGCCTATGTTTTTCTGGATGTTCTGAAACCGGAACAAGGGATGGCTGGGCGATATTCAAGTCCGCTTGGCCGCCGAGGAGTCAACGACGGTCGCCTGCGTTTCAACTAATAACTTGGACTTTGTGCAGGTTGACTAACTTCCGGTTCGTGGCCTGCAGCTTTTCAACCCGCTCCTGTAGTTGAGCACCTAGCGAGATCCATTCTGCGGCGGTACCGTCTTCCCTGAGTGCAACTGCGGCCAAACCGACATCGTGCCCGTCGGTACTCACAGCGCGGTATCGCGCGATGAACTCCTTGAGGGTGTCGCCCCATGCTTTTTTCTTCGGCGCGAAGACTGTTCGTATCTCCTCATTTATCGAGGAGAGACTCGCAACATATCGACGAATATGGGGCAACAATGGAACTGAATCACCCTCGGCCCGTTCCAGTTCATCCAGCACGGTGGTCTTGAACTGCCCGTCGGCTCGTATTTCCTTAACGATTAGGTTCACAGAGAGCCCACACAGGAGCCGCTCATTACCGTCATCAGGCGGTCCCGTCCAGCGCAAGCTATAACCGAAACTCTGGCTAGCCAGACCACAATGCTGAGTGTAATTGCGCAGTGCTTCGATAACGCGATAGCTCAGTGAATCAGCATATTCCTTTCCGAATAACCGTCGAACGCTTGCCCGTTCTGTCGCCGAACAATTTAGCAATGAGGAAACATTGTGATGGGTGTGATCGATGTAGGCTCTTGCCGATGAGAGCAGGTTTGCGATTACCCTATTCATTCGCCTGTGGTCCCGATCAAAGTCAGTTCGGGATTGGCGGAATCTCACAAAACCGTCAGCCGCGAGGGATAGCGCGGTAACTTCCAGATCCACGTAATTCCCAACCAAAATGTCGTAGTCTGCTTCGATTTGCAGTAATCCAACAAGACGACGTGAGGCAACACGAATAGCCTCGAACTCTGAATGTTCAATTGATACCTGTGTCTTGCAACCGATGACTTGCCGTGTAATCGCGTATTTCATATCTTCATCTCAAACTGCTCCTACACCACCGCCAGCCCCTTCTCCAAATCCGCGATGATGTCGTGCCGGTCCTCCAGGCCGATGATAGACCTATTCCCCCGGCTTGACCCTGCTCTAGCGCTTCGAACAAAGTCTGAACCCGCACACCGTTCCTCCCATCTATAACGCTTTCAACGGGACCTGGGCACGCGCAGACAAAAGACAGATTAAGGAGGAAATCATGCCGAACAAGACACGCCGCGCAAAGCGCAGCGAAAAAGGATTGCTCACCCCGGCCAACAGCGTGGTGGCGATCATCGATCTCCAACCCCAGATGCTGTTTGGCGTCGCCAATTTCGACCGCCAGAGCATCATCAACAACAACATCGTGCTGGCGAAAGCCGCGCGCGTCTTCGACGTGCCGGTCGTGCTCAGCACGGTCGAGACCAAGAGCTTCAGCGGCAACATGTGGCCGCAGGTCCAGGCCATTTTCCCCGACCAGAAGCCCATCGAGCGCACCACCATGAACTCGTGGGACGACAAGAACTTCGTCGCCGCTATCCAGAAGACCGGACGCAAGAAGATCGTCCTCTCGGGTCTGTGGACGGAGACCTGCGTGGCGCTGCCGACCATTCAGGCCATTCACGACGGCTACGAGGTGTACGTGGTCGAGGACTGCTGTGGCGACGTGAACCAGCTCTCTCACGACAATGCCATGAAGCGGGTGATCCAGGCCGGCGCGAAACCGGTGACCGCTCTCTCCGTGATGCTCGAATGGCAGCGCGACTGGGCGGAAAAGGACACCTACGACGCGGTCATCGACATCGTGAAGCGGCACCTGGGAGCGTACGGCGTGGGCGTGGAATACGCTTACACCATGGTGCACGGCGCCCCGGAGACCAAGTATCCGGAGTTTACCGCGGACAAGGCGGCGTGATCACACAAGTAGCGGGAAGCTGTTTGGGCGAGGTGGCGGTGGTCCTCACACCACCGCCAGCCCTTTCTCCAGGTCCGCGATGATGTCGTGCCGGTCTTCCAGGCCGATGGGACACAGGTGCGCGTGAGCGCTGTCACAGCGGTACCCTTCGACGGCACCCACACTTGATGGTGTCATCCTGAGCGAGTGCCGCCGCCTCGGCGGCGCGAGTCGAAGGACCCCTATAGTGTACGCAGTCTATATCGTCGGGAGCCTGAGCGGTACGCTCTACATCGGCGTCACCAACGACCTTGCTCGTCGCGTGTGGGAGCACAAGAACGGGATGGCGGATGGGTTCACCAAGCGCTACGGAGTCCACCGGTTGCTGCATTACGAAAATTTCTACGAGATCGGCAACGCGATAGAGCGGGAGAAACAACTGAAGGGGTGGAGGCGCGCGAAGAAGATCGCGCTGGTCGAGAAGATGAACCCGCATTGGGAGGATCTGAGCCGGGAGTGGTACGGTAGGGGTCCTTCGACTCGACGCGCCCAAACCCAGGTCGCGCCTCGCTCAGGATGACGCCAGGAGAATTTTTCCGGGTAGCGGTCCTTCGACTCGGCGCGCCCAAAATCGGGTCGCGCCTCGCTCAGGATGACACCCTATTACACCACCGCCAGCCCCTTCTCCAAGTCCGCGATGATGTCGTGGCGGTCCTCCAGGCCGATGGATAGACGTATGCCGCCGGGCTCGATGCTGCGCGCGCCCGCTGTTTCCAGTTGCTTGCCCGCCGAGCCTCGGGCGGCTTGGTACGCGGAGTGGGTCATCGAGTACGGGTTCTCGATCAGGGTCTTGACCTGTCCCAGGCTGACGGCCAGGGTCACGCAGTAGGCGTTGTCGGCGATGAAATCAATGAAGCGCTCCGCCCCCGCGTTGTCGCCCTTCTTGTCCTTGACCGTGAAGTAGATCATGGAACCCGGCGCGAACTTGCCGCGGTAGTCGTGCATTTGCGCCTCCGCCAGCTCACGCTGCGGGAACGAGATCAGTCCGGGATACAGCACGCGCTCCACCTTGGGATGGTTCTCCAGGAAGTTGGCGACGTGCCAGGCGGTGCGTTGCATGTTCGCCATGCGCGCCGCCAGCGAGGGCAGCCCGAAGACCAGCACGTTCCACGCCGCCTTGGGCGAGAGCACTCCGCCGTAATCTTTTCGATAAAGAAAGAGCACGTTGTGCAGCGATTTGGGGCCGATGACCACGCCTCCCATGTCGGTGCCGAATCCGCCGATCCCCTTGGTGAGCGAGTGCACCACCACGTGCGCGCCCAGGGTGAGCGGGCGCTGGCAGTAGGGCGTGGCGAAGGTGTTGTCCACCACGATGTGGATGCGCTCGTGCTCCTTGCGTCCTTTGTTGGCGCGCTCCACCACGCCGCGCACCGCGGGGATGTCGATCAGCTCCAGCGTGGGGTTGACCGGGGTCTCGAAATAAACGACGCGGGTCTTGGACGTGATGGACTTTGCCAGAGCCGCCGTATCGCGCATGTTGGCGAAGCGCGCGTGCACCCCCTGTCGCGGCGCCCAGTTGGTCAGAAACGAGTAGGTGCAGCCGTAGAGCGTGTCGTGGGCCAGCACCTCGTCGCCGGCGCGCACCAGCACGTTGATGGCGGCGGTGATGGCCGCCATCCCGGTGGAGAAGCAGACGGCAATGTCGCCCTGCTCGGCCGCAGCCAGGTTCTCCTCCAGCATGCCGCGCGTGGGCTCGTCCAGGCGGTCGTAGATGTAGATGGGGACGTGTCGCTTGACGTCAACGCGGTCGCAGGCGAACTCGAAGAACCCTTGCGCGCCGCGGTGCGCCGAAGTCAGCCGGAACGTCGCCGACGAGGTCATGGGTGGAACGACGTGGTGGGAAAAATCCCACTTCGACGACTTCGACGTCCCGTGGATCAGCTTGGTGCGGATGGCGTAGCCGTTGCGCGCGGCAGATTTCGTGCCGCCCTCTTTCGACCCATTCTTTGAAATCGTTTTCCTGCCGTTCTTAAGAGTGCCTTTCATAAGAATACCTTTCGCCGACGCGCGGACGAATCCCTGCTGAGTACCGAGTACCGAGTACCGAGTACTGAGTACTGAGTACTGAGTACTTCATTTCAGGTGCTGCAGCATTTCCTTGAACACCGGGGTGCCGCTGGCGCGCATCAGCTCGTACATCGCCATCTCGGTGGAGGAGACGACGGCGCCCGCCTGCCGCATGCGCTTCAGCCCGACCTTCCAGTTGGACTCGGCGCGCGAGCTGATGGCGTCCGACGCCACGTGGACGATGTATCCCTGGTCGAGCGCGCCCAGCACCGTCTGCGTGACGCAGATGTGCGACTCCATGCCGCACACCAGGATGGTGTTGCGCTGTCCGGGAAGCTGCTTCACCGCCGAGCAGAACTCGGAGTTGTTGAAGCAGCCGAACTCCATCTTGTTGATGGGCTGCACGCCCTCGAGCAGGGAAGCGATCTCGGGGATGATCGGCCCCAGCCCTTTGACGTATTGCGTGGTGGCCAGGATGGGGAGCTTCAGGATGTGCGCCAGGCGGATCAGCAGTTGCGAGTTGCGCACCATGCGCTCCTTCTCGAAGATCGGCGGCAGCAGTTTTTCCTGGATGTCCACCACCACCAGCGCGCATTTGTCCGCCACCAGCGGCTTGCGCGCGATCTCGGTGATGTCCGGTTCCGTGACCATGATGCTTCCGGCAGCCATACACGCTCCTTCTCACAACAAGAGTTGTCCGCCATTCTACGCGCAGAGTTGACCGCCTGCGCCACCGCCAATAGAATCGGAGCTGTCCCGCTGCGCTGCCCCCTCGTTCAATGGTAGGACAGCTGACTCTGGATCAGCATATCGGGGTTCGAATCCCTGGGGGGCAGCCAAAGTCTTCTCAGGACTTCATTTCCGAAGAGGTCCTTCGGCCGAGGGCCTCAGGATTTCTCTTGCGGGCTCCCGCCCGCAAAGCGGCTCAAGCTCGAAAGTGTTCAGAGTCGCCGCACGGAGTTCAGGCGCCGGCCGCCGGCACACGCGCGGGCGGGGCCGCCGGGTTCGAGGGGCAGCAGGCCGGCTGGCGCAGCGCTCGCGAACGACCGCCCGGAGACTTCTTTCTCCCAGCCTTCACGATCGCGGCCAGCGAAGCTCTATCGAGTATGAGCAGCGACGAACCATGTAACCGAATGAGGCGTTTTTTCTGGAAGTCGGACAACACGCGGCTGACCGTCTCGCGGGCGGCGCCGACCATCTGTCCGATCTCTTCGTAGGTCAGGAGGAGCTCAAGGTGGACGGGTTGGCGCGTCTCGCCACTGGCCCGCGCCCAATCCAACAGCAAGTAGGCAACCTTGGGCGCTACCCAGCGCGCCAGGACAAGAGAGCCCATCCAGTGGTTGGTACTCATGAATGTGTTACTGAGCTCCATCGCGACGAGCAGGCAGATCTCCTCGTGAGCCTGCACGAAATGCAGGAAGTGCTCGCGCTCCACGAAGTCGATCTCACAGGGACCGAGTGTCTCGGCCCTTAGCTGGCAGTTCTTGCCTGAGACGGCATCGCTCAGCGCCAGCACTTCGCCGGGGTGCGCAACCTTCAAGATCAATGTCTCACCGTCAAAGTCGCGCAGCGAGAGCTTCACCTGGCCACGACGGAGAATGAAAACGCCCGGAGGCGCCTGACCTTCGACGAAAACGACAGTGCGTGCCGGGTAGGGAATGGTGTGGCTAATGGCTCTAAGTTCTGCCGCCATGTCCTTTGGCAGGTTGCAGAAGGATATGCTGGCTAGAGGCTCAGAGCCTTCCTGGCACTCAGTCGTTACAGAGTTCTTCATGGTAGGCAGAGACAACCCTTTCGTCTGAAGTGGTCCCGTCGTGAATGCGCAGATCCCCACCCCGAGGAGGGGATGAAAGGTAGCATCGCGCTGCGGCCGAGTCAATCGCGCAGCCCCCGTGGTAATGGGCAAGATCCCTTTCTCCCCCGGGACCCTGCTCGCGCTGGAGACCGAGTTGACAGCGCGCGTTTTCCTGCGCTATACGTGGCGACTTGCGTCCCTTCCATCCTGGCGCGGGAGCCGGCCCCTCCCGATGTCGAATCGTATCCCGTTGCGTATCATCATTGTCTAAGCAAGGCAGGAGCTGTCCGGATTGGAGGAACTGATGCCGCTGGGCTTCATAGCGCGGGTGGGCACGCCGCTGCTGCTGCTGAGCGTCGCCGTGAGCGGTTGCGGCAAGACAGCGCAGTCGGCAGGCGGAGATCCGCGCACCGCCATAAAAGTGAAGGTGCAGAAAGTGGAAGCGCAGGCGGTGGGCCAATCCACGGAATACCTCGCGACCCTGAAGTCGCGGAACGCGGCGGTGCTGCAGCCGGAAGTGGAGGGCCAGATCACGCGCATCTTCGTGAAATCGGGCGACCAGGTGCAGCCGGGGCGGGCGCTGCTGGAGATCGATCCACGGAAACAGGAAGCGACGGTGAACTCGCAGGAGGCGACGCGGAAGTCGAAGCTGGCGACGCTGGAATGGGACAGGACGGACCTGGCGCGAAAAAAGGAGCTCTACGCGGCGGGCGTGGTCAGCAAACAGGACGTGGACCAGGCGCAGAGCGCGTACGATGCGGCGAAGGCAGATGTGGATTCGCTGGAGGCCAACGTGCGGCAGCAGGAGGTCCAACTCCGCTATTTCACGGTGAAGGCGCCGGCGGTGGGCACGATCGGCGACATCCCGGTGCGGGTCGGCGACCGGGTGACCAACTCGACCGTACTGACGACCCTGGATAAAGGAGACGAACTGGAGGCGTACCTCTCGGTGCCTGCGGAGAAGGCCGGCGAAGTGCGCCTGGGCACGCCGGTCGAGATCCTGGACGACAACGACCAGGTCGCGGTGCGCGTCGCCGTCACCTTCATCTCGCCGCGCGTGGATGCACAGAACCAATTGTTGCTGATCAAGGCGAAGGTTCCGAATCCCAAGCGCCAGTTCCGCAACGACCAGGTGGTGCACTCGCGGGTGATCTGGAAGCAGGAGTCGCGGCCGCTGATCCCGGTGACAGCGGTGTCGCGCATGAGCGGGCAGACGTTCGCCTTCGTGGCAGAAAACCAGGGCAGCGGCGCGGTGGCCAAGCAGCGGACCGTGCGCCTGGGCGAGATCGTGGGCAACAGCTACGTGGTGCTGGACGGGATCAAGCCCGGTGAGCAGGTGATCACGACCGGGGTGCAGATGCTGGCGGACGGAATGGCGGTGAGCCCGGAGTCGTGAGTCGCAAGTCGCAATCTTGATCAGGCAGAGGGCACCGGAAATCCGATCAACAGGTGCGCAGCGCCAGCCTGGTCCGAGGTCCTTCGGCACCAAGGTGCCTCAGGATGACAGGTCGGGAGACTTTGGTGTAGTGGTCCCTTCGGCATCGCTCAGGGCAGGCTCTTCGACTCGCGCGCGGCAGGCGCGCTCGCTCAGGATGACGCCACAGAAAGTTTCTGTATGTTCGTAAACTTCTTCATACGGCGGCCGGTATTCGCGACGGTGTGTTCGCTGCTCATCATCCTGGCGGGCGCCATCGCCATCCCCACGCTGCCCATCGCGCAGTTCCCGATGCTGGCGCCGCCGCAGGTGTCGGTGTACTCGGGCTACACGGGAGCCAACGCGCAAGCGGTGGAATCGAGCGTCACCACGCTGCTGGAGCAGGCCATCAATGGCGCGGAAGGCATGCGCTACATCAGCTCGAGCAGCGGCAACGACGGCTCCAGTTCGATCACCGCCACCTTCGACCTGAACCGCAACCTCGACATCGCCGCGGTGGACGTGCAGAACCGCGCCTCCACGGCCCTGGGGCGTCTGCCGCAGGAGGTGCAGACCACCGGGCTGTACGTCAACAAGAACTCGGGATCGTTCGTGCTGGCGGTCGGGTTCTACACGCTCGATACCCGCTACGACACGTTGTTCATCAGCAACTACCTGGACGTGTACGTCAAAGACGCCCTGAAACGGGTGAAGGGCGTGGGCGATGTGATGATCTTCGGGGAGCGCAAGTACGCGATGCGCTTGTGGCTGGACCCGGTGAAGATGGCGAGCCGCAACCTGACCGCCCAAGACGTGGTGAACGCACTCCGCGAGCAGAACGTTCAGGTGGCGGCGGGGCAAGTGGGGCAGCCGCCGGTGCCGTCGGGGCAGGGGTACCAGATCAGCGTGCGCGCGGTGGGGCGGCTGAGCGTCCCGAAGGAATTCGAAGCGATCGTTTTGAAGCGCGCGCCGGACGGTTCGCTGGTGCAAGTGCGGGACGTGGGGCACGCGGAGCTGGGCGCCGAGAGCTACGATGCGAACCTGTCGTTCAACGGGCACGAGGCGATGGGCGTGGGCGTGATGCAACTCTCGAACGCGAACGCGCTGGAGGTGGACAAGGGCGTGCGCGCCGAGCTGGAAAGGCTCGCCAAGCAATTCCCGCCCGGGCTGAAGTACCAGATCGCATTCGACACCACCACGGCGGTCGGCGAATCGATCCGCGAAGTGCTGAAGACGCTGGTGGAAGCGATCCTCATCGTCATCCTGGTGATCTTCCTGTTCCTGCAAAGCTGGAGGAGCACGCTGATCCCGGCGATCACCATCCCGGTGTCGCTGGTCGGAACCTTCGCGTTCGCCAAGCTGTTCGGGTTCTCCATCAACACGCTGACGCTGTTCGGCATCACGCTGGCGACGGGGCTGGTGGTGGACGACGCCATCGTGGTGATCGAAAACGTGGAGCGGCACATCGAAGAAGGCATCCACGACGCGCGCCAGGCGACGGTGGTGGCGATGGGCGAGGTGACCGGCGCGGTGATCGCGACCTCGCTGGTGCTGATCGCGGTGTTTCTGCCGGTGTCGCTGTTCCCGGGGACGACGGGGCGGATGTACCAGCAGTTCGCGCTGACCATCGCGTTCTCCATCGCGTTATCGGCGTTCAACGCGCTGACCCTGACGCCGGCGCTGGCCGCGCTGCTGCTCAAGCACTTTCACAAGGGCCAGAACCCGATCTTCCGGGCGGTCGAGGCGCTGCTGAAGGGCGGCACGCGCAAGTACACCGGCTGGCTGCACTGGCTGGAGACACAGCGGGCGCTGGTGCTGGTGGTGTTCTTCGCCGGGCTGGCTGCGACGTACTGGATCTACAAGGTGGTGCCGACCAGCTTCGTGCCCGACGAGGACCAGGGATGGTTCATCACCGCGGTGCAGGGGCCGCCGGGGGCATCGCTGGAGTTCACCACCAACGTCTGCAACCGGGCCTCGGCGATGCTGGCGCAGAACAAGGACATCGAAGGCGTGTTTTCGGTGCCGGGGTTCAGCTTCGCGGGCGCGGCACCGAACCGCGGCCTCATCTTTTCCAGCCTGAGGACGATGGACGAGCGCAAAGGGAAAGAGCATTCGCTGGAAGCGGTGATCAATGCGGTGCGCGGACCGATGGCCGGGATCACGGAAGCATTCGTGGTGCCGTTCCAGCCGCCGCCGATCGAAGGACTCGGCGTGTACGGGGGCTTCCAGTTCCAGCTCCAGCAGACGGGCGCGGCTTCGATGGAAGACCTGCAGCAGGTCCTGAACTCCTTGGTGGGGAAGGCGAGCCAGCGTAAGGATCTGCAAGGCCTGTTCACCAGCTTCAGCGCCCAGGACCCGCAGTTCCTGGTCGAGATCGACCGGGAGAAGGCCAAGAGCCTGGGCGTGCCTTTCACCCAGATCACTTCGGCGCTGCAGGTGTACATGGGCTCGCAGTACGTGAACGATTTCGACTTTAACAACCGCTCTTACCGCGTGTACGTGCAGGCGGACAAGCAATTCCGCAGGCAACCCAAGGACCTGCGCCAGTTCTACGTCCGCTCGGACATGGGGCAGATGGTGCCGCTGGACAACGTGGTGCGGGTGAAAGAGACGACCAATCCGAGCATCATCAGCCACTACAACCTGTTCCGCACGGCGGAGATCAACGGCAGCGCCGCGCCGGGATCCAGCTCGGGGCAGGCGATCCAGGCGATGGAAGAAGTGGCCAGGCAGACCCTGCCGGTGGGTTACTCCTACGAATGGACGGGACTGGCGCAGGAGGAAAAGGAGTCGGGCGGGCAGTCGCTGGTTCTGTTCGGGCTGGGCCTGCTGGTGGTGTACCTGACGCTGTCGGCGCAGTACGAGAGCTTCGTGCTGCCGTTCATCATCCTGCTGGCGGTGCCGATGGCGATCCTGGGCGCACTGGGCGCGCAGTCGCTGCGCGGGCTACAGGACGACGTGTACTGCCAGGTAGGACTGGTGATGCTGATCGGCCTGGCCAGCAAGAACTCCATCCTGATCGTGGAATTCGCGGAGCAGTTGCAGGCCCGCGGCATGGGGCTGTTCGAGTCCGCGGTGGAGGCAGCGCGGCTGCGACTGCGGCCCATCCTGATGACCTCGGTGGCCTTCATCCTGGGCGTGCTGCCCCTGGTGTTCGCCACGGGCGCAGGGTCGGCGGGACGTCACTCGGTGGGCACCACGGTATTCGGGGGGATGATCGTGTCCACCTTCCTCAACCTGTTCATCATCCCTATCCTGTACGTGATCGTGCGCGGAATCCTGCCGGCGACGGCGCGGGAGCCAGCAGAGCCGGAGGCACAGCAGGCGGATTGAGGTTCCCGGCGCATGCCAGATGTGGCTCGTCACACGACATTGGTTTTCCTCTTGCAATTCGGGAGCCCGGAGTTATAGTGGCGCTTCTTTGCAGCGTAGCGCGTGAGCTGGTCCGGAAAACGTCCGTGGCGTAGTGCCCTCGTCGGAGCCTCCCTCCTATTTCTTTTTCTAATCGGGTCGGTGTACTGGCGCGCGCTGCACGCGCTGCACGGCGCGGAAAAACAGGTCGCAGCGGAAAAGAACTTCCGCTTCAGCGTCCGGCGGGTGGAATCCGTCTCAGCGGCGGGATTCGAGTGGATCAGCACGCCCGCAGTGTTCTCCGGAGCGGCCCGCTTCGAGGACAAGCTCTACGTCAGCGGCCCGGCGGGAATCTTCGAATACGATGCGCGGGGCGCGCTGGTGAAGCAGTACCTGGTGGGGCGCGAGCTTCCGCCATCACCCCTGGGCCAGATGGCGCGCGCAGTGCTCGCCGACGCGCGCGAGCCGGAACTGCTGATGGCCACGGAGTCGGAGGGCGTGCTGGCGTTCAATGGCCGCAGCTTCCGGCAGATCCGTCCTGAAGACGCGCAGGCGCGCGGCATCACCGCGATTCTTCCGCTTCCCTCCGGTCGCCTGCTCATGGGCACGCAGAAAAAAGGAGTGCTCGTCTATGACGGGCATGCCATCACCGTACTGCACCCGACACTGGCCAACCTTCAGGTCACCGCGCTCGCCGGCAACGAGACCGATCTCTGGGTGGGGACGCGCGACCGCGGCGTGCTGCGCTTCCATGCGGGGCAGACGGACACGTTCGGCGAGACCGAAGGCCTGCCCGATGCGCAGGTGCACTCCATCGCCATCGCGGGGGAGAGCGTGTATGTGGGGACGTCGGTGGGCGTGGCGGAGTTTCGCGACGGCAAGCAACAGCGCGTGCTGGCGAAGGGCGCGTTCGCGCGCGCGCTCCTGCCCCAGGGCAAGACCCTGCTGGTCGGCACCATGGATGAAGGAATCGCCGAAGTGCCGCTGGAGCGTTCGCGTGTGACTTCGCCGCGGGTGCACGCGTTTCGGGACGCAGGCGAGACGCAACAACTCTTCGAGACCGAGGGCGCGGTGTACGCCCTGGCCCGCGACGGCCTGTTCGAGCTCGGGCAGGGAATCGGGTGGAAGCGTGTGCTCTCGCGCGAGGGCGCGCTGCTGTCGGATCGCAATATCTCGGCGCTGGCGGTGGACGGCCGGGGACGGCTGTGGGTGGGGTACTTCGACCGCGGGCTCGACATCGTGACCGACTCCGCGAGCTCGCGCCCGGTGCACGTCGAGGACGAGCGCGTGTTCTGCGTGAACCGCATCCTGCCGCAGAGCGGGCGCGAGGAAACCTACGTGGCGACGGCGAACGGGCTGGTGCTGTTCGACGCCGGCGGGAACGAGCAGCAGGTGCTGAAGCGCGGCGATGGGCTGATCGCCGACCACGTCACCGACGTGGTGCCGTATCACGGCGGGATGGCGGTGGCGACGCCCGCGGGGCTGACCTTCCTCGACGGCGCGGGGGCGCGCAGCCTGTACGCTTTCCATGGCCTGGTGAACAACCACGTGTACGCGCTGGGAGTGTTCGGAGACCGGCTGCTGGCGGGCACGCTGGGCGGGCTGTCCGTGCTGGACGACGAAAAGATCGTGGGCAGCTACACCACGGCGACCTCGGAGCTGAAGGCGAATTGGATCACGGCGGTGATCCCCCTGGGCAATGGATGGATCGTGGGCACGTACGGCGCGGGGATCGTGAAGCTGGATGCAACCGGGCACTTCCAGCCGTTCGAGGTGGCGACGGACAAGTTCGAAGTCAATCCTAACGCCCTGCTGGCGACAGCGAAGCACGTGTTCGCGGGCACGCTGGGCCACGGACTGTATGTCTATGACCGCGAGTCGCAGCGGTGGACGGTGGTGCGCGACGGCTTGCCGTCGGAGAACGTCACCGCGCTGGCGGCCAGCGGCGGATACGTGTACATGGGGACCGACAACGGGCTGGTGCGGATCGCGGAGCAGAACTTCCGATGAAACGCCTTCTTATCTTCCTTCTATTGCTGATGCCGGCGGCGTGCTGGGGCGATGCGGGGGTGCTGATCCCGCGCGACAAGGCGCAGCCGGACCCGCAGGTGCTTTCCCTGGAAGAGATGGAGATCACGGTGCGCATCGACAACGGTGACGCGCGCGTGTTCGTCCGCCAGATCTTTTCCAACCACACCGGCGGGATCCAGGAGGGCAACTATGTTTTTGCGCTGCCCAGCCGGGCGACGGTTTCGGATTTCGCCACCTGGGACGGGCCGACACGCCTACCGGCGGTCATCCTGGAGCGCAAGCGGGCGGAAGAGATCTACAACCAGCTCAAGCAGCAGTACATCGATCCCGGGCTGCTGCAACAGGGAGAACGCGGCGCGGAAGAAGCGCGGCGCAGCGCCGTCTTCAGCGCCAAGATCACGCCCATCCCGGCGTGGGGCACCAAGCGAATGGAGATCGAATACCACGAGAGCATCCCGGTGGAGAACCTGCGCTCGTACTTCGCCATCCCGCTGCGGCCGGACGCTTACCAGGCACAAACCGCCGAGCACCTGTGGATCCACTTCGAGCTCAATTCGGCGCACGGCATCCGCGGCTTTCAGGTCGGAGGGAAAACCTTCCCGCTCAAGCTGAGCGAGAACTCCGAACACGCAGTCAAGGGCGAATTTGAGGCCCGCAAGATCGCGCTGACCGAGGACTTCAGCGTGCAGTGGCAGCTCGATCCCGCGAACGCCGACACACTGAAAGTCCTGACCTACCGCAACCCGGTGAGCGGGCAGCCGTCGCCGGACGAGATGGCGCCGGTGCGCTCCACCAACGAGCCGGGATTCTTTGAGGCGGAGGCGCTGATCGGGACCGGGGGCAGGGAGCGGGAGGCAGGGGGCAGCGGACAGGATGCCGCGAAGTCGGTGATCTTGCTCTTCGACAACTCGCTGTCCATGCAGTGGGAGAAGCTGGAGCGCAGCTACGAGGCGATGGAGAAGATCCTGCGCGGGCTGCGGCCCAGCGACCGCTTCAACGTCATCCTCTTTAATACACAGATCCAGACCTTCCAGCCGGCGCCGGTGGCGGCCGAAGCGGCCACGGTCGGGCGCGCGCTCGAATTCGTGAAGGTGAGCCGGCTGCGCGGCGGCACCGATCTGCAAAAAGCGCTGGAGACCGGACTGGCGCAGGCCGTGCTGGCGGGAAACAGCGCGTACCTGGTGCTGCTCAGCGACGGCGGCGCGGACCGCGGGATCATCAACAGCGGGAAGCTCTCCGGCTGGTATGGCCAGCAGTGGAAGAAGCTTTCCGAGGTGCAACGGCCGCGCACGTACATCCTGGGAGTGGGCGACGACGCCAACTTGCCTCTGCTGCGCATGCTGGCGCGCAACGATGGCGTGCTGGAGAACGTTCTCTCCACCGAACCCACGGAATTCAAGCTCAACGCGTTCATCTCGAAGATCGGACGGAGCCCGGTGGGACAGTTGCGGCTGGAGGTTGCGCCGCAGGCCGCGGTGCAGATGGTGTACCCGTTACAGGACACGGCGTTTTCGGGCGCGATGGCATCGTGGGTTGGGCAGTACAAGGAGCCGCAGCGCGGAGTCGCGTTCGCGGCGCGCGGCGTGCGCGACGGTGTCGCGCTCGACATGAAGCAGGCGGCGGACCTGCCGGCCGAGTCGAGTGAGCATCCGCAGCTGCCGCGTCTGTGGGCGCGGGCGCGCGTCGATGCGCTGCTGGAGAAGATCGAGAAGGAAGGCGAAGACCGCGCGACGGTGGATGAGATCATCCGGCTGGCGCGCAAGTACAAGTTTGTGACGCCTTACACCTCGTTCCTGGCGGTGCCGCGCGCGCTGCTGCGACCGCGGGTCATCCGGCCGGGCGACCCGGTGCTGAGGGTCAAGACCGACCCCTCCATCGTCTCGGTGATCGCGCTGTTCCCCTTCGGGCTGGTGAAGAAGCTGCGTTACCTGACGGACGAGGACATCTGGCAGACACGCTTCCTCGCGCCCGACGACATGCAGGACGGGACCTACGCGGTGCGGCTGATCCTGCGCGACCGCGGCGGCAACACCTATCGCGAGCAGAAGACATTCGTCATCGCCAGCACGCCGCCGGTGATCAAGGTACGGCTCGACAAAAAGAAGTTCCGACGAGGCGAGACGATGGCGCTGAAGGTGAGCGCGTCGCAGAGCACGCGCACGCTGGTGGCGCGGCTGGAGGGCGCGGCGCCGGTCGCGCTCCGCTGGAACCAGCAGGCAGGCGCGAACACGGGCGATCTGGTCGTCCCCGAGCAGTTGGCGGCGGGGACCTACCGCTTGACGGTGACCGCCGAGGACATCGCTCACAACACCGGCACGCAGGAGGTGCAGATTGAAGTGCTTCCGTAGCGTGATGACAGAGTTCGTCGAGAGAGTAGGGATCCTTCGACTCGCGCGCAAAGACTGCGCGCTCGCTCGGGATGACACCATCAATTTGGCGCGCGGGCGGACGATCCTCGTGGCGCTCGCGATCACACTCGGGTTCGTGATCGCGGCCAGCGGCGCGCTGCCCGACTGGGTGATCAACATCGAGGCGAAGACTGCGGTCGAGAATGCATTCTTCCGCCTGATGGCGATGCCCGGCGGAGCGGTGCTGGGACGGCGTCCGCCGTCCGAGACCCGGCCCGCACTCGCCGACCTGATCAAGAGCCAGCCGAACAAAGCGGAGCTTTACTCGCTGCGCGCGCTGGAGGACGAGCAGGCGCTGGACTTCGACTCTGCCGAGGCCGCCTGGAAGCAGTACGCGCAGAAGGCGCAGGACAAGGGCGCCGCGAACCTGACGCTGGCGGATTTTTATCACCGGCGGGTCCGCCCCGCGGACGAGATCCGGACGCTGGCTGTGGTGGGACAGATGCCCGCGCCGGCCAGCGAATCGCTGACGCCGACCGCGCAGCAGAGGTCGTGGAAAGCGTTCGAGCGCAGCCTCCAGGTGGCGCAGACACATGCCCTGCCCAAGGACGTGAGCGCGGCGCAGTACAAGGGGTGGATGGCGCGCTATCCGCAGGAACGGTCCGTTTTCATCCGCTATTTCCAGTTCCTGCTCGAGCAAAAGGACGGGCCCGGCGCGCAGCAGGCGATCGCGGAATATCAGAAGGCTTTTCCCGACGACACCGTCTTTCCGGTCAAGGCGAAGGCGCTGCTGAATTACAAGGAAGGCTCGGTCGAGCAGGGGCTCGCGGTATACGACCAGGCATTCCAGCCGCTGTGGCCAGCGGAGCTGGTGCAGAACTTTTTCGAGTTGCTCAAGGAGACGCGCAGCACGCGCAAGTACGGGGACAAGTGGCGCGCGCAGCTGGACGCCGATCCCGACGACATCAACGCGCTGGCGCGGATCTTCTTCTACTACCAGCAGCAGGGGAAGCTGGATGTGGCGCAGCGGACCATCGACGAGTACCGGCTGCGCAAGGAAGAGCGCAAAGGAAAGTGGTCGGCGGACGAGCTGTACACGCTGGCGCGCCTGCTGGAGCAGGTCCACGCCTACACCGAAGCTTCGCGTTACTACTACGCGCTGTACAACGCGCAGGGGCCGGACGCGCAGGAGAAGGCGCTGGCCGGGCTCACGTCCATCCTGCTGACGGCGCCGGAGCAGCCGCTGCGCCTGGGCGCGGGCGAGATCTCCATCTACCAGGACATCGCCACGCTCGACCAGGGGCCGGGGTTCCTGAATGGCATCCTGTCGCTGATCCTTAACACCACCAACCCGGCGTACAAATTCTCGCAGGAAGAGCAGCGCGCGGTGCCGTACTTTCATCGCGCCAAGGCGGCGGAGCTGCTGGTGCGATTCGACCAGGCGTACCCGGCGTCGAAGCGGCGGCCCGAGCTGCACGCTCAGTTGATCGAGATGTACGCGAACTACGGCGCCAGCGAAGCGGTGATCCGCGAGGGCAAGCAGTTTCTGGGGGATTTCGCTGACGCGCCGCAGCGCACGCAGGTCGCGCTGCTGATGGCCGACGCGTACTCGCGCACGACCCAGACCAAGGAAGAGTTCGCCATCTACGACGCAGTCCTGCTGGAACTGGCGAAACGCGCTCAGCAGGTCCCGCTGGGCGCGGCTACGGCTGAGAGAGTCTACGAGGGAATGCCTGCGGAGCAGCCGGGAGCCGTCGAAGAACAGGGGCTTCCGGCAGGCGAAGCCGCGGAGTGCGAGGAAGGCTGCGAGCAGGGGCAGGCGCCCGCACGCATCCCCAAGAAGCCTAGACAAAAGGCGTTCGCGGTCGGAGAGAACGCTACGGAAGCGCAGGGCGGGCCGCGCTCGCCGGAGTATGCGCGCGTCCTCGAACGTTACATCGGACGCCTGGTCGCCGAGAAGCAGGTGCCGCAGGCGCTCGCGATCCTTCGTCGCGAGATCGACCGCAATCCCAACGATCCCGGGCTGTACGAGCGGCTGGCGGCATTCCTGCAACAGAACCAGATCGGCGCCGAGACCGAGCAGGTGTACAAACGCGCCATCCAGCAGTTCCAGGACCGCTCCTGGTATCACAAACTGGCCCGCTGGTACCTGGCGCAGAAGCGCAAGTCAGACTTTGAGCAGCTCAGCTCGGAAGTGGTGCGGATCTTCGCCGGCACCGATCTGCAATCGTATTTCGAGAGCGTGGTCCGCGAGGCCGATTTCCAGGTCGGCCCGCAGATGTACCTCAAGCTCAATCAGTACGCCCACCAGCGCTTCCCCCACAACCTGACGTTCGTGCGCAACCTGCTCAACGCGTACTCGCGGAAGGAGACGCGCGATGCCGCTGCCCACGAGCGTTTGCTCCGCGAGCACTGGATGGAGGCCGACGACCTGCGCAACTGGTTCTTCCGGTTGCTCTCCGGAGCGAAGCTCGAGAATGAACTGCAGCAGGCCGAAAAAGACCTAAACGTCGCGGGCGGCAAGTGGGACGACGCGGCCAAAACCAATCCAGTTGAGACGCGGTTCGTCGCCGAGGCCGAGCTGTGGCGCTCCCACTTCGAAGACGCCGCCGCGCCGCTGGGCGCGATCGCACGCGTCTTCCCGGCGGATTTCGAGATGGGGCGGCGGGCCTCGTCGGTATATCGCTCGCTGGCGTATTTCGATGCGCGCAATACCGACCTCGCGATCGAGGTCGAGCAGAACATGCTGAAAGCTGACCCCGGAAATCGCGACACACTGGCGCGCATCGGAGACATCTACGCCGACCGCGAGCTGTTCGCGAAAGCGGCGCCGTACTGGAACAGGATGCCGGAGCTCGAGCCCGGCAACCAGGGAGGCTATCTCGATGCCGCGACCATCTTCTGGGACTACTTCGATTTCGACAACGCGCTGCGCCTGCTGAATGACGGGCGGACGAAGCTCGGCCGTCCCGGGATGTACGCCTACGAAGAGGGCGCGATCTACGAAGGCAAGCGCGAGTACCCGCAGGCCATCGCGGAATACATGAAGGGAGCGCTGGCGCAGGAAGGCTACTCGCCGGCGCAGAACCGCCTGCTGCAACTGGCCACGCGGCCCAAGTATCGCGACCTGGTGGAAGAGGCGACAGTCAAACCCACCACGCCGGTCAATCCGCCCACCGAAGCCATCAACCTCCGCATTGCGGTGCTCGAAGCGCAAGCGCGCAAGGACGATCTGGAAAAGTTCCTCATGGGGCTGGTCGAGCGCGCCACCGCGCTCGAGCTGGTGGAAAACGTCGAGACGCTGGCGCAACAGAAATCGCTGGAGTCGGTGCGGCAGCGGGCGCTGGAGCGGCAGGCGGAGCTGACTACCGATCCCATCCGGCGCTTGGAGCTGCGCTACGCGCTGGTGCGCTTCTACGAAGGCAAGAAGGACTTTGCGGCGGCGCAGCGTAACGTCGAGGCGCTCTACAGCGAGCATCCGAAGATCCTGGGCGTGGTGCGCGCGACCGTGGACTTTTTCTGGCGCATGAAGCAGCAGCAGCGCGCCATCGACGTGCTGGTGCAGGCGTCGAAAGACGCGTATCCCGATCTCGCCAAGCGCTTCCGCTTCGAGGCAGCGCGCAAGATGACGGAGGCCGGTCAGTACGAGCAGGCGCGGCAGATCATCGTGCCGCTCATGGATGCGGAGCCGTACAACAGCGAATACCTGGCCGCCATGGCCGACACCTTCGCCCGCGCCAGCGACGACCAGGGCTTGAAGAAGTTCTACCTGGAGAAGATCACCTTCTTCCAGAATGCGCCCATCGAGGCGGGCTTCAAGACCGGCCAGATCGCCGGGTTGCGGCGCGCGCTGATCCCGGCGCTCACGCGGCTCAAGGACTACACCGGCGCCGTGGACCAGTACATGCTGATCATCAACAACTATCCCGAGGACGAGGGACTGGTCACGGAGGCGGCGTTCTACGCCGGCCGCTACGACCTGAAGCAGCGGCTGCTCGATTTCTACGCCAGGACGGTCCAGCAATCGCCGCGCGACGTCCGCTGGGCGGTGGTGCTGGCGCGTCTCCAGGCCAACTTCGAGGACTACCCGGCGGCCATCGATGCGTACACAAAAGCCGTCGCTGTCCGTCCCGACCGCACCGATCTGCGCACCGCGCGCGCCGGTCTACTGGAGCGGCTGATGCGCTTCGACGAGGCCGCGAGCGATTACGAGAAGCTCTACGAACTCCAGTACAAAGACCCGAAGTGGATGGAGAAGATCGCCGAGGTGCGGGCGCGCCAGGGCAAGACCGCCGAGGTGGTTCAGGCGCTGGAGCTGGCGCTGATCGAGGGCCGTCCCGAGCAGGCGCAGAATTACTTCAACGTCGCCGAGCGGCTGGAACGTTGGGGCATGCTGGCGCAGGCGCGCGACTTCGCCGACCAGGGCATGAAAGCCTCGGGCGACAGCGTGCTCGGCGAGTATCAGAACCACAGTGGAGCCCAGTTGTGGATCCGCATCCTCACCCGCCAGCGCAAGCAGGACGAAGCATGGAAGCGGCTGGACGGCATCGTGCGCTCGGTTTCGGCGGGCGTGGACGCGGTCCTGGCCAAGCCGGCCATCCCGAACTCCGACGAAGATGCGTTGAAGCGGGCGACGGAAACCACCCGCCGCAATGCCGCGCGCGCCGGCATGGCCGCAAGCCTGCGCGAGATGGGCGTCACCATCGAGAAATACTTCGCGCCGGAAGAGCGCGAGCAGTTCGCCACCTATCTGGCCCAGAAGCGCACGGGCACGAACTCGCAAGACCTTAACGACTTCCTGGTCGCCGCGGCGCAAGCGGCGGGGATCCCCGAGCTGGAAGCGCGCTGGCGCTACGAACTGATGCAGGCCGCCCCGGATGTCGCGCAGGGGCACATGATGCGCGTGTCGGAACTCCAAGCCAAGCGTCTCAAGTTCAAAGAACTGGGCATCTTCATAGAGAGCATGGCGGCGAGAGTGCCTCAATTCAAGCGTGGCATGTACACCCAGAAAGCCGTCGAGGCCTATCGCGCGGGCGAAGACTGGCAAGCCGAGCTGCGTGTCCTCACCGCGATGCACTCGCAAAACGCCCTGGGCGGGAATGTCCAGCGGTACTACGAGCTGTTGCTGGCGCATGATCCGCAGACGCTGGTTGCGCTGGCCGCCAAAGCGAATCCGGGCGAGCGCGACGCGAGCGCCAACTACATCGTCGCCAACGGCGACTCGCGTACGGCACAACTGGCCGTGGGAGCGCGCGGACAGGGGCTGCCATCGGTCTGGGTCCGCGCTTATCTTGGGCTGGTCGGCCTCTACTTCCGGGATGCGTCTCCCAATGTGGATACGGCGTTCCGCTCCGCCCTGGGTGAATCCACCATCGGCGAACGGCTGGGCAAGCCCGTGGACCGCACGCAGCAGCTCGCCGGCGACATCTGGTTCTATTTCGGAGGACGCTACGGCGAGTACCTAGGAAGCGTCACCAGAAAAGAGAACGCGGAAGACTACCTGCCGGCTTCGCTGGAGCAGACGCCCGGCCGCTCGGCGGCCTACGAAACGCTCGCCGAGTATTACAACGAAGCGGGCGACGCGCCGCGGGCCATCGCCGATTACCGCCACGCACTGGAGCTGGGCGGGGAGCGCGCCGACATCCACGACAAGCTGGCGGTCATTCACTGGAAACAGAACAATCGCGCGGAGGCGAAGGCGCAGTGGCGCGAGTCGCTGGCCATCCTCACTCGCCAGGTCAAACGCCGCCAGGTGCCGGAGACCTTCTGGCGGGACTTCGGCAGCGTGATGGAGCATCTGGGCTCGCGCAAGATCTTCGGGGAGTTCCGCGCCGACGTGGACGCGGTGCTGCGCGCCTACCTCGGCAAGAACGGCACGTGGCGCAACTCGGCGCTCCTGCGCGACGCCTACAAGGCTCTGGGGAACGATGCGGCCGGCGTCGCGTGGCTGCTCGATCTCGCATCGGTGGCGCCCAATCCCACTGCCGTCGTGACTGAATTTGTCAACGATCGTTGGATTCCCGCAACATACAAGGAGCCGATCTACCAGCGTGTTCTGCGATACAAACAGGATGCCCTCTCGCGCTCGCAGGGTCTAGAACACGACTACGCACAGCAGGAAGCGTTCCATTGGCGTTACCTGTGGATCTCATATCTCATCGACCTGAAGCAGTACGACCGCGCAAATCGCGAGCTAGAGCAAATTACAAAGTCCGAGGAAGCCGGACACAACGTCGAGTGGTTGCGCCTAGAAGTGGCGTCTGCACTTGGCACGCTAGATGCTCGTCTCAATGAGTACCGAGCCGATCCCGAACTTGCGCCTCCGTTGGACACCCTGAGGCAGGTCGCCAGCAAACTTCAGGACAAGAAGGACAAGGCCTCCGCCCGGAAGATCCTCGAATACGTCTTTACTCGCGAGATCCAGGAACACACTCTGACCTCCGCCAACCTGCTTGGACTGGCGGAGATCCGCCTGGACTCCGGCGACATCAAGGGGGCGCTCGACCTTCTGCATCGCGCTACGCTGGTCATCGGGCAGCCATTCGAGAACCTGGACGCGGCGGCGTCGCTGCTGATCAAGACCGGGCATCCGGCCGAAGCGACGGAGTTCCTGGAGGCGCTGGTCAAGGCCCAGCCGTGGAACGCCGATGCGCGCGTCAGGCTGGCGCAGGCGCAGATCAAGGCCAACAAGGACGCCGTCGGCGCGCGCGCGGCGCTGGTTGCCATCGCGCGCAGTCCGATGGAGATGCCGTACGCCACGCGGCTGGCAGCTGCCGCCGCCGCGGCGCCGAGCACGGAGCGGATCTGGGGCTCGAACGAGCTGCGCATCATCGGCTCGGGTGCGCCGGTGAGCGCGGCCGATGCCAGCCACGCATTCTTCTACGAGGCGCGGCTCAAGGCGGCTAAGGAGACGACGTCGCTAGCGGTTCGCATGCAGCTCTTGCGCGCGGCCGTCGAAGATTTCCCCAACCGCGATGCGGCCCGCATCCCCTTGTTCCGCGCGGCGCTCGAGGCAAAGCAGGACCAGCTCGCCATCGCGGCGTTGAGTCCCGTGATGGAGAACGTTTACTCGCTCCTCGCGGCCAGGAACAGGGCTGAAGCCCAGGAGGAAGACGAAACCTCGGGTGCGCCGTCCACCTACTACGAATTCACTCTGGGGAAAATTCCGGTAAGCGGGCGTGCCTCCATTGCGGCGGGGATCGGGTCCGCCATGGATGCGCTGAACCGCTGGCCGGAGGCCATGCGGTTCCTGAGCGCTGCGGTCCGACTGGAGAGCGCGCCGGAAAAGAAGGCCGCGCTCCAAAAGCAGATTGCCGACCTGCGCGCGCGCATGCGGCGTCACGCGCAGAACGAAGCGCGCCGGCCGATGATCCATCCTGCTCTCGAGCAGGACCGCGTGGTGCGGCCCATGGTGGCGGCTCGAGCCGCTCCGCCCGGACCCGTAGCCCCGATAGCAAGGAGGACGCCATGAAACGCGTGCTGAGATCTGCTGCCATCATTGCGGTGGCCGTGGGCGCGTGGGCCGCGTACCAGGCGGTCGCGTCTGCGCCCAAGCCGCTGGTGAAGCTCATGCCGCCGGGTGCGCTCCTCTACCTGGAGGCCAAGGACTTCGGCGGGCTGCTGGCGGAGTGGACCGCCTCGCCGCAGAAGGCCTCGTGGCTGAAGAGCGACAACTACTCCGTCTTCGCGCGCTCGCGTCTGTTCTTGCGCCTGGAAGAAGCGCAGAAGCAGTTCACGGTCGCGGCAGGGCTGCCGCCGGACATGAAGTTCGCCACCGAGGTCGCGGGGCAGCAGAGCGCGCTTGCCATCTACGACATCGGCAAGCTGGAGTTCGTCTACGTGACGCGCATGCCCTCGGCGAAATCCATGCAGACGGCCATCTGGCAATTGCGCACGAAGTTCGAGCCGCGCAGCGTCGGCGGAGCGAACTTCTACGTGCGCACCGACCCCGAATCGAAGCGCGTGGTGGGTTTCGGGGCGACCGACGACTACCTTGTGCTGGGCACTCGCGAGGACCTGATCGCGGGCGCAGTAGCGCTGGTCTCGGGCCAGGCGGGACGTACGCTCGCCGAGTCCGACTGGTACGCAAAGTCGGTCGCTGCCGGCCCCAAGCAGGCGGGTGACCTGCGCATGGTGCTCAACCTGGCGGAGATCGCGCAGACGCCGCAGTTCCGCTCTTACTGGATCCAGCAGAACATTACCGAGACGCGGCAGTACTGGGCCGGCATCGTGGACTTGTACCGCTCCGCCGACGAGTATCGCGAAGAGCGCGTGCTGCTTCGCGGCGGGGATCAGGAGGCCGAGGGCGAGGGCGGGGAAGAGCTGCCGCACGGCGCGGTCACCGCTGAGGGAACGAAGGCCGTCGCCGACCTGGTGAAGCTCGTGCCCGACGGCGCCGGAATCTATCGCGCTCTGGCGAACCCGACGCCCAAGGAAGCGCTGCGGCTGGTGCTCACCAAGGTCCTGACACCGCACATCGGGCCGGCGCCGGTGACGAAACTCGCGCCGCAGGTGACGCTCACCTCGGGCGAGACGGGAAGCGAGTCCGACCTGGAGACGCGCATCGACCAGCAGCCGGTCTCGCGCTACACCAGCGAGCGCGCCACCGACGAGCTGGAAGGCGCGCTGGGACAGGCCGCGCCGCAGGCTGTGCTCCAGGTGGAATCCACGCAGCGCGCGCCCGATGGCGTTTTCATCGGCTCGCGGACAGTGCTGGTGTTCGTCGGCGCGGCGGACTGGAACGGCGATGCCATGCGCAGCGCCATGCAAGCTGCGATCCGTCCCGGGTTGACCGCCGGCCAGCTGGGCGCGGAGTGGCGCGCGGTTGGTCCGGCGTACGAACTGGACGGTCTCATGCCGGTGGCGATGGCGGTCCAGGGAAGGTATCTCTTCCTTTCCGACGATCGGCAGGCTCTCGATGCCGTGATGTCGCGCAGCGCGGCGGTTTCGAAAGCACGTCCGGCGGTCTATCTCGCGGGCTTCAGCCACAGCGGCGAGCGGGAAAACTTCCTGCGTCTGACCGGGCTGATCGACCGAGCCGCGCCGGTCGAGAGCGCTGCGGAGAGGCGTTTCCGTGAAGGCATGGTGCCCGCGCCGGAAGGAGATCAGGCCGCGCCGCGGGAACCCGAGTTCTTCTCTGAGAACGTCGCCAGCCTGAGTGCGGCATTGAAGGACGTGAAGTCGCAGTCGATCGTGGTGCGGCAGTCGGGCAACAAGGTGCGCCAGACCGTCACCTACGTGTGGGCGAAATGAAGCGCGCCGTGCTGTTGGCGCTGGCGCTGCTTCTGGCCTTGCCTGCCAGCGGCGGTGTGCCCGAGACGGAGCAGCCGTCACTGTTCGCGCAGGCGGCTTCGGCCATGCTGCGCCGCGACTTCGCCGATCCCGCCATCTCTTATCTTTTATTAGACGCGCATAGCGGGCGCGTGCTGGCCGCGCGCTGGAACGACCCGGAAACTCCCATCCCGGTCGGATCGCTGGTCAAGCCTTTCACCGCCATGGCCTATGCCAGCTCTCACGGTTTTCGCTTCCCGGAGCACGATTGCGCGGGCGGGCGCATGTGCTGGCTGCCGCGTGGCCACGGGCATCTCGACCTCGCGCACGCCGTCGCCTATTCCTGCAATTCCTACTTTCGCGAGCTGGCGGCGGAAGTGAGTGGCGCGCAGAGCGAGACCGTTTTCCGCAGCTTCGGGCTCGAGGCTCCGCCGTCGGGCGCCACGCCGGAGCAACTGGTCGGCCTGGACGACTCCTGGCGCATCGCACCTCTGCACCTGGCGCGGGCGTACCTGGAGCTGGCGCGCCGTCCGTGGGATCCGGGGGTGCGCGAGGTGCTGGCCGGGATGGCGGAATCGGCACGCGTGGGGACCGGGCAGGGAGTCGGGCGCGGACTGCACTCGGGACCCGCCCTGGCCAAGACCGGCACGGCGACCTGCACGCACGGTGGAGCGCCGGGGGATGGATTCGTGGTCGCGCTGCTGCCCGCCGACGCGCCGACGCTGTTGCTGATGGTCCGCGTCCACGGCGTGCCAGGATCGCACGCGGCAGTCACTGCGGGGCGGATGCTGCGCCGCCTGGAAGGGCAGACTGGATTCAAGAATGAATAAGTCGCGGCTCATCGCCGCCGTTTTGTTGCTGGGCGGCATCGCCGGCGCGCAGAGTGTCCGCATCGGCGTCTTCGGGCTGTTCCATGCCAAAGAACTGACGGTCGCTCCGGCTCCGAATGCCGCCCTCGTCCTCGAGGTTGGCGGCGAAAGTGTCGCGCTCGAAAACCGGGCTGCGCGCCTGCGGATCTCCACCAGCAGGATCGAGGTCGCGGCGGGTTCGCGCTCCTGGCAGGGCCAACGCGTGCTGGTCCATGCGCGGGACGGCGGCGCCTCCGACATCGTGCTCAGCGTTCCCGGGAAGATCCGCCGGCAGTATCACGGCGTGCTGGAGATCGTACCCGGCAGCGGCGAGCTGGTGCCGGTGGTCAGAATGGAGATGGAGTTGGCGGTGGCGTCGGCGGTGGCGGCAGAAAGCCCGCCCGGAGCGCTCCTCGAGGCCCTGAAAGCGCAGGCGGTCGCGACCCGGTCGTTCTATGTCGCCCATGCAAACGCCCACAGTATCTTTGATTTCTGCGACAGCACCCACTGCCAGTTCCTGCGCCAGCCGCCGCCGGAGAATTCGCTCGTCGCGCCCGCGGTGCGGGAGACGCACGGCATTGTGCTGACCTATCGCGGGGCGGCCTTCGCCGCCATGTTCGCCTCCTCCTGCGGCGGGCGGACCAGGTCGCTCGCGGAACTGGGCCTGCCGCTGCGCGACTATCCCTATTTCGCGGTCGAGTGCCCGTATTGCCGCAGCCATGCCGAAACCTGGACGCGCGAGCTTCCGGTTCGTGTAGAGGGTGAGCGCGGCCGGTTGGAAGTAGCGCGCCAGCGCGGCTGGAGCGCGCTGCCCAGCAACAGTTACCGGCTCCGCGAGCAAGGCGGCGTGCTGATCGCCGATGGGTCAGGGCAGGGACACGGCCTGGGGCTCTGCCAGAAGGGCGCCGCCGCCATGGCCCGTGACGGCAAGACCTTCCGGGAGATCCTGGACCACTACTACCCCAACACCGTGGTCACGGCCGCGGCCCTCGCCTCGCGTTAGGCCGCAGTTGGCTTTTCCCCCGGCCGGAGCTACACTTTCCGGTCCCTCCGGGGACCCGTTCACATACCCGTTCTTCCCTCATCCTAGCGGACCTTCCGGGGGAAGGGGCGCCGGACGGCAACCGGGGGAGAGGGCCAACGCTCACCGAGCCCTGTGATATGAATCACAGATTCATGTGCCGGGGGCCAGCAGAATCAGTCTGGCGTGGCCTAGCCCGCCGTGTCCTAATCTTTCGATTCCGGGCCGCCCTTACCGGCCGGCGCTGCCGCAGGCCGGGGTGGCCGATGGAGAGAGTGCATGAACTCGAACGGCAATCCTAACCAGACCCTGAGCGTGCGCGACAACCGCACGAACAAGGACTACCAACTGCCCATCCAGAACGCCACCATCAAGGCCATGGACCTGCGGCAGATCAAAGACGACCCCGAAGAATTCGGGATGATGAGCTTTGACCCGGCCTACACCAACACCGCCTCGTGCAAGAGCGCCATCACCTTCATCGACGGCGACAAGGGCATCCTGCGCTACCGCGGCTATCCCATCCAGGAACTGGCCGAGCACTGCAGCTTCCTGCAGGTGGCCTACCTTCTCATGTACGGCGAGCTGCCCACGTCCACAGAGAAAGACCAGTGGATCCACGAGATCAAGCAGCACACCATGCTGCACGAGAACATCAAGAAGTTCATCGACGGCTTCCACTACGACGCCCATCCCATGGGCATCCTGATCAGCACCCTGGCCGGGCTCTCCACCTTCTATCCCGAGGCGCACGCTATCCACGACCCGGCGAACCGCAAGCTGCAGCAGCAGCGCCTGATCGCCAAGGTGGCGACCATCGCCGCCTACGCCTACCGGCACAGCCTGGGCTTGCCCTACGTCTACACCGATCCCGAGCTGACCTACGCCGAGAACTTCATGAACATGCTGTGGAAGCGCACTGAGCTCAAGTACCTGGCCAATCCGGTGCTGGCCCGCGCTCTCGACATCCTGTTCATCCTGCACGCCGACCACGAGCAGAACTGCTCCACCAGCACCATGCGGCAGGTGGGCAGCTCGCAAGCCGATCCCTACGTCTCCACGGCGGCGGCCGCGGCGGCGCTCTATGGCCCGCTGCACGGCGGCGCCAACGAGGAAGTGCTCAAGATGCTGGACGAGATCGGCACCAACGACCATATCGGCGCCTTCATTTCGCAGGTGAAAGACGGCAAGCGCAAGCTGATGGGCTTCGGCCACCGCGTCTACAAGAACTACGACCCCCGCGCCAAGATCATCAAGCAGATCGCCGAGGAAGTGTTCCTCATCACCGGGCGCAACGCCAAGCTCGACATCGCCCTCGAGCTGGAGAGGATCGCGCTCGAAGACGAGTACTTCGTCAAACGCCGCCTCTACCCCAACGTGGACTTCTACAGCGGCATCATCTACCAGGCCATGGGCTTCATGCCCAACATGTTCACGGTGCTGTTCGCCATCCCGCGCGTCGCCGGCTGGCTGGCCCACTGGGAGGAGATGCTGCGCGACCCCGACACCAAGATCTACCGTCCGCGGCAGGTCTACACCGGCTACGACGAGCGGCATCTGGACGAAAGCCAGAAGCGCGGCATGCGCGCCACCACCGCGCTGGCCAAGTGATCGCGCTTGGCGGGCGTGAGCGGGGCGCCGCGTAGCAAACCGAGCGGGAGCCCGCCGCGATCATCCTGAGCGAAGCGAAGGATCCCTGCCTGGTTGCCCCACCCTTGTTGCGCAGCGACAGGGTGGGGTTTTCTATTTCGTTATGCCGCTTTCTTCGCTCGCGTCTTGGGGGCGAAGATCCTCTTCAGCGCCTGGAACAACTCGCCGTTGGTGGCGGCGTTGCGCCGCACAAGGTCGCTGAGCGATACCATCCCCTGCACCGTCTTCTCGACGTTCACCACCGGGACGCGGCGCACCTGGTGGTGCTGCATGATCTGCAGCGCCGTCTCGGCCTTATCGGTGGGAGTGCAGAAGACGGGGTCGGGGGTCATGCAGTCCCGGACCCACACATGGTTGGGGTCGCGGCCGGTGGCGACCACGGCGAGGCAGAGGTCGCGGTCGGTGACCACGCCCACCAGTTTGCGGCTGTAGGCGTCTTCCACCACGGCCACGATGCCGATGGCGTGTTCCTTCATCAGGCTGGCCGCAGTCTGCGCGGAACTGGAAGCGATGCAGACCGCCGGATTTCGGCTCATCAAGTCGCTGACGCGCATACCATACCTCCCTTTTCCCCCGAAGCCTATGCCCCGGCCGGCGGGCGCGCAGTGATACCAGTCACCCCTGGCGGTGCCAGGGACTGGGCTGTGGCCTACGTCATGCGTCACGTCCAAATGTGACATGCGTCACCACATGAGGAGCGGCGGAGGTTCAAAATCCCAGTGACATGCTTTTCGCGCCGGGCTCGGCTGTGGGGTTGGCGCGAGATTCGAGGATTCCGATGGCCAAAGGCACGGTCTCCATCGTGGTGGAACGCTGCAAGGCGTGCGGTTTCTGCGTCGAGTTCTGTCCCACCAAGGTGCTGGCCCTTTCTTCCGCATTCAATTCCAAGGGATACCACCCGCCCCATCTGGTCGCGCCCGAGAAGTGCAGCGGCTGCGATCTGTGCGGCATGTACTGTCCCGATTTCGCGATCCACGGCTACAAATTCGACGGGAAGGAGGACGCGAAAGATGCACGCTGACCCGAAAGGTGTCCTGACCGGCGTCCACTTCCTGGACGGCGACCACGCCTGCTGCGAAGGGGCGCTGGCTGCCGGCGCGCGCTTTGCCGCCGGATATCCCATCACTCCCTCGACCGAAGTGGTCGAGCGCTTCGCCATGCGCGTGCCCACCGTCGGTGGCGTCTTCATCCAGTTGGAAGATGAGCTGGCGGCGTCCATCGCCATCCAGGGCGCGGTCTGGGGCGGTGCGAAAGCTTTCACCGTCACTTCCGGCCCGGGCTTCTCCCTGATGATGGAGCACATCGGCTACGCCGCCATGACCGAGACGCCCTGCGTCTTCGTGGACGTGCAGCGCGGCGGCCCCTCGACAGGTCTGCCCACGCTCCCGGCGCAGGCCGACATGATGCAATGCCGCTGGGGCTCGCACGGCGATTACGAGATCATTGCCATCTGTCCTAATTCTCCCCAGGAAGCGTTCGACCTCACTATCCAGGCATTCAACCTCGCTGAGCAGTACCGCGTGCCGGTGATGGTCATGCTCGACGAATGCGTCGGCCACATGACCGAGAAGGTGGTCATCCCCGAGCCCGACAAGATCGATGTCTATCCCCGGCGCAAGACCCACGCCAAGCAGGGCGAGTACCTGCCCTACAAGTCGAACGGCGACTCCGTCCCGGATTTCGCGCACGCCGGCGAAGGCTACAACTTCCACATGACCGGCCTGACGCACGACGAGCGCGGCTATCCTGCCATGACCGTGAAGGCGCAGGAAAAGCTGGTCAGCCGGCTCCGGAACAAGATCCTCGACGCCGTGGACAAGATCACCATGTTCGAAGCCGCCGATCTCGACGGCGCCGACGCGGTGGTGGTCAGTTACGGCATCACCTCGCGCGTGGCCCAGCGCGCCATCGAGCTGGCGCAAGCCAAGGGCTTGAAGGTCGGCAAATTCCGCCTGATCACCGCCTGGCCCTTCCCCGACCACAAGATCGGGGAGATCGCCAAGAAGGCCAAGGCGATCATCGTCCCCGAACTCAATCTGGGACAGATGTCGCGCGAGGTCGATCGCGCGGCGCACGGCGCGTGCAAAGTGGTGCATGTGCCGCACGCCGGCGGCGGCGTGCACGATCCCGAGGACATCCTGAAGGTCATCGAGGAGGCGATCCGATGAGCGCAACCGTTGCAGAACCACTCACTCATATCAACCCGGTCGAGCCGTTCCTGCGCATGGATCGCATGCCCCACATCTGGTGTCCGGGATGCGGCATCGGCACCACCGTCAACTGCTTCACCCGCGCTCTGATCGACTCCAAGATAGATCTGAAGAACGTGGCGCTGGTCAGCGGCATCGGATGCACCGGCCGCGTCGCCGGCTACGTCAAGCTGGACTCGTTCCACACCACCCACGGCCGCGCCATCCCCTTCGCCACCGGGCTCAAGCTGGCCAACCCCAAGCTCAACGTCATTGTTTATTCGGGCGACGGCGATCTGTTCGCCATCGGCGGCAACCACCTCATCCACGCCGCGCGGCGCAACGTGGACCTGAAGGTCATCTGCGTCAACAACCTGATCTACGCCATGACTGGCGGGCAGACGGCGCCGACCACGCCGGGCAACGTGATCACGGCCACGGCGCCCTACGGCAGCTTCGATCCGGCGTTCAATCTGCCGGCGCTGGTGGAGGCCGCGGGCGCGGTGTACGTCGCCCGCTGGACCGTCTTCCACGTCCGCCAGATCGCCCGCTCCATGCAGGAGATGTTCTCGAAGAGGGGCTTCAGCTTCATCGAGATCCTGTCGCCGTGTCCGACGCTGTACCAGCGCCGCAACAAGCTGGGCGACGGACTGGACACGCTCAAGTATTACAAGGAGAAGTCAAAGATCCGCAACGGCGCTTCCACCAGCGAGTGCGCGCTCACCAAACAGGGCGAGATCGTGGTCGGAAAGTTCGTGGACCGCGAAAAGCCCGACTACATCGAGCTCATGCGTCAGCACCTGTCGCAGGCGTGCCCGCAGTACATCGACTGGTACGAGGTCGAAGCGCAGAGGGCGGAAGAAGCCCAGGACGGAGGTTGCTAATGAAACTCACCGAGATCCGGCTCGCCGGCTTCGGAGGACAGGGCGTGATCCTGTCGGCCATCGTGATCGGCAAGGCGGCGTCCATCATGCAGGGCGGCTACGCCACCATGACCCAGAGCTTTGGCCCCGAGGCCCGCGGCGGCGCCTGCGCCGCCCAGGTCATCCTGGACAGCGAGCCCATCCTCTATCCCTACGTCACCCAGCCCGACATCCTGGTCATCATGTCGCAGGAGGCGTACGCCAAGTTCGCCCCCGAGATCAAGGATGGCGGCATCCTGATCGTGGAGCAGGACTTGGTGCGCGTGGACAACGTGAAGCCGGGCGTGCGCCTCTTCAGCGTGCCCGCCACGCGCTTGGCCGAAGAGCTGGGCAAGCGCATGGTGCTCAACATCGTGATGGTCGGCTTCTTCGCCGCAGTCACCAACCTGCTCGACCCCAAGGCGGTGCGCGCCGCGGTGCTCGATTCCGTCCCCCCCGGCTTCCGCGAGCTGAACGCCAAGGCCTTCGACAAAGGCTTCGAGTACGGCGCCAACTGCGATCAGTTGAGCCGGGAAGAGAAGGAACTCGTGCGCACCGTCCGCTTCGTGGACGGCGTCCACTGATTCTTGGGCCCAGGGCCAGATAGTCAGGAGCGGGAGGCGTTGCGAGCGCCTCCCGAAGTTTTTTCGCGGGCGATGGGGCGGGCCGATTGACTTGGCTGGGGGAGGGTGTGCTACCGTTCGCTGCTACTCGACCCTGTGGGGGAGGTATTTTCATGCTTGAACTACGTCAGTTCGGCGATGCCTTCGTTGAGCAGCAAATCGGCGCGATCGGGCTCAACGCAATGGACCGCCTGTACATCGATGATGTGCTGGCGATCGTAGATCGTGGAACCACCAACCTGCCGTCTTATCTCGACCTTTACCGCAAGTCCGTACAACAGGCCTGGAATCCCGACGAGCTGGACTTCTCCAAGGACCGGGAAGAGTGGGAATCCTTGTCGCCGCAGACCAGGCAACGGCGCATCTGGAGCATGCGCATGTTCTTCGACGGCGAACAACAGGTCGCCGGCATGCTCGCGCCCTTGGTGTGGGCGGCGCCCACCAAGGAGGTCGAGGCCTTCGTCGCCACCCAATTGGCCGACGAGGTCCGCCACACCATTTTCTTCGACCGCTACTGGCGCGAGGTCGTCGGCGCTTCCGCCGGGACTCTTGACGAACTTTTGGATGAGGTCGGCATCCGGGACACGGAGAACTCCGCCTACAACCTGGTCTTTCGCGATTGGCTGCCGGCGCAGGCACAGTGGCTGGCATCGCATCCCGACGACCTCGAGGCTTCGGCGAGGTTCGTCACCGTCTATCACATCGTCGTGGAGAACGCGTTGTTCCTCACCGGCATGCGCTACCAGCTCGAAGGCGCCCGGCGCTGGGGCCGCACCTGGGGCTTCTACAAGGGATTCACCGCCGCCACCCGCGACGAGTCCCGCCATGTGCTGTTCGGCGTGAAGTACCTTCAGGATCTGGTCCGGCAGGACCCGCTGCGCTTTGCTCCGCTCATCGAGGACACGGTGAAGGAGTTCGCGCCTCTGATCGAGCAGATCATGCAGCCGCCGGGACGGAACATGGCCTACTACGGCGGCGAGCATCTGGATTCTGCCTGGCCTGGATATACCCGCGAGACGCTCCGTGAGGAGATGATCGGCTACGCCCGGAACGCGCTCGCCAAGCGTCTACACGCCATCGGGATGGAAGTTGCCGTCTGAACCGCCACAGCCCACCTGTCGCTTCGGTGACGGGTGGGCGCTCCCTTCCGTGCCCGCGCGCCACCCAACCGGTTTCTTGCCTGCGGCGATCGCTGCCAGGGAAACCCGGTCGCGGATGAATAGCGTGGCACCCTTCAGCTCGACCATTTGTTTCCTCTTGAAATCGACGAACAGGCGGCTGACCGTCTCCCGCGAGGTCCCGATCATGTGCGCCACTTCCTCGTGCCGGAAGGCGAACTTGATGCGCCCCGGCGTATCCCCGTCACTCAGGGGCCATTCCAGCAGCAGCTTGGCCAGCTTTCCGCTGGCCGAGTGCGACAGGCCGAGACAGCGCATCTCCTCGCAGGCGATGCTGTAGATGCGAGCGAGCTGCTCGGCGACCGCCCGGCAGACCTCGGTGTGAGCGTTCATGAAACGCAGGAAATGCTCGCGCTTGAGGAACGTGAGTTGACATGGGCCGATGGTCTCCGCCGTGACTTCGTACTGTTTCCCCGACAGGGTCCCGGGAATTCCCAGTACGTCGCCGGGCTTGGCCAGCCGCAGGATCAAGGTCCTGCCCTCACCAGAGCAGATGAAGACCTTTACTCGCCCGCTTTGGATAACGTATACGCCGCGCGCGGGCTCGCCTTCGGCAATGAGCGCAGTTCCACCGGGGTAGCGCAGGGAATAGCTGATCTCCTCCAGTTCACGGAGAGCGCTCTGTGTCAGGTCGCCGAACGGTGTCGCGGTTCTTGGCTCAGCATCTCGCGGATGCAGAGTCACTACCCGGTCATAAGCTGGAAGCAAAGGCACCCCCCACCACACTGACCTGGGCGCATCACAGAGGGTCGATCGTTCCTGATCTCGAAAGAATGCCCCAGATCCAATGCCAGTCTACCTGTTGGGGACACTTCTTATAAGAAAGGCACGATTGTGTCAAGGCGTGCCGATTTAAATCGGTGACACTCGCCCGGCATTCGTGGCCGGAGTGCGGGAGAGTTCGCTTAAGCAGCTCCGGGTGTTCGCACGCCTTCAACCAAACACCTAGGTTGGGTTGTGAATCCTAATTAACGACGATCCTCTCCTTCTATTGCAAATCACTGCTGTCGTGCAATCGCCACGCCATGGGGACCGGTTCCCGCGGCGAAGGGCGAGCCCGCCACCGGCGTCAGCGCTCCGCTGGTGGCATCGTAGCTGTAGGCGGAGGCGTCGTCGGAATTGTTGTTGGCTGTGTACACGAACTTTCCGGAGGGATCGACCGCCACTCCCCGGGCACCACTTCCCGCGGCGAAGGGCGAGCCCGCCACCGGCGTCAGCGCTCCGTTGGCGGCATTGATGCTGTAGGCGGAGACGTCGTTCGAAGCGTGGTTGGCCACGTACACGAACTTTCCCGAGGGATCGACCGCCACGCCCTGGGGCTGATTTCCCGCGGCGAAGGGCGAGCCCGGGACCGGCGTCAGTGCTCCGGTGCCGGCAGTGATGGTGTAGGCGGAAACGTTGCCGGAAACGTGGTTGGTCACGTACACGAACTTTCCCGAGGGATCCACCGCCACGCTAAAGGGCGTATCTTCCGCGGCGAAGGGCGAGCCCGCCACCGGCGTCAGCGCTCCGGTGCCGGCTGTGATGGTGTAGGCGGAGACGTCGTCCGAAGTGTGGTTGGTCACGTACACGAACTTTCCCGAGGGATCGACCGCCACTCCCCGGGGACCTGTTCCCGCGGCGAAGGGCGAGCCCGCCACCGGCGTCAGCGCCCCGGTGCCGGCTGTGATGGTGTAGGCGGAGACGTCGTTCGAACCCTCGTTGGCCACGTACAAGAACTTCCCCGAGGGATCGACCGCCACTCCCCGGGGACCACCTCCCCCCGCGAAGGGCGAGCCCGCCACCGGCGTCAGCGCTCCGCTGGCGGCGTTGATGCTGTAGGCGGAGACGTCGTCCGATCCGCTGTTGGCCACGTACACGAACTTTCCCGAGGGATCCACCGCCACTCCCCGGGGACCAGTTCCCCCCGCGAAGGGCGAGCCGGCCACCGGCGTCAGTACTCCGGTGCCGGCTGTGATGGTGTAGGCGGAGACGTCGTTGGAGGTATCGTTACTGACGTAGGCGAACTCGGGAACCAGGCCCCCGCCCAGAATGTCGTTGGGAGCGCCCGTGGAGCAGCCCGCCACGATGGCTGCCACCACCAGCGTAGCTACCGCCGCAAGCACGATGCAATTCTTATTCATCATCCCCCCATTTGGGAGTCATTCCTTCGAATGAACCCTATTTCTTGCCGAATCGGAAGACCAGCCCGGCCGATACGCGCAGATCGTTCTGCGTCCCGTCCAGGAAGCGCGTGCCGAAGTACTCCACCTGGGGCAGACGGATGGACACCACCCGATGCACCTTCCAGTCCACGCCACCCCCCAGCGCCCAGGCCAGATTCGTGTCCGTGGTGAACAGGCCGCGGGCGTGCGCACCCCCCACCAGCCCGTGCACGAAGAAGGTGTATTTCTCTTTCCGCAGCGAGAGCTGCGGCCCGCCCATGAAGCTGTAGATGTACTGCCCGTCGCAGCAGTAGTTGCCGTCGAAGTCGGCCTTCAATCCGAACCAATGGTTCAGGTTCCAGTTGGCCGATGCTTCCCAGCCGCTGCTGTTGAGGGGTTCCCCCGAGCCCGCCGAGATGATCCGGATGTACGAATACCCGCCGAAGATCTCGATCTTGGGAGTGTCTTGTGCGTAGCCCTGCAGCGTCAACAGGACCACCAGGGGTGCGAGCAGAAACACTTTTTTCATCTATGACCCCTTTTGGATGATTGAACCGGGATTTCCTCTTTGCCCCCGAAAGTGTCGGTCATGCTACACCTGTTTCGCCTGATCGAGCTAGCGTAAAACGATTTTTGTCCGGAGCGCCCCCAACGGTCTGGGTCCCGCCGGTGGCAGCCCACGCCGCTGACCAACGGAGTTGTAGCCCGGCCGCCCTCGGCTGGGCCGTAGGAGGCGCCCCGGAACTTGTCCTGAGCGCAGCGAACGAGGGGCGCTGAAACGACGCGTTCCTCTTTATTATCTTTATCTTAGCCGGCTTCAGCCGGCGACACTCACGAATCCCAGACGAGCGTCGCTCGTCTGGGGCACACCATTCTCGTGAGAGCGCACGCGGGCCACACGCCACCCGGCTTCACACATCACGGGATTACACATCTGCCACAATCGAACATTTTCTTGACTCGCTCGCCATCAAAACCAATCCGGGAACATCAGCTCTACAAGGCCGGGAACCCAGTAGGAATAAAATCGCTCGTCGCAGATCTTGTACTTGCCGTATTTCTTCGTGGCATAGTTGCCCCAGTGCGGCCGGGTGCCGTCGAGGTCGGTGAATCCGTACTCCCGGGCCAGCGCCCAGGAACTGAAGACACGTCCGCTCTTCTTCTTTACCTTCGGATCTGCCGCAAGCGCTACCACCGCCCGGCCGACGTACCTCGGCGATTCTGACACCATGAAATCCGCGGCGGCATCGTGCACCACCCTTCCTTTTCGTCCTGGAGGGACCTTCTTCCCGGCGTCCTTCCAATTCGCCTCGCTGACTCCAAAATGTTCCAGCACCGATTCGGAGCGCAAAAAGCCCGGAGTCAGCGCCACGGAAACAATGTCTCGTTTGCGCAGCTCGCGGGCCATGGCGAAGGCCAGCCGTATGACGGAAATCTTCACCAGGTCATAGAAAAGGTTACCGCGGTAGTAGAAAGCGTCCCCGTCGGTGATCTCGAAGATGATCCCTCTGCCGCGTCCCAGCATCAGCGGAACGGCGTAGTGGGAAGTGATGATGTGGGAATGGATCGCCTGCTTCAGCATCCTCACGCCGTTCTCCAGGTTGACCGTCCAGAACGGCTTGCCGAATTCGGTGAGCGCGTCGCCGCCCCACACGTCATTGACCAGGATGTCCAGTCCCCTGTGCCGCCGTTTGATGCGGGCGACCAGCTTTTTCACCTCCGCAGGCTCTGTGTGATCGACTCGTACGGCAATCCCGCGCCCGCCGGCGGCGGTGACCAGTTCAGCGGTTTCCTCGATGGTTTCCGGCCGGCCGGGCGTAGCGGGACGTCCCCGCGAACTTCGTCCGGTGCAGTACACCGTCGCACCCGCCTCGCCCAGCGCGATCGCGATGCCTCGACCGCCCCCGCGGGTCGCTCCGGCAACCAGCGCGATCTTGCCTTTCAATACTTTCTTCGGCACTTCAGACATTCACATTCACCGTTGCACAGAGTGTCAGGCGGGGAACCCACTCTTCACGGCTTTGCGGCACCTACAGCGAAGAGGGGGCGTCGAAACGCCGCATGTCTAGCGAGTTGCAGGACCCAGTCGAGCCTGGATCTTCTGCAGCAGATCGGCCGCGGCTTCCCCGGCGTGCAGGGTCGAGAAGTCCTGCCCGAGCTCTACAACTGGCAGCCGTGAACACTCTTGATCGAAAGCCTGGCGCGTTCCCTCAGCCGCCCTCAGGTTGGAACCTAATACCAGCAGCGCGGGGCGCGTAACGCGCAACAGGATGAGAGCGTCGGGAACGCTGCTGCTGGACAGGACGTCGAATCCAGCGTGCCCCAGGAATTCCCGCACATAGGCGAGCACGTCGGCGGACTGGTCAACACAGAGCAGACGAGCGCCGGTCCGCGACGCTTGCTCCGGGCCGTCGTTCTGCCGGTAGAAGGCAGCGATAGCTTCCTCTTCCTGCTCGTGCATCTGGAAGAGTTGCGTCAGGTTGGTGATCTTCAGGACCGTGGCCACTTCACGCGTCACCTGGCACAGTTTGATGTCGCCGCCGGCTTGGCGGGCGGTGGCGAGCATCCGGACCATGGTTCCCAGGCCGCTACTGTCCATAAACGTGACATCGCCGAGGTGAAAAACGAGGTGTTTTTCCGTGGGAAGAAGTTTGGAGATCTGCTGGCGGACCGAATCGGCTTCGACGCCCGCGACCATGCGCCCGCTACAGCGCACCACGGTGACCCGGCCGACCCTGCGCGTGCTGAGTGTCAGTGGCATTGGATGAGAGGGCGGGATTGTAAACCACCTTCTGCATCCCGTGCCGCAGAATCTTGAAGAGCCAGACCGCGGTCAGCGTTCGGGGTCGGGCCTCGCTCCGGGGGAAAGAAGGCCGAGCACGTTCAAGAGGATGCCCAAGGAAATTCCGATCCCAAAATTGAAGTAGTTCGGCGGCTTTTCAATGGTAAGCCAAAGGGGCGAGGCCAGCAGAAGAGCCATTCCGAAGCCGTGGAGGAAGCGTTTCTTCACCGTCCTATTGTATTCGGCGGGATGGCGGGGAGTGAGCCCCGCCGGTGGAAGCCTACGGTTTTAACCGTGGGCGGAGCTCCGGAACCTGTCCCGAGCCGAGTGAAGTTGGGGCGCCGAAACGTCGCATTCCTCTTTAGTAGTCGCATGCCATGGCCTCTATCTGCGATGATGTGACCGGTTGCGATCCTACACACGCATCGTCATTGGCGTCGCGCTCGCATGTGGCCTGGGCGTGTTCGTCCGCGCCGTGGCCCTGGAGCGAACGCTCCCGTTCTGGGCAGTGGCGTCGCTGCTCGAGCTCACCGGCATTCTCATCGCCGCGTGCCTATGGTTCGCCGTGCGCGGGCTCCGGCCGGCGGCCGAACGCGCCGGTCTCGGCGATGGCGCGTATGCGGTGCTCGCGTCTTCTTTTGTTTGGATGCCGGTGCTGGTGGTGGGCGTGTTTTATCTTGGCCACCGGTTCCTGGGCGAAGGATCAGGGGCGCCGGATTGGATCAAGGACGCGAGTTTTTACGCCTTGGCCGCGGCCAGCCCGTTCGTCCACTTCACGGCATTCGTTCTGATCCTGCAAACGTCGCGCGCCAGCCGCTGGGTGTTCGCGGGGCTGAACGGGCTGATGTTTCTGATCGATCTCCTGTTCCTGGGCGTCGCCACCAACCTGCTGCAGTTGGGACTGGGCTGAGGTTGAGAAAAAGCGGCAGGCTTGGTCGAGGATCGAAAATTACCAATTACAGATTTCAAATCACAAATCCCTGAAGGGGATTGTTTCCCTGGGCCACCCAGCCGCTTTCGGCGACCCCGGCGATTCCGGCGATCTATCACACCCCTCCCGTACTGTATGTCGGAGCTTATGCCCTCAGCAGATGCCAGGCCTCTCGATACCGCTCGTAGAGGCCTTCGCCGACTGCGGGTCGCTGTCGGGGATACACGTAGATCGCGCGCCGGCGCCGTAGCGCCCGCGCCGGGATCACGTACCAGGTCTTGGTGGGAACCACGTAGGCGGCCAGGAAGTCCATCTCTCGCGCCGAGTACCCCCGCGCGTCCCGGCGATGCGTCGTGATCACCTGGTACGCCCGGTGTCTCCGGTAGCGCGATGACTTCACCTGCACCCGGTAGTAACGCCCCCGGCGTCCTACCAGGAAATCGTAGGGCAGGCTGTCTCCCCACGGACGGCTCACTTCCAGTCCGTGGCTGGCCGCTTCCAGCAAGAACCGTATCTCTTCCAGCTCCCCGTGGGCCTTCCGGGAGTGGGACATTCCGCGGGCACACCGCCCGCATATCCAGTTTAAATCATCCCGTCAAGTGGAAAATTATCTACAAGCTATACTCCAGGTTTCGTCCCAATCCCTGCAACGACTTACGACCTCAAAATATTCTCGTTATCTGGAGCGCCCTTCTTCAACTTTACAAATTAGAAATCCCCAGAAACTAGACACGAGAAACTTGAGGCGCTTAGCGGGCGTGAGCGAAGCGGGAGCCCGCTGCCGAAATCCTGAGCCTCGAAGGATCTGACCTGGTACTTGGTACTGGTTTGTCCGATTGTTTACCGCGGCCACCCGCCCGCTTGATATTAGGCGCGTCGCGTCTTCTTCTTGGGCCGGCGCTTGTGTTTCTTGGGGCGTCTCCTGGACATGGCCGCCATTGTAATACGAGATCACGACGGCGGGGTGCCCCCACCCTTTGTCGCCCAGCGACAGGGTGGGAATGGCCGAACGGGTGCCCCACACGCCCTTCGCATACGACAAGCATCGTCCCTTGGGGGCATAATACCTCGCAGAACCTTCAGCCAGGCGCAATCAGGCGTTAGAGGGTATTGCTGTTCGCACGGCCTAGTCATAGGCACAAGGAGTGACCAGATGAGAAAGCTTGTCCTTTCGCTGTGTTTGACTTTGATGCTTCTGGCTGTGGGCCACGGCTACACAGCGATCGCACAAACCACCCAGGCTGCAGTCGGGAATGCCCAGCAGGAGATCAAGACCCTGCAAGGACAGCTTGTGCAAGCCATTTTGAAGAGCGATACCAGTTTCTTGGAGAAGTATTACGCCGATGATTACATCGCAATCCACGGCGATGGCAAGCTGACCACGAAGGCTCAGGAGATCGACAATTTCAAGTCTGGCGTTACCAAGTACGACTCCATCACTGTGCGCGAAGCTAAGATACGCATCTATGGAGACACGGCGGTCGTGAACGCGCTAGCCTCTGTCACGACCATCGTCAACGGGAAGCCATTCAGTGGCGACGTTCGCAACACTCGGGTTTGGGTGAAGGACAACGGTAACTGGAAACTCGTGGTCTTTCAGACAACTCGAGTAGCACCATAAGGGCCGGGTGCCCCACTCAAACTTGGTACTTCGTACCGGGCACTTGGTACTCCAGCCCGCCCCCGGCCGGGCCAATCACAAATCACGCCGTGTTCGAGATCTGAAGATTACCAATTACAAATTTCAAATCACAAACCCCTGACGGGATTGTTTGCCTGGGCAACCGGCCTCGCTAATCGCACTTGACCCAGAAAACGTGCCGTTCTTGCCGATGGGTGTGCTTGTACTCTCCCATCGTTCCCCCGCCCAGGATTGGCTTCATGTTTCCCGTGAAATAAGCTGTCTCTCCATCATAAGGGCAGGGTGCGGTGACACTACAAGCAGCGACAGCAACCGACACTAACAACACCAGAACTAACAGCGACTTCCACAACACAACATCACACTTTCTTCCTTTTTACCGGGGCCCCATTCTAGCCCTCCTTTGGCTAGGGTGGGTGATTCAAGTCGTAGCCCTGAGCGCCTTGCCCGGGCCACCCGCCCGCCCAACATTTTCAATTTGTGAAGCGGAACCAGCTGAGTATTATTCAGGCATGCCTCGCCGAACACTTGCAATGATCTCGCGCGACATTCGCAATACCGAAGCGAACGTCGCTCTCGCAAAGGGTGACTTCGAATATCTCAAACAGGCGTGTCAGGGGTTTCCAGCGCTGATCGCGAAGCTTGAAAGAGAACTCGACGCACTCAAAGAAGAGGAACGGCAGTTCCGTAGCGCATCGAGACAGGAGCAGCGGCACTGGAAATGCGCCGGCGACAAAGCCGAGGGAGTGCCCGTTCTTGGCAGCTCCAAGCTCCTACAGCTCGCCACCCGTGAAGATTACAAGGCCTAGCGGACCAGGGGTCGTTGTCGACATGTTTCGGCTCTGCGCCTCAAGGCTTTTGCGAACCTATCGAAAAGGTCAAGCCGCCTCCCCGTAGCCTTGAAAGATACTCCAACACTTCTTTCGGTCCAGCTTCCTGCGACAGTTGGCTCACCAACACGCGTAGTTGCTCTCGGCCTACGAGAGCAATTCCATGCTCCGCAGCGGCTTCATAGTCGGAAGGGACTGGATCAGCCGGGGTCGCCACGATAGGAAAGATGTCCACTTCGTTCTCAAGATATTCGTGCAGTTCGCGGGCCCTTTCCCTTAAGGGCGATAATTTGTCCAATGGCTTCTCACGTGTGCATTCGACGATGATCACGAGTGGTTTAGACGCTTTGTCTTGCTCAAGCAGACCAGCCAAATCAGGGCGGCGGGTGTCCGTGCCCTGACCATACCAGGCGACCGGTAGCCCAAGGAGATGGAACAAACGGCCGACCGCAATCTCGAAATCTGTACCGCCCCTTCCCTCAGGTCTGAACAGACCTTTGTTGAGTCTTTTATGGTCCGGGTCAAAAAATGTTCCGACTTTACTCCGTAGTGTCGCCGCTGCGGTCCATCGTTGAAGCCTTGCCTCGGCGACTTTCTCTGAGAAGTACAGCAGGGTGGCGTCTGCGATCGTTGAGCGGGGTTGCCATTCAATCCTTACTTGCCTGACGCCCGGTCTCTGCCGACCCGGTTTAGCTTCCGCCAGAGTCAGGAAACTATGCCAAGCTTTAGTCTGCGGAAACCCTAGTGCCAGTTGTAGGTCATCATCTGGGATTTCATCCGGAACGTAGATGAGTAAATTGCCATCGTCTGTATATTCGAGGCCAAAAGGTAGTGGGGCTACGATCTGAACCGCTGTGTCCTGAGTGGTGTCGAAACGAATTCCAGGGAAAAAAGTCGCGAATAGATCGCCAAAACTTTGATATCCGATCAGGCGAAGTGCCGATTCTATCTGCCTGAGCAATTCAGAATCGATGTAGTTATACATTCGGGCACGACTGCTGCTACCGCAGACGGAGACCACCTCGCGGTTCACGCCGTACCTCGCGGCAGCAATTCCGGCGTGCTCGCGCATGACTGAGCCCCAACCAAAAGTGTTTCCCGGAAGCACAGTCACGGCCCTATCATTCTCCGGCTCGACGAGGAAAACTTCGGCGCACGCTTCGTGGCGAACGGGAACGATCTGATTCTGGATAATGGTACTGAGGTACTGGTCTAATTCGGTGGAGGGCAGCGACTTCGTATAAAGCAAGAACTTGTCGAGGTGAAGTGAAGATCCCAGCCCGATCGCCTGTTCGTGCAACTGCATCCTCGTGCATAGGTTTATCCACCGGGTATCGGATCGGATAGCGGCCACTGTGATCGAGAATTGCGGCCACAAATCGCGGTACTTTCGGATTTGGCGGGAAAATGCGCCCAGCAGCTCCGAGCTCATCGCTGCAAGCTTACATCACGTGCGATTCGGTTGTGAGCACAGCGAAGTTCCCAGGCCACCCGCCAGCCGCCGGGTGCCCCGTCCTAGCCCGGTTTTGGCTAGGGCGGGGAAGTTCCTCGACGTCACAGACAAGCCTTGGGTCCTGCAGTAGATTCTCGCCATGCCTTGGGGCCTGCGCCGTTTCCAACAATCGCGCCAGTTGCACTTCATTACCTTCAGTTGCTACCGCCGTCGGCCCCTGCTCGATCCCGCCGCGCGCCGCCTCCTGGAACGGGCACTCGAGCGGGCACGTGTCGTCTACGGCTTCTTTGTCGCGGGATACGTGGTCATGCCGGAGCACGTCCATATGCTGGTGAGCGAGCCGGAGAAGGGAACGCTGGCGAACGCACTCCAGGCAATCAAGCAGTCCGTGGCACGGCGGCACATCGGGGACCGTCTGCATTTCTGGCAGGCCCGCTACTACGACTTCAACGTCTGGAGCGAGCGCAAGCGCATCGAAAAGCTACGCTACATGCACCGAAATCCGGTGAAGCGAGGACTGGTCGCGCGTCCCCAGGATTGGGAGTGGAGCAGCTTTCGCCATTACGTGACTGGTGAGAAAGGTGTGGTCGAGATCGAGTCTGAGTGGACGGCGCGCCGACGGGAACGGGGTGCCCCACCCAAGCCTGTTGTTGGCTTGGGTGGGTGACGAGTCTGGGGGTGCTCCGATCCTTCTAGGTTGGGTGACAAAACACCCCCGCCCTAGCCAACCCCGGGCTAGGACGGGGCACCCTCAAATTTTGTGGTATCGAGAGAAATGTGGGTGCCCCACCCAAGCCCGCCTTTGGCTTGGGTGGGTTCTCTAGAAGGGTTCCACCCTATTGACTCGGGTGAACCACCCGCCCAGACTGTTCTTCTCACTCTTCAGCGGCCCGCAGGAGGACATATGGCAACACGAGTCTTAGGAATCGTACTTCTGTTCTGCGCGCTACCAACGATGGGACAAACAGAGCGGTCTGTATCTGAAGCGTTGAAAGACGCAGAGTATGCGTTTAGGCGATTCGACGAAGTGTCCGCTCGCGTTGATTTCAGCAGATGGTCGGTGCCACGTGACCTCAGAACAACCGAGGTGCAGGCATTGAAAGCAATTCAAACGGAAGTACAGAACGCAGAGGCCATACTCGCGGACATTCAGACCAGAGGAGCCTTTGTGACGAGTGGTGAACTACTCGATGTCATGGATGCTTTGAGTGAAGCTTCATTAGAACTCTCTGATCTCAGTTCCAACACTCTGAACTTTCAGGATCAGGATTCGCGCGATATAGCAAAAACAAGCCAAGCCAACGCACTGGGTGAGGAATTGGCGAGGGCTGGTGCGACAGCCCACAAGGCCGAAGGTAAGCTATACATCGTGCTCAAGGAAAGGCTTGCGGAAGAGCAGTTGAAGTTACTGTCCTGCGACCTCAAGAAGCCATAATTCGTTCACTCCCTTCGGCATCCACATTATTCCTATCGTCGGCGAAAGGGCGGGCCACCCGCCCCTTCTTGTTTTCGCCTTTTCTTTGCCTCATAATCATTTGGGAGGTTAGGGCACTAATGAAAAGGAGCGAGAGATTCCTCTATGCCGCACTGCTTCTCATTGGAGTTGCAGCGCTCGTTGTTTTCGTCAAGACGTCACTGGACAAGTTTGATCCGCCGGGTTTCTACGCCTTGCTGACTTTCCTTGGGACTATTCTTCTGGTGTATGTAACAGCGCGATACGTTTTTGTTTTCGAGAAAGATGCCACCACACGCCAATCGGTCCAAGAAGAGTGGGAGGCACGGCGATTTTACGCCGGAAGAGTGTTCGCCGTTGCAGATGGCTTCGTGGACCTGTTCTTTGCGGCCAAACGCGAGTTAGAAGTTCTTATCGGAGAGTGGAAGGCGCTCGAGGAGAGGCGTCAGCAGCGAAAAGCTTCTGCCGTAGGGTCTCTCGGGGGAATGGCGACGGCGTTTCCCGAAACGCCGCAGGCGATTGATGCCGAAATCAATAGTCGTATCGAGGTCGCGCTCGTCCGTTATAACGAACGGGCAAAGGATTACAACTGGCGTGCACAGGCACTGCTGGAGCAGGCGACGACGCTAATAACGCCTGAACAATGGCGGGATGCACATCAAATCTTCTTGCGATTGTCAGCAGATTTCCGCGGTCTGGGTGAAGCCGTCAACGTGCTGGAGGCCTACTCAGATGCCCACGAGTCATTTTCGGGCTTGGTGGCGAGTGTACGAGCGAATGCAGATAGCAAACTGCGTGTGCGACAAATGGTGCGGAATTAGCGCACGGCCGTATGATAGCGGCTCCCCCGGTTTGCCACTCCCTCCGCCCGCGTGTTATTCTCCAAAGGTCTGAAAACGACGATATTTAGAGAGTAGGAGCGCATCAGTCTCAGTGCTAGCGAGAGAGCAGAAACAGGATGTCATCGGCCGGTTCCGGACGCACCCCACGGACACGGGCTCACCCGAAGTCCAGATCGCGATCCTCAGTGAGCGCATCAGCGAACTGACCGAGCACTTCCAAACGCACAAAAAGGACCACGCGTCACGGCGCGGGCTCCTCATCATGGTCAGCAAGCGCCGCCGCCTGCTGGATTACCTCAAGCAGTACGACACCGAGCGATACAAGACCGTCATTCAGAAACTCGGCATCCGCAAGTAGTCCTGCGTTTGCCAGCCGCTGAAGTACGACCTCAAGCTCGGGCCGTGGTGTATTTGCGCGTCTTAACGCTCTCTCGAAAGCTCACACGCAGTGTCATCCCGAACGGGATCTGCTTGAGTTGCCGGTTGTCAGTTGCCAGTTGTCAGCTCTGAAAACCGACAAGTGACAACTGCTCCCCTGACGCTCTCCGAATGAAAGGACACACCGAAATGAAGCACGAAGCCACTGTAGAACTTGCAGGCGGCAAGTCCATCTCCTTTGAAACCGGACATCTGGCCAAGCAGGCGCACGGCTCGACCGTGGTGCGCATGGGCGAAAACGTCGTCCTGGCGACCGCCTGCGCCAACCCCGATCCCCGCGAGGGCATCGACTTCTTCCCCCTGACCGTGGACTACCGCGAGTACACCTACGCGGGCGGGCGCTTCCCCGGCGGGTTCATCAAGCGCGAAGGACGGCCCAGCGAGAAAGAGATCCTGACCTGCCGGCAGATCGACCGTCCCATCCGTCCGCTGTTCCCCGAAGGCTTCCGCTGCGAGACCCAGGTGATCGCGCTGGTGCTGTCGGCGGACACGGAGAACGATCCCGACGTGGCCGGCATCAACGGCGCGTCGTGCGCCTTGGCCATCTCCGACATCCCCTTCAACGGCCCCATCGGCGCGGTGCGCGTCGGCCTGCTCAACGGCCAGTTCGTGGTCAATCCGACTTACACCGAGATGCGCGAGAGCCTGGTCAACATCATGGTGGTGGGCACCGCCGGCGGCATCGTGATGATCGAGTCGGGCGCCAAGGAAGTGAAAGAAGAGACGGTGCTGGACGCCATTGAGTTCGCCCACACCGAGATCAAGAAGATCGTCGCCGCCATCAACCAGATCGCCAAAGAAGTCGGCCGGCCCAAGCGCGCAGTGACCCCGGTCGAGCACGACGAGAAGTACTACAACGACCTCGCCAAGAAGATCGGCGAGCGGCTGGCGGACGCCATGGATACCCAGAAGTATCCCAAGGCGGAGAGCTACGCCCGGGTCAAAGCCATCAAGAAAGAGCTGAAGGAAGCGATCCCGGAGGAGAACGAGGACGAGCGGAAGAAAGTGGGCCGCTACTTCGAGCTGCTGCGCGAGAACATGTTCCGCGAGGCGGTCACCAAGCAGAGACAGCGTCCGGACCATCGGCAGTTCGACGAGATCCGGCAGATCACCATCGAGGTGGGCGCGCTGCCGCGTACCCATGGTTCCGCGATCTTCACCCGCGGCGAGACTCAGGCGCTGGTCACCACCACGCTGGGCACCTCCGACGATATGCAGCGGCTGGAGGGCTTCGAGGGCGAGGCCAAAAAGCGCTTCATGCTGCACTACAACTTCCCGCCCTTCTCGGTGGGCGAAGTGGCCTTCCTGCGCGGCGCGGGCCGCCGCGAGATCGGCCATGGAGCTCTGGCCGAGCGCGCCATCTCTCCCATGCTGCCGCCCGAAGAGACGTGGCCCTACACCATGCGCGTGGTCTCCGACATCCTGGAGTCCAACGGCTCGTCGTCGATGGCCACGGTGTGCGGCGCGGCGCTTTCCATGATGGACGCCGGCGTTCCCCTGAAATCTCCCGTCGCCGGCATCGCCATGGGTCTGGTGAAAGAAGGCGACGCTTACGCCATCCTCACCGACATCGCCGGCGCCGAAGACCACTACGGCGACATGGATTTTAAGGTGGCGGGGACGAGGGAGGGCATTACGGCGCTGCAGATGGACATCAAGGTGCCGAACATCTCGTCGCAGATCATGCGGGAGGCGCTGGAGCAGGCGCGGCGCGGGCGGCTGTACATCCTGGACAAGATGCAGGAAGCGATCGCCGGGCCGCGGGAGAAGATCTCGCCGTACGCGCCGCGCATCTACACGCTACAGATCCCGACGGACAAGATCCGCGACCTGATCGGGCCGGGAGGCAAGGTGATCCGCGGGATCATCGAGCAGACCGGGGTGAAGATCGACGTCGAGGATTCGGGCAAGGTGAACGTGGCGTCGAACGACGAAGCGTCGGCGGCCAAGGCGCTGCAGATGATCGGCGACATCACGGCCACGGCCGAGGTGGGCAAGACCTACCTGGGCAAGGTGGTGCGGCTGGCGGAGTTCGGGGCGTTCGTCGAGATCTTCCCCGGCACCGACGGGCTGCTGCACATCAGCGAGGTGGCGGAGCACCGCATCGCCAACGTACGCGACGAGCTGAAGGAAGGCGACCAGATCCTGGTGAAGGTGCTGGCCGTCGAAGGCAACCGCATCCGGCTGTCGCGCAAGGCTATCCTCAAGGAACAGCGCGCCAAGATGCAGGTTGAAGGCGGCGGCGCCGAGCAGACCGTCACCATCGAAGGCGGCGGCGACTTCGTGGAGGAGCCGGCGGAACAAGGCGAGCCGAACTTCAACCGTGTCGAAGGCGCCCCAGCGCACCAGGGAAGCAGCTTCGGCGATCGCGGGCCGCGCGATGGCGGCGGGCGTCCAGGTGGTGGCGGACGTCCAGGCGGCGGCGGGCGCGGACGCGGAGGACGGGGTCGTCGCGGCGGACCGGGCGGGGGACGTCCGGGGGGCGGCGGAGGCGGACCTCGGCACTAAAGTAAATCTTTAACTATTCGGGCCATGCGCAAGCGTGGCCTTTGTTATTGGGGAAGAGGGACGCGGTACAGGTTGCGGTGGACGGTGACGCGGAGGAAGGCGTAGACGCCGGGCTGGCTGCTGGTGAAGATCCTGCCGGGTATGATGGTCGCTCCCTTCAAGCCGGCCAGGTCCGCCTTCGATCTGATGCCGCCTTTGGGCACCACCGGCAAGGACTGGCCGGGACCAAGTGGGACGAGAAAGCTCTGGGTATCGCCCATGCCGGCCATGATGAAGGCGAAGCTTTTTCCTCCGGGCGACCACCTTGCAGTGCAGTTCACTTCACAAAGGCGGACGGAATCGCCGCCGGCCACAGGACGAGCTTCGGTCACGTAGCGGACATCCTCTCCCTTGGTCGCGGCCCTCACCACGATCCACTTCTTGTCGGGTGAGATGTTGTGGAAACTGTAGATGGGTCCGGGCGAAACCTTGGTGCGGCCGCTGCCGTCCTCTTTCATGCGATAGACGAAATTCGTGCCCCCTTCGGCCGCGCGGAAGAACAGCTCGCCATCGGAAGCGAAAGCGGGCTGATCCTCGTCAGCGGAAGAAAAAAGCTGCCGCGGGGCAGAGCGCAGGTCGAGTGCGGCGATCCACAGGTGAGAATGGCCCTGCGGGTCGGGCGAAGCTACGGCGACGCGCTTGCCGTCGGGAGAAACACTGAACCCGGTGACGGAGAAATCGGGCAACACGCGGCGGACTTGGCCGGTCTCGAGGTTGACGGCCCGCAACTCACCGACCACAAAATCCACTCCCGGAACGCTTTGGTTCACCACGTAGTAGATCTCTTTGCCGTCGGGAGAGAATTGCGGAGCGGCGGCAAGCCCCTGCGAGGAAACCTGACGCTCGCCGCGGTCGTCGTGGACCCACAGCGTGCTTTCCGCAGACCCCACGGAGGTGATCAGGGACTGTCCGTCGGGGGCCACGGCGATGCCATCCTCTTCGCTGACTCCTGAGGTGAGCTGTTGGGGGGCGCCATCGGGAAATTTCTGCCGCCAGATGTGGTGACGTCCGCCGGCGCTGGAGACCATGTACATCCAGTTGCCGTCCGGCGACCAGGCGACACCGACGCACCCCGCCCCCGGCGGCCCCACCTGATTCCCCGCAGAGCTGCCGTCGAAAGGAACCAGCCGGCAGGGGAGCCAGGAGGTATTGTCCATCTCCGCCAGGAGTACCCACTTGCCATCGGGAGAGAGGCTGGAACGGTGCGCCATGCCGGCTTCGCGCGGGGGCACATAGACGTCGCGGCTGCCAAGCCGGCTTTCATCGCTGGTCACCACGGCCATGTGCACGCCGCTCTTGATCTCGGAAAACAGCACGTGGCGATCGTCGGTCCAGGTAAGCCCGGTGGCATTGGGCAGCATCAGACGAGGCTCCCCGCCCAGCACCGGAACCGACCAGGTATCCCAGTTGCCGATGACGCCATAGGCGACGCGCGAGCCGTCGGGAGAAAAGTGCACATCGAGTTTGACCTGGCCATCGTGGGTCAAGGCCACCGGTTCACCCTTGGGCAGCAGCTTCACGTAAACCTCACCGGCGCCGTAGAAGGTGCTGGGGCCACGAATGAAGGCCAGCATGCGGCCGTCCGGCGAGAGTGCGGGAGAAACCGCGGAATCCGCGAAGTCTGTGAGCTGAATCCAGTCGGAGGAAAGCGCCACCGCCGGTTTGCGCGGGCGCAGCCACAGGAGCGGCGCAACGACTGTCGCAGAGAACAGGATGATGGCGGCGACGATCCACGCGCCGCGATACTTTGATCTCCTGGGAGCCTCCGGCAGCGGGACGCGTCCGGAGCTGGAGTCGCGCTTGGCGCGCTTGAGATCGGCGCGGAGCTCGGCGGCCGACTGGTAGCGCACATCGCGGTCTTTTTCCAGGGCCTTGCCGATGATGTGCTCGATCTCCGGCGGGAGGTCCGGATTGAGGCGCGCGGGAGAGATCGGATCCTGGCGGAGGATGCCGTCGAAGATCACCGCCGAGGTCTGGCCGACGAAGGGCGGGCGGCCGGTGGCCATCTCGTAAAGCACGGCGCCGAAGGAGAAGACGTCCGTACGCGGGTCGAGCTCCTCGCCGCGTGCCTGCTCCGGGGACATGTAGGCGATGGTGCCGACGGCGCTGCCCGGGCTGGTGAGGTGTTCCTCACTCAGGCTGCCGGTGGGCATGGCTGAGTACACCGCTCCAGCCTTGGAACGGGACCTGGTCTTGCTGGCCAGGCCGAAATCGAGGATCTTGGCGTGGCCGGATTCGGTGACGAAGATGTTCGAGGGCTTGATATCGCGGTGGATGATGCCTTTGGCATGTGCGGCGGCGAGGCCGTCGGCGATCTGGGTGGCGAGATCGAGCAGCTCTTCGAGCGGGAGGGGGCGATGCGAGATGCGTTCCTGGAGGGTTTGGCCCTCGAGCAGCTCCATGGCGATGAATTGGCGGCCGTCGCTCTCGCCGATGTCGTAAATGGTGCAGATGTTGGGGTGATTGAGGGCGGAGGCGGACTTGGCTTCGCGCTGGAAACGTTCCAGCGCCTGGGGATCGTGGGCGACGTCGTCGGGAAGGAATTTCAGGGCGACGTAGCGCTCCAGACGCGTGTCCTTGGCGCGGTAGACCACGCCCATGCCGCCGTGGCCCAGCTTGCCGAGCACCTTGTAGTGCGAAATCGTATCCCCGACCAAAGGCGAGGCCCTCGAAGTGCGCTAATCGTATGTGCGGGGGGAGGGCAAGTCAACGCGCGATACGGCACCCACCCTAGCCAAAATCGGGCTAGGGTGGGGCACCCGCGCCGTCCATATAAATGTTGTGTGAACCTACGGCTGAAGGCGCTCAGGATGACACAGATGAAGACTTCTGGAGGGGGTAGGGGTCCCATTCGCTCCGCTCAGGGCAGGCTCTTCGACTCGCGCTTGCCAGACAAGCGCTCGCTCAGGATGACAACGGAATGCGCTAGCTGCCGACCAGGGCGGTGCGCTTAGGCAGCATCTCGCCGATGCGCTTCATGCGAGCACCGACGGCGCGGAGTTTCTCCTCGATGCGTTCGTAGCCGCGGTCGATGTGATAGACGCGGTCAATGATGGTCTCGCCGTCCGCGACCAAGCCGGCCAGCACCAGGGAGGCAGAGGCGCGCAGGTCGGAGGCCAGCACCGCAGCGGCCGAGAGCGGAGTTTTGCCGCGAACGATGGCGCGGCGTCCTTCGATCTTGATGTTGGCGCCCATGCGCACCAGCTCCCCGGCGTGCATGAAGCGGTTCTCGAAGATGTTCTCGGTGACGATCGAACTGCCTTCGGCCTGGGTAGCGAGCACCATGAACTGAGCCTGCATGTCGGTGGGAAAGCCGGGGAACTCCTCGGTGACCATGTCGCAGCCCTTGAGAGGATTGTCTCCCTGAACGCGGACGGAGTCTCCATTGTGCGTCACCTTTACACCGACCTCTTCCAGCTTATTGATGAAGGTGAGGTGCCGGGGATCGCAGCCGGCGATGATGAGGTCGCCGCCGGTGAGCGCGCCGGCGACGATGAAGGTGCCGGCCTCGATGCGGTCGGGGATGATGCGGTGCTTGGCGCCCTTCAGCCGGGAGACGCCCTTGATGCGGATGGTGGGCGTGCCCGCGCCCTCGATCTTCGCGCCCATCTTGTTAAGCAGGGCGGCGAGGTCGGCGACCTCGGGCTCACGGGCGCAGTTCTGCATGAGGGTGTCGCCGTCGGCCAGTGCGGCGGCCATCATGAGGTCCTCGGTGCCGGTGACGGTGATCCTGTCGAAGACGATCTCGCCGCCTTTCAGCCGATCCGCCGCTGCTTCGACGTAGCCGTGTTCCACGGTGATCTTCGCGCCCAGTTGCTCCAGGCCCTTGATGTGAAGATCGATGGGACGCGCGCCGATGGCGCAGCCGCCAGGAAGCGAAACGCGAGCGCGCCCGCTGCGCGCCACCAGCGGACCGAGCACCAGGGTGGAGGCGCGCATGGTCTTGACCAGGTCGTAGGAGGCTTCCGGCGAGACCAGGTTCTTCATGCACAGGGTGGTGCGATGGTGGGCGCGGCCGTAGCCCAGCTCGACCTCTCCTCCCATGGCCTCGAGCAGCTTGCGCGTGGTCTGGATGTCGCGGACGTCGGGGATGTTTTCGAGGATGACGGGTTCTTCGGTAAGGATGGCGGCGGCCATGGCGGGGAGAGCCGCGTTCTTCGCTCCGCTGACGCGGACGGTGCCCACCAGCGGGTTGCCACCACGGATCACGAACTTATCCATCGGAAAGGGGCCTCAGCAATCATTTTAGCGAGAATCGGTGCGGATTGGGGCGTGGCAAGGGGCCATGTACCTAAGCTTTCACCGGCGCTAAAGCGCAGTTCCGATAGGGACCTTATTCGCAGGCCTAAAGGCCTGCGCTTCCACCGGGGGCCAAAGCCCTAGATTGTTTTGAATGCACAAAGCAGGGCTAAGGCCCGGGCGATTTTCGAAGGCCGGTTCCTCAGGGCTAAAGCCCTGGTCATATTGGTGCGGCCGACGCGGGCCTAAAGGCCCGCTCTACCTCCTCGCTTACGGGTCTTCTTCTTTGACTGCGAATCCTTCCCCTCGATGGCTTTTCGGACGTTGCCGCGGGCGCGCTTGAGGCGACGGATGGCTTCGTCACGATTGACGCGGGCATGATTCATCACCAGGGCGGTTGGGACATTGCGGGCGTCGTGCAGGAGCTGCGCGGTGCGCGCCTGGTTGAGACCCGTGATCTGCTGCACGATGCGGAAGCCGCGCTCGACCAACTTCTGGTTGTTGAAGTGGACGTTGACCATGAGGTTGCCGTAGACGTAGCCCAGGCGCGCCATGGCGCCGGTGGAGATCATGTTCAGTACCATCTTCTGGGCCGTGCCGGCCTTCATACGGCTGGATCCGGTAAGCACTTCGGGGCCGACCTCGACCACGATGGCGAGCTGCGCGGCCTTGGCCAGAGGCGAGCCGGGATTGCAGACCAGGGCGACGGTCTTGGCACCGCGGGCGCGGGCGTATTCGACCGCAGCGACGGTATAGGGCGTGCGCCCGCTGGCGGCGATGCCGACCACGAGATCGCCTGCACCCGGTTTCCGGCCGGCGATGTCCTGCTCGCCCAGTTCGCGCGAATCTTCTTTGCCTTCGATGGCGGAGCCGAGTGCGGTCTCGCCGCCGGCGATGACGTACTGCACCTGCCAGGACTCGGTGTTGAAGGTGGGAGGACACTCCGAAGCGTCGAGGGCGGCGATGCGTCCGCTGGTGCCGGCGCCGACGTAGATCAGCCGGCCACCGTGCGACAGCGCATCGGCGGCGAGATCGATGGCCTTGGCGATCTGCGGCAGCGCCTTCTTGACCGCCTTCGCGACCTTCGCGTCCTCACCGTTGATGAGGCGCGCGATCTGCAGTGCGGTCAGGGTGTCGAGCTTGGCGGAAGCCTTGTTCGGTTGCTCGGTGCTTTGCTTGCGCGATCTGCTGGTCATTGGTTTGTCCCGGGGTCGAGCCGCGTTATGCCGCTCATGGACGATCCTCCAAACATTCGACGACGGCATCGTGAAAGCGCGGGCGGACCTCTTTGATGAGTTGCGACTTGCGGTCGGGCCAGGTGCGGTTGGTCAGGAGGGTGACCGAAAGCCGGCGCTGGGGATCTATCCAGAGCGAGGTTCCGGTGTAGCCGAGGTGGCCGAAAGAGCGCGGCGAATAATACTTGCCCGATTGTGAGGGTTGCGACGGGGTGTCCCAGCCCAGCGCGCGGGCGGAGCCCGGCGGGGAATCCTGGCGTCGGGTGAAGAGGGCGACGGTTTCCGGTCGCAGGACAGGGCGCCCGCCAGCCAGCATGCACTCGGCGAAACGGGCGACGTCTTCGGCAGGCGCAAAGGCGCCGGCGTGTCCAGCGACGCCGCCCATCACGCTGGCGTTCTCGTCGTTGACCTCACCCTGAACGACCCGGCAGCGAAACTCACGGTCATTCTCCGTGGGCGGAATGCTCCCGCGCAACGCGCCCGGGAGACAAAAGCCGGAGACACTCATGCCCAGCGGCCCGAACATCTCCCGGCTGGAGAAGGTGTCGAGGGGCTCGTCGGCGATCCTCTCCAAGGCAGCGCCGAGTACGATGAAACCAATGTCGCTGTACTGGGCGCGCATGCCCGGCTCCGCCTCGAGGGGCGCGGTAACGGCCGCACGCAAGAGCTCTGCCGGCGTCCGCGCCTGTGCGAACAATTTCACGTAGGCGGGCAGGCCGGAGGAGTGCGCCAGCAGCATACGGATGGTGACCTCGGCGCGCCTCGCATCGTGGGAGGAGAATTCGGGGACGACGGCGGAAACCGGGGCGTCCAGATCGAGCTGGCCGCGCTCGTACAAGATCATGGCCATGGTGGTGGTGGCCACGACTTTCGATACGGAGGCGAGATCGTAGATGGTGCCGGGCTGGACAGGCAGCGAGTCCTCGTCGTAAGTGAAGCGGCCGATGCCCTTGAGAGCGACCAGGCGGCCGCGGAAGGTGACCGCGGCAGCGGCGCCGGGAAAAGCGCGCAGGCGGATGCCCTCGCGCAGGACATCGAAGGCCGGGGCGAAGCGCGCGTCCTGCTGCTCGTGGTCGGGCACGGGGCGGTGTGGGCGGCGGTCGGTCGTACTGGTCAATGCAGCCTTCACTCGGGCGCTTCTGTCGCGTGTTATAACACAGGGGAATTCCCGGAAGAACGGTGCATCTGCGAATCCAAGCCCGCGCCGCCTGCCTGTTACTTGCCGCATTCGTCATTCCAGCGGCAGTGCCCGCGCTTGCCGCCGAGAACGCGCAGAGGTTTGCGTCCGTCGACGCCATCGTGGAGAAGGCGATCGCGGAGGGGCAGATCCCCGGCGCGGTGGTGGTGATCGGCCACGGCGGAGAGGTCGTCTACCGCAAGGCATTCGGCCATCGCAAGGTCACGCCACGGCGGGAGCCGATGACGCTGGACACGATCTTCGATATCGCGTCATTGACCAAGACATTCACCGCGGTGTGTGTGATGCGGATGGTGGAGCTGGGGCAAGTGCGGCTGAACGATCCGGTCGCGAAGTACATCCCGGAGTTCGCCGCCAACGGAAAACAGGACATCACGGTGCGGCAGTTACTGACGCATTTTTCCGGCCTGCCGCCCGATCTCGATCTGAAGACACCGTGGCAAGGCAAGAACGAGGCGTTGCGCCGGGCGTTCGACATCCAGCCGGAGCACCCGCCGGGGGCGCGGTTCGTCTATAGCGATATCAACGGCATCGTGCTGGGCGCCCTGGTGGAGCGGGTCTCCGGCATGGCGCTGGACAAGTATTTTGACCTTCAGGTGGCGCAGCCGCTGGGGTTGACGAGCACGCGTTTCCTTCCGCCGGCAACGTGGGTGCCGCGTATCGCCCCGGCGGACTACGCCGAGCGGGTGCTGGGAGAAGGCACGCGGATCCTCCACCTCAGGGGTACGGTGAACGACCCGACGGCGCGGCGGATGGGCGGCGTGTCCGGCCACGCGGGAATGTATTCCACCGCCGACGACCTCTCGAAATACGCGCAATGGTGGCTTGATCGCAACAAGCTGCTGGCGCCAGCGACCATGGAAAAAATGACCACGCCCCAGCAACCGCCCAACGCGACTGTGCTGAGGGGGTTGGGCTGGGACATCGATTCGCCGTACTCCAGCAATCGGGGCGAGCTGCTGCCCGTCGGCGGGTTCGGGCACACCGGTTGGACGGGAACGTCGCTGTGGGTCGATCCGCTGACGCGCACCTACATCGTGATCCTGAGCAACGCGACCCACCCCAGCGGCATGCCTTCACGGGAGATCGTTTCGCTGCGGTCGCGAATCGCGAGCGCGGTCGCGGCGGCGCTGGATCTGAAAGTCACTGGGGCAGACGAGATGAGAATGGCGAACATCACCGGCTACAACGAGGCGATGGCCGGTGGGCGAAGGCTGTCGGCGCGGAATGGCACAGTAAGAACGGGCATCGACGTGCTCGAAGAGAATGATTTTGGTTTGCTGCGCGCGGGACGTGCGACGACCCGAGTCGGGCTGCTGACCAACCAGACAGGCATGGATTCGGCTGGGCGGCGCACCATCGATGTGCTGGCGAATGCCCCCGGGATAAAGCTCGCCGCCATCTTCAGTCCCGAGCACGGTCTGGTGGGAGCGGAAGATCGAGAAAATCTTCCCGACACCGTCGATGCAGCGACCGGGATCGCCGTCCACAGCCTTTATCGCGCCGGCCAGCGGGGACGTCTCCCGGTCGAACTGCTCGATGGGGTGGACACGCTGGTGGTCGACCTGCAGGATGCGGGCGTGCGTTTCTTCAGCTATGAGGTGATGCTGGGATACATCCTGGAATCAGCGGCGCAGGCGGGCAAGACGGTGCTGGTGCTGGATCGTCCCAATCCGGTGACCGGCTCGTTCGTGCAGGGGCCAATGTGGGTGGGCGGTCCGAGGTCGCTGGTCACCTATCATCCGCTGCCGGTGCGCCACGGCATGACCATGGGCGAGCTGGCGAAGCTGTTCAACGCCGAGCGGCACATCGGGGCGAAGCTCACCGTCGTTCCCATGCAGGGATGGTTCCGGGGTGACTGGTACGACTCGACGGGGCTGGTCTGGATCGACCCATCGCCGAATCTGCGCAGCGTGACCGAGGCCACTCTGTATCCTGGCGTGGCGCTGGTAGAGGGCACGAACGTCTCCGTCGGACGGGGAACCGATACTCCCTTTGAAGTCGTGGGTGCGCCCTGGATCAACGGGCGCGAACTCGCCCAGTTTCTGAACGCGCGCCAGATCTCCGGCGTGCGCTTTGTCCCGATCGCATTCACCCCCAAGGACAGCAAGTACGCCGGGCAGCTCTGCCGGGGCGTGAACCTGATCGTCACCGGGCGCAACACGCTGGACTCACCCGAACTGGGCGTCGAGCTGGCATCGGCGCTGCTGAAGCTCTACCTGAAGGATTACAAGGTCGAGAAGATGATCGACATCCTGGCCAACCGGACGGTGTTCGATGCGATCGTGGCCGGCGCCGATCCCCGCCGCATCGCCGAGGACTGGCGCGACGACCTGGAGCGCTTCGAGCCGATCCGAAAGAAGTATCTGCTCTATCCTTGACCCAATCACCTTCGGGCTTTCGGCGTTCTTGGTGCACACAACCTTTGCATTGAAACTGGATTCATATACCGTTACAGACTTCAGGAGGCCCTATGCGTCTCGCAGCCCTATTGCTGTTCTCCGCCGCGCTGGTATTCGCCCAGGAAACGGCCTCTCCCGCCGAGCAGAGCGACGCCGATCCCGGGACCGTCGTTGTCCCCGCCGGCACCAAGCTGCCGGTCGTGCTCAAGCACGGGATCAACACCAAGACAGCGCGGTCGGGCGACCCAATCTACTGCGAGACCAACTTCCCCGTGGTAGCGAACAACCGCATCCTGATCCCGGCGGGGACCTATGTGCAGGGGAGCATCAGCAACATCAAGCGACCGGGCCGGGTGAAGGGCCGGGCCGAGGTCCTGATGCACTTCGACACCCTCATCTTCCCCAACGGCTACACGGTCGCAATCCCGGGCGCGGTGGATAACCTGCCCGGCGCCGACACCCAGCAACTGAAGGACAAGGAAGGCACGATCCAGGCGGATAGCAGCAAGGGCAAGGACGCGGCCACGATCGCGGGCACCGGCGCGACGGGCGCGGTCATCGGTTCGGTGGCGGCAGGTGGCAAGGGAGCGGGAATCGGTGCGGCGGCCGGCGGGCTGGCCGGCCTCGCCATCACCATGCTGACCCGCGGCAACGAGGTGAGGCTGGACCCGGGTACGACCGTGGAGATGGTCCTGCAACGGCCGCTGGTGCTGGAGGAAGAGCGCCTGGCGGCGTTGCCCGACCCACTGGTCCCGGCTGGGCGGCAGAACCGGCCTATGGAGCGGCCCAAACCCACGACTCCACCGAGGACGAAATAAGGCCCGAATTCTGCCGTCCGCTGCTCCAGCGCGCCATTTGGCGGCAGGCGAGCCCGTGTCAACTCCATCCTTTGCTACCATCGAGACATGGCTGTACGCACCATCTTCTCGATGGCCGAGGACTGCGCCCGCGACGAACGGCAGGGCTGGTACGAGTTCGTCCGCGACTATGCCGCCATCGCCCGCTTCCTGCTCCAGCACTATTTTCCGACGCTCGCCCCAGAGCTCGACGCACACCTGCCCGCAGTCTTCAGCCGCGCCCGCGCCAACGGCTCCGCATGGTTCTCCAGCTTCCACTTCAGCAACGAGCGCGAGTTCCTGATGGCGTTCCGCAGCCTGGTGTTCGCCAGCGGGCGGGAGCAGGAGCACGTCCCCGCGCCGCAGATCTCCCTGGAGCAGGTCTCGGAGATCATGAAGGACCTGCCGGTGGTCGAGTGCGAGATGATCTGGCTGTTCATCAAGGGTTATGAGGCAGAGAAGATAGGGCCCATCGTCAGCAACCTGGAGGGCACAGCCACGGCGGTCAAGAAGGTTGCGGACGAACGGCTGGCGGCGGTCATCCCGGGATCCACGCCGGATGCCTTCGTTCTTTCGGCGCGCGTGCTGATCGAGGCGGCGGAGAAGAAGAGCACGGACAAATGTCTCTCGCTCAAGACGTTCAACAACATCATCAACGGTCAGGTCAGTTGGCGGGAACGCGACCTCGCTGAGGAACACATCAAGGGCTGCTTGTACTGCATCGACCGGTACACGTCCTTCTGCGAGATGATCCGCATCCGCAAGGACACGCAGCCACTGCCTGAAGCCGAGATCGAGCGCGTCGTGCAAGCCATGGGAGCACCTGGGAAAAAGGCCAGGAGCCTGCTCGCGAAATTGTTTTCGTAAAACCAGCCGCCTAGGGATCCTCACAGAACGACACGGACGCAAAGAGAATCCGTGAAAATCCGCGCCTGGCGTTGGCCGGAAACCTCGGGTCAGTGCGTCGGTACGGTCAGCGGCCGATCGAGCCTGAGCTCGAGCTGCTGTCCTTTCTCCAAGGTTATATTGCGGTCGGTGAGAATGGCCGCACCGAAGCCGGCCCCCGCGCCAGCGGCCGCGCCGATAGCGGCTCCCTTGCCACCACCGCCTGCGGCGCCCGCCGCAGTACCCGCTACGGCACCGACGGCAGCAGCCTCGGCGGCGCGCCGTTTGTCGATACCGCGCTTGTTGATCTCCCCCTCGGGGCCGGTCTCCTGCTTCACCCCGTGCTCTCCGGGAACGCCAGTGACCGTGGCCGCGATGGGCATGGAGCCATGATTGGTCTCGATCTCGTTGAAGCTCAGGAGCAGCTGCGCGCGTAGGCCACGGTCCACGCTGCTGACATGGCCCTTCAGAGTCTTCCCGCGGGGGATGGTCTGGCCGTCGGGAGCCACCAGGTCCTCCATCAACTCGGCCTTGAACTTCTTGCCAGGCTGGATCTTATCGGTGTCCAGCTTGTCCTTCAGGCGGACCACGAAACGCGTCCCTTCGGGGATGGCGCTATCGCTGGCGACGGGATAGTTCGAAGGATAGGTTTGCGCCGCCGCCAACCCGCTCAACAGCAGGGCGCACAATCCCATCCATACTCCTGATGGTCTCCGCATAGGGTCCTCACTCTTGTGATGCATCAGCTAGTTGGATGAGCAGAGTCGAGGAAGGGCTGTATGGGCCAGGATAGGAAATCGAAACATCGCAAGGGAAATGCAAGGACATGGCCGGGCACGGCAGTCCATGGCCCTGCGAATACGCCCAGGTACTTTCAAAAATGAAGAAACTCTGCAACCTTGGTGGTGCAGGCGGCGTCAGATACAAGTATGACGTTCGCTCCTCCCCCACTCGGAGGACAGATGAAGAAGTGGTACATGCCCCTGGCACTGCTGGGCGTCGGCAGCCTGGGCGCGTTGCTGATCAGCGAGCGCGGCCGCCAGGCCCTGCGCTGGGTGGCGGAGAACTTTGAGCGCCACCACGGAACCTTCCAGGAGTGGAATGACGCGGCGCAGCGCGAACTGGATCGCCTCGAGGAAGCGCTGAACCGGGTCGCCGACTCCATCGAGGGCATCGAAGGAACACGGTAAGTCCCACGGTCCCGGGCGCCTCAGCCGGCGACCTGGTTGATCGTGCCCGCCATCTTGACGTCACGCTGCGTGACCCCGCCGGAATCGTGTGAGATCAGCGCCAGCTTCACCTTGTTGTAATTGATGGTGATGTCGGGGTGATGCTGCGCCGCTTCCGCGGCGTCGGCGATCCTGTTCACGAACTTCATCGCGGCGACAAAATCCGGGAATTCGAAGACGCGTTCGATCTGCTTGCCGTTCTGTTTCCAGCCGGGCAGGGAATTCAGGGCGTTGCGGACTTCGGCATCGGACAGAGTGGTTCCCATCTCACCCTCCAAAGGGGACACGTTAGCAAATCGCGGGAATGCAGGCCAGCGGCCCCGGGCTAGACGGTCGCTTTCTGAGCGTAGGCGAAGCGGATGATTTGGGAGTTGATCTCCTTGCGGAGGTCATCCCAGATGCTCTCCGGCATGGAGAGGAAAACCTTCACCACCTCGGGATCGAACTGGCGTCCCCCCCACTTCCTGATCTCCTCCCGCGCAGCCGTGAAGGGCTGTGCGGCGCGGTAGGGACGGTCGGAGGTGATGGCGTCCAGGGTATCGGCGATGGAGAAGATGCGTGCCCCCATTGGTATCTCATTGCCCTTCAACTGCCGGGGGTAGCCGGTGCCGTCGTACTTCTCCTGGTGCGAGTAAACGATCTCCGCGGCCTCGGTAAGGAAGGGGATCTTCTTCAGCATCTGGTAGCCGCGGTGAGCGTGCTCCTGCATGATGAGCACTTCCTCGGCATCGAGCTTGCCTGGCTTGCGCAGGATGGCGTCGGGAATGGCCATCTTGCCGATGTCGTGCAGGAAGGCGCCGCGGGCGATCACCTTGATGCGCTCCTGGGGGAGGCCCATGGCGCGCGCCATGGCGATGGTGAACGCGGTCACGCGTTTGGAGTGGCCTTCGGTCTCGGCGTCCTTCAGGTCGAGCGCGTCGCCCAGGGCTTCCAACGTGATGTCGTAGGAGCGTTCCAGATCGCCCATGGCCTGGCGCAACTGCTCGGTGCGGGCGGTCACCAGCGATTCCAGGTTGGACTGGTAGGCGCGATTCTCCAGCTTCAGGCGGCGGTTCTCCAGCGCCCGGCGCACGGTCGCCATCAGTTGTTCCCGCTCGAAAGGCTTAAGGAGGTAATCGTAGGCGCCGTTTCGGATGGCGGCCAGCGCAACGGAGATGTCGTGCACGGCGGTGACCATCACCACCGGCATATCGGGAAACCTTTCCTTGGAGCGCTCCAGCAGTCCGATGCCGTCCAGTTCCGCCATCATCAGGTCGGACAACATCAGCTCGAACTCGCCCTGGGCCTCCAGCACGGAGAGCGCCTCGATCCCGGATGACGCCTGCGTACAGTGGTACCCGGCGGCGTTCAGCATCGAAGAAACGATCTCCCGGATCGCGTCTTCGTCATCCACCACGAGGATATGGTCACCGTTCATCTAGGCGCGTATTGTACACGGATTTCGCGGTTCACCATCCGGGAGCCCACACGGAAGTAACAGGACTATAAGGGCTTTCCGTGATATACATCGGCTGACCTCATGTTCCTGGGCTGTTTCACCGCACCGCAGTTGGCTTCCTCTTTCCAGGCTGAGGAGTTTCTTGCCCAGGCGTCGGCAGTATTGCTACTGCTGGGCGGCGCGGTGCTGATCTACCGTTCCTTCCGCGGTCGCTACCTGCTGACCTGGATCCTGGGCTGGCTCGCCTACTTGGTGCACAAGTTTGCTGCCGCGGAAGCCGTCGGCAACCCCGGATTCCATGCGCTCTCTGCCGCCATGTATGTGGTGGCGATCACGCTGTTTGCGTTTTCCGTCTTCTATTACACCGACCGGCGTTCGCCCCTGCTCCGACTGGGCGCGTTTTCCACGTTGACGCTCGGAGCGTCGGTGGTATGGGCGTTGTGGTTCCCGGGATCCGAATACCTGCGTATCGCCCTGGTGCTCATGTACGCAGCGATCCGGGCTGCGGGCGCAATCCAATTGGCGTTGTTCTCCCGTGGGCGACGGGCGGTAGGACCGCTTCTTCTGGTGTTCAGCCTCCTGTTCCTGCACATGCACGAGCCGGGCGCCAGCGACATGGTCGCGGGATTCGACGTGGCGCTCGAACTCTTGCTCGGCATCGGCATGGTGGTCATGGTGCTCGACGACTCTCACGAGCGCGCCCGGCGGTTGCGAGTGCTGAGCGCGGTGACCACGGCGATCGCCGAAGCCCAGGATTTCATGCCCATCGTGCACACGGCACTGAAGGAGCTGAAAGGCCTGATGACCGCGCGCGCGTCATGGTTCCGGATGCTCGACTCGGACCAACTCGTGTTGGTCGACTCCCTCGGACTGAGCGACGAGTACATCTGCACCCGGCGCAGCATCCCGGTGGGGGAGAGCTTCAGCGGGCGGACCATCCAGAGCGGCAGCCCGGCTATGGTGCGTACGGGGGAGGTAGATCCCGAAACGCGCGAGCGGCTGCGGGCTGAAGGTTTCAATCACTTGCTGATGATCCCCGTCCAGGGGAAAAAGACGGTGATCGGCATTTTGAACCTCGGCATCGCGTGGTACCGCACCTACCGGGCCGACGAACTTGAATTTTTCGCTGCCATCGCCAACCAACTGGGCATCGCGGTCGAGAACCACCGGCTGTTCAGCCAGATCCTCCAATCGCAGAAGCAATGGGTCAGCACCTTCGATTCCATCCAGGATTCCGTGCTGGTGCACGACGAGAGGTTCCGCATCATCAAGGCCAACCGGGCGCTCCTGGATCGCCTGGACCTGCGGCAAAGCGCCATCATGCAGGGGACATGTGACGGACTGCTGCCCGGGGTGGGGCGCAGCTGGCAGGCATGGCAGGGATGTCCGTATTGCTGGCGCGCGTCGGAGTTTGAGACCGGTCCGGACCCGTGTTTTGGCGGGTTTTCTCAAGTCTCGACCTCCTCCTATAACGAGCAGGAATCGCGCCACGTGGGCACGGTGCACATCATCAAGGACGTCACGGAGCACCGGGCCATCGCCGAACGCTACCGCATGCTCTTCGAGCAGGTACAGGAAGGTGTGTTCATCTCGGCGCCAGATGGGCGGTTGCTCGACTGTAATGACGCCTTCGTCCGTATGCTGGGCTACGGCAGCAAGGAAGAACTTCTCAAGCTGGATATCCCCACCCAGCTTTATGCCGACCCGAAGGTGCGGTCGGCGCTGCTGGGTGAGATCGACGAGAAAGGGTACCTGCGCAGCTTTGAGATCACGCTGCGGCGCAAGGACGGCACCAGCGTCCCCGTGCTGGAGACCAGCTTCGCCCGCCGCGATGAGTCGGGGGCGGTGCTGACCTACCAGGGCTTCCTGCTCGACATGACGGAGAAGAAGCGGGCCGAGGACGAGATTCGGCGGCGCAACCGCGAGTTGTATGCGTTGAACACCATCGCGGTCGCGGCCACGCAGTCGTTCGACCTGGACGAGATCCTGAGGGTGGCGCTCGAGCAGGTGGTGGACCTGTTTGCGGCGGATACAGGCGCAATCTACCTCGCGGAGGAAGACGGAAGAACGCTGCGACGGCGGGTCGCCTCCGGGCAGCACAGTGCGCTGGCGGCCGAGCTGAAGGAGGTGGAGATCCCCGAGGAGTTCTTGAACGCAGTGCGGCAGGCCCGCGTGGAGGTGATCACGCAGCAGCATCTGCCGAACCTGCCGCCCACGGTGGCCGAGTACGTGCGCGCCGAGGGCCTGCAATCGTGGATCTGGGCGCTTCTCTGGACGAAAGACAAGGTGGTGGGGCTGCTGGGCATCGCCAGCCGGGCGCCCCGCGAATTCACCCCCGCCGACGAAAGCCTGCTGGTCGCCATCGGCCGCCAGCTTGCCACCACCATCCAAAAGGTGCACCTGTACGAAGAGACCCGCCGCGCCTACGAGGAGCTGACGCGCACGCAGGAACAGCTCCTCCAGAGCGAGAAGATGTCGGCCATCGGCCAGCTCATCTCCGGGGTCGCTCACGAATTGAACAACCCGCTGACCGCCATCCTGGGCTACGCGCAGTTGCTGGAGAACGAAGACATCCCGCTGCGCGCCCAGGATTTCGTGCAGAAGCTCTACAAGCAGGCCCAGCGCACGCACAAGATCGTTCAGAACCTGCTTTCATTCTCCCGTCAGCGCAAACCGCAACGGCAGCAGGTAGACCTCCGCCGCGTGCTGGAAGACACGCTCGCCCTCCGCGATTACGACATGAAGCTGAGCAACATCGTCGTGGGACGGGACTTCCAGCCGAACCTGCCGGACGTGCTGGGAGACGAGCACCAGTTGGAGCAGGTGTTTCTCAACATCATCAACAACGCCGCCGACGCCATGCTGGAAACGACCCGCGGGGGCACCTTCGGCGTGCGCATCTGCGCCGGCGAGGGCGAAGTCTGCGCCGAGTTCCACGACAGTGGCCCGGGCATCAAGGACGTGAAGCGCATCTTCGATCCCTTTTACACGACCAAGAGCGTGGGCAAGGGAACCGGACTGGGCCTGAGCATCTGCTACGGCATCCTGAAAGAGCACGGTGGGAGTATCCGCGCCTTCAATCACCCGGACGGCGGCGCGGTGTTCCAGGTGCGCTTGCCCGCCGTTCCGATGCCGGCAGCCCACGAGCCGCCGTTGCAGGTGGTACGGCACGATGGCCCGCTGCACGGGCGCGTGCTGCTGGTAGACGACGAGGAATCGGTGTTGGAATTCGAGCGCGAAGTGCTGCGCAGCGCCGGCGCCGAAGTGTTCGCCTTCGGCGACGCAGAGGATGCCATCAGCCGACTGCGCAACGAGAATTTCGACGCCGTCATCGTGGATGGCAAAATGCCCGGCGCCTGGAGTGGAATGGAGATCTATCACTGGATCCGCTCCAACCGTCCAGGAATGGAGAGGAACGTCATCTTCGCGGTCTCCAACGTGAATGATCCCGCGATGTGTAAATTTATCGAGGAAACCGGCGTCCCCTGCCTGACCAAACCATTCGACGTTTCCGACCTGGTCTCGGTGACGCGGAGGCTGTTACAGAAGGCGCGGGCCAAGGCGACGGTGTGAACTCACGGCAGCCCCTGTCCGAATCTCAACGAGGCTTTTTTGCTGGGGGAACAGATCCTTTTTTCGCGGGGTACGTCCAAGCCAATAACAGATTCCATCATCCCCAAGCGAGTGGGCGCCGTGAACTTTCGGCGCCCATGCCCTCCTCCCGCCGCTCTGGTTTGGGAGTAAAATTCATCCCGGTGCAGTACCTATGAAGTCATCCCGCGAGCAGGGGCACGAAGCGCGCTGGTGGGAGACGATGCCCGACGGCCGTCTCCACTGCTACCTTTGCCCCCGCCACTGCCACATCGGTGAAGGCCAGACCGGATTCTGCTTCATCCGCAAGAACGAGGCCGGACGCCTGCTCCAGCTCGGCTATGGGCGGCCGGCGGCTATCCAGGTCGATCCGGTGGAAAAGAAGCCGCTGAATCACTTCTTCCCCGGCACCAGGATCTTTTCCATGGGCACGGCTGGCTGCAACATGGGCTGCTTCTTCTGCCAGAACTGGGACATCTCGAAAGCCAAGTCCGACCAGGTGAACGCCGCCGACCTGTCGCCCGACGCGGTCGTCGCTCTGGCTGAGCAGTACGACTGCCCGCACCTGGCCTTCACCTACAACGAGCCGACCATCTGGGGCGAGTACGTCATCGACATCGCAAAGGTCGCCCACGAACATGGGCTCAACACGGTGATGGTCACCAATGGCTACATCACCCGCGAGGCCTTCTTCGATGTGTACGAGCATATCGACGCCGCCAACGTGGATCTGAAGGCCTTCACCGAAACCTTTTACTCCAAGATCACGCTGACCCACCTGGAGCCGGTGTTGCAGACGCTCAAGTGGCTGCGGCAGGAGACCAACGTCTGGTTCGAGGTCACGAACCTGATCATCCCCACGCTCAACGATGACGAGAGTGAGTTCCAGAAGCTCTGCGACTGGATGCTGAACAACGTGGGCGACGACGTCCCGGTGCACTTCACCGCCTTCCATCCCGATTTCAAGCTCCGGGACAAGCCAGCCACGCCGCCCCAGACGCTGCATCGCGCCCGCCGCATCGCCATGGAAATGGGCCTGAAGTACGTCTATGAGGGGAATATCTTCAGCGACGGAGCAAACACCATCTGCCCCGGCTGCAAGAAAGTGATCGTGCGCCGCTCCTGGCACAGCGTGCTGACCAATCAGCTCAAAGCTGGGAAGTGTGCGACTTGCGGGACGGCGATCGCCGGGGTGTTCACCCAGAAGCAGGTCGAGCAGCGCCGGACCGTCAACCACCTGCACCCGGTCGCCTGAAACCAGTGTCATCCCGAGTGGCTGGTAGCCTGGGGCTTCAGCCCCAGGTCTCCGTGAGGGAGCTGCTGTTGCTCTCATCCCGAACGGGGTCAGCTCTGTCGGGGCGCGGCTTGGCTTTGTTAGGGCGCGACTGGTAGACCCCCGGCTTCAGCCGGGGGCCGGGCTTCAGCCCGAGCCGCGCCATCCCCGCTCTACCCCTCTGTCATCCTGAGGGGGCTTTAGCCCCCGAAGGACCTCCGAGCTGCTGGCGCCACGACTCAGTTTGGATGGATTTCAACCAAAAGGTATCAGGGCGCGGCATCAGCTCCGCGCTCTTCACAACTCCGCTTTCTTGAACTCCGCCGCCATGAACTTCAGGAATCGCCGCCGTTCTTCCGGTTCCATCCGCTCGACCTGCGGCAACAAGCGGAGCCTCTGCCGCATCACCAGCTCCCGCCCCCAGTTCAGCACCATGGACCCCATCCGCGCCTCTGTAAGGATCGCGATACTCTCCACCAGCTTCCGCAGGTACGGGTTCCGCAGCCGCTCCATGCTGACCTCATACCCGTTGACCGCGAACGGCTCGAACGACAGCACCTCCAACGTGATGTCCGCGCCCTCGGCCAGCAGGCTCTGGAACAGGCGGTTCAGCCGCAGGTTGGTCTCTCCCCGGCGTCCCGCCCACAACACGCCGCGCAGCCGCCGTATCACACAATCAGTCTCGCCGACGTAGACCACGCTCGGCACTCGCGGTCTGTCCAAGCGCCAGCAATACACCGCCGGCCCCTGATACCTTTCTCTCAGATACTTTGTCGTCTTCTGCGGAAATCGGTACGGTTCACCGACGCCCGCCAGCACCGGCGTCCACCGCATCTCGATATCAAGTTCCTTTGCCATTGCAACTACCGCAGTGTAATCCCTCCCCACCGTCATCCCCTCCCAAGTGTCAACCCGAGTGGGCTTCAGCCCGCGAGGGACCTGCTTTTCCTCCCCAGTGTCATCCGAGTGGCTGGTAGCCTGGGCCTTCAGAGCCTGTGTGAGAACTCGATTTCTAGCAGCACGGTGGAACAATTCGCGCAGATCCAGCCCGCGGAGCGGGCGGAATACGTTAGCCCAGCCCGGAAGGGCTGGGTAAATTGGAAAGAATGGACGAGCCCCGTAGGGGCGACATAGTTCTCACACACACACTCTTCAGCCCCAGGTCTCCGCGAGGGACCTGCTGTTTGTTGGGGCGCGGCCGGTAGACCCTCGGCTTCAGCCGGGGGCCGGGCTTCAGCCCGAGCCGCGCCAACAGCTACCCCTAAAGTGAGCGGCTTTAGCCGCTGAGGGACATGCTGTTCCTCCCCAGTGTCATCCCGAACGGCTGGTAGCCTTGGGCTTCAGCCCAAGGTGAGGGACCTGCTTTTCACCACCACCACCCCAGTGTCATCCCGAACCGACTTCAGTCGCTGAGGGACCTGCTTTTCGCTGATTAACCCAGTGGCATCTCCGACCTTAGCTGTTCCTTCGTGAGCCAAGCATCTGCACGGAAACTTTCGAAAACGTGCCATTACAATGTTCGAAGGGGGATTCCCCGCAATGAGCGACATCAAAGTCGTCCTCAAACAAACGGTCTTAGAAGGATCGGCTCAACCAGACCTTCTGCAGAGAGTCGCAACCGTTTACCTTGACGGCAGCGAATATCGTATTTCGGCTCCGCCAGAAGCCAAGGGCGACGCCCTAGATTGGGTGTCACATTTTACGGTCAGACAACTCGTGGACTTCGGCTCAGAGATCGAAATCCACGATGCCATTGGTGTTCTCGCCCTAAGAGCCACTCAAGAAGAACTCGAAAAAGGGAAGAGAGCTAGTAAGAGAGCACTCGGGGCGCACCCTGACGGGGTTCATTGCAGCGCCCAGATATGCCTGAACGGACATGTCCAGCACTGCGACGGTGCGTCATTCGAGTCAAACGTCCACTGCACGAGGTGCGGCGCTCCTTGTATTGACGAGTGCCCTCGCTGTAAAGAGCCGATTCGTGGAGCTGACAAGTACAAGCCCGTAGATATGTATTCCCGTCCTCAGTTTTGTCACGCCTGTGGACGTCCATATCCATGGATGGAAGATCGCCTCAACACCGCTCGTGAATTGCTTGACCATGACGACAAGCTATCGCTCGATGATCGGAAAAACCTTTGGGGTGACCTGCAATATGTCATGTCAGACCCCAGAGCCGACCTCGTCCCGGCTAAGAAGAAGCTGATTGGCATTAGGCTGGAGAAGGCGACCGAGTACGTGAGAGAAGCCATCTTGGACTTGATTGCAAAAGCCACGGCGGAGGTTTTGAAGGGTTAGCGCTAGTGGCGCCAGTCGCCCACAGGTCGTCAATTTTGCCGATCCCAAGGGGGCCGCTGCCCCCCGTGGACTTCCATATACGCTCTGCGGAATTGGCCTTCCATCCGTTGCGCTTCCGCCTTACTCTTTGCTTGAATCCATGCGACCTCTACGCATTCGACCATTTCATTGTCATAGAGTTCCAAGAACACTCGATGCGTTGTAGCACCGCCCCATCCACACAGAAAATTCATCACGATCCGCTGTCGCAGGTGTTGGGTGTGGCCGTACTTCAAGATCTCTCTTGTGGTGCAGTGCCGGATTGCATAAACAGCAGGAACATTGCCATAGTTGGGAAGGTCTGCAATGCAGAGCCGATACATTGGAATCCAGCGATCAAATGAATTCTGACTCTTTGCCATATCAATACCTCCGCGGCGGGTGGCCCACCTTTCAGGGCGAGTATAGAACCGGGCTGCCTCGCAGGGCGGGTGGCCCAGGCAACGCCGGGTATGTTACATCCCTGTACGGATGGGGGTGCCCCACCCAACGCGGTTTTCGTTGGGTGGGCGTGACTCTGCTTTGGCGCTTTGGCAGTCGATTTCTAAAGAATGGTCGGGGCGACAGGATTTGAACCTGTGACCCCCTGCGCCCAAGGATTGCACGCACGAGAACTCAACAACTTACGCTGGAGTGCTACTGGGGTTGACGAATGATGATGGCGAATCGTCAATCCAAGGACTTGCGCGAGGGGGCGTGATCATCGGTAGCACTCGGTAAGGTTTGGTGGTGGGCACAAAACTGGGCACAGTGTTGAGCCGGGGGCCCCTTCGGGGAACCCCATCTTCGAGAGTCGAGTCCCCCTCGTTTTCCCAGGTGACGGTGAATGTGTGCAGGAGCCCCGACCTCACATACCTGGGCCTGGAAACGTCCAAAGCGGCTTTGGCCCTCCAGGGTTCCTACTGGTTGTCAACCGAACCCATGGCACCGGATTCCGCTTCCATCCGAGCAAGAGATTCCGGAGACCAAACTAATGCCCAATCTCGCTTAGCATTTTGAATGGCATCTCGTAGACCCTCAATCTTGAACCGTTCTTCCTGAACCTCAAGAGCTACGAACAAGCAGTTGTGCGCTGTTATGAGAGCTTGGTCAGCTTCATCCGGCTGGGACTCTCGCTTGAAGCCCATCTGTCCGTTAGACAGTTCCAGCCGTTCGGTCATCGCACGATACGTACCGTGAGTATGTCTTAGCGGGAAAAAGTAGCCCGGAACAATCAGTGAGCCGATAGCCCCCGTCTTTTTTGCCATCGAAACGAAGTCCAGCTTGCTCCATGTGTGCCCTACTCGCTTTTCCTCGCAGATCGTGGACTTGCACGATTTCACCATGAACCTGTTCTTCACCTCTGCGTACCTTCGTTCTATGTCCGCCACCATCTCCGCTGGCAACGCACTCTCACCGAATGTGTCAAGGATTGGCTTCATCAGCTTGTACTGTTGCACCCGGTCGAACTCAAAGAATGCCTGGAGTTCTTCGGGGTGGTCGTGGAGGTACTTGAGGGTAACGGCGTGCTCGTACATGGAGCGCAGGAGCTTCATGGCCCCGTAGCCATACCCGTTTGCCGCCATCAGGAAGACTTCCATGAAGTCTTCCGCCACCAGTGAGCCGTAGAAGTACACAAACTTGTCTATCGGCGTATCCATCACCTGTGTTCGAGCAAACGCTAAGTTGACGGCGTCTCCAAGCCGGGACATGACCGTCGCCCAGTGTGGGTGGCGTTGATCAAAGGCGGTTGCTGCGTCTTCAAATCCATAGAGCGACATAGGCGAGTAGGAGCCACTCCTGGCTCAAGTTCTAACGACCAAACACAAAATCAGATTCACTGTGCCTGTTCCACGAACTGGCCCATGGCGAGGAGCAAACGTTTCACGATGCGCCTCCGTTGTGATGTCTCCACACGGCCCGAGATTCATTGTCACCTGCAATGTTGAAGTCGTTTGTCTTTTGTTGCTCATTTCGTCGCGCATGGAAAAGCCTTCCTTAGGGCTTGCTGGGCAAGGATGGTGGTCAGTTTGTGGGCTTGCTCCGGGTGATCTTTGATCCATTTGCTGATGATTCGCGCCACTTGAACTGTCTGGACGTCCGCGCTCGGTAGGCAGATGTTACCGTCGGCCAGCAACAATGCGTGTTCTAGACCTTCGGTGTAGCCAGCACAATACGCAAACTGAAAAAAGCCCTCAGGGTCACTCCCGGAGCCGGTGGTCTTGCCATCCACAAACTCAGCGCATCTTAGAACATAGTCATTTCCAAAGGCGACGGAAGGACGTTCAGATGCAAAGACACGACTGCAAACGGCGAGAACGGCGAAAGCGCAACCTGAAACGAGCACAAGACAAACCAGCAAACGCTTCATAGGTGATACACGACTCCTTTCCGATGAGCATCTCGGTCCCGAACAACCGTGCTTAGTCCGGGGGACACCATACTACTAGACAGAGAATCTTCGGGGCCGCAGCGGAGGATCAGCCGCAACTCACGAAGGTGAGGTAGTTGGACTGAAGCGGCCCGAATTCTATCGCGGACACCGAGGATGTCTGTGATGCTGGTCACGGATAAACACTGACGTGAGTCTTTCGTACACCCAGATGAGCCAAAATAGGCTGGAGCACTCCGGTTCTGGAAGGGCGTGCTCGGCTTTCTCTTCGGTGCTAACATCCGACCAGCTGTGGCCAGACGAGAAACGCGCTCGATACGCTGCCATTCGTGAGCGGATGGCTGACGGCTCCGAGGGCGCTCGTATGCGGCGAATCAAAGGCGGCGGGTGGCCCGTCCTTCGACTGAGCAGTATAGGACTGTTTTCGTTGAATTGGTCGGGGCGACAGGATTTGAGCCTGTGACCTCCTGCGCCCAAGGCAGGTGCGCTCTCAGGCTGCGCTTACCTGGTTCCCCGCCTACTCCTTGGGCCCAGCCTCTTTTTCCCGTCGCTCCCTGACCCAACCTTCTTTCACGACCTGGCGGCCGCGCCCGATGGCCAGCGATTCCGCGGGGACATCGTCGGTGATGCAGGAGCCGGCTCCGACGTAAGCGCCGCGCCCGATGCGCACCGGGGCGACCAGAGTGGCGTCGCTGCCGATGAAGGCCCCGTCGTCGATCACGGTGGCGTGCTTTTCCGTGCCGTCGAAGTTGCAGGTGATGGTCCCGGCGCCGATGTTGACGCCGTCGCCGATGAGCGCGTCTCCCAGATAGGTAAGGTGATTGGCCTTTGAACCTTTGCCGACCCGCGCTTTCTTGGTTTCCACGAAGTTGCCGATGTGCGCGCCTTCGCCGATCTCGCTGCCAGGACGCAGCCGGGCGAATGGGCCGATGATCGCCCGCGCTTCCACCCGCGCCTGCTCCAGCATGCAGTGGGCGCGAACTTCGACGCCATCGCCGATCTCGGAACTTTCGATGATGGTGTAGGAGCGGATGCGGCAATCCGATCCGATCTTCGACTTGCCCAGGATCTGGACGAAGGGCTCGATCACCGTGTCCGGCGCGATCTTCACGTCGGCGTCGATGGCGCACGTCTCCGGCTTGTAGATGGAGACGCCGCTGGCCATCAGCTCGTAGCACTTGGCCATGCGCATGTGCTGGTCGAGCATGGAGAGCTCCAGCCGCGTGTTGCTGCCCAGAACTTCTTCGGGGTTCTCCGCGGGCAGGGCCACGACCTTTAGCTTGGCGCGCACGAATAGCGCCGCCATGTCCGTCAGGTAGTACTCCTTGTGCGCGTTATCGGTCTTGAGCTTGCCGATGCGGGCGAACAGAGGCTTGCTTTCGAATGCGTAGATGCCGGAATTCACCTCGCGCAACTTGCGCTGCGGCGGGGTCAGCTTTTTCTCCTCGACGATGGCCGACACCTCGGCGCCTTTTCCATTTTTTCTGATGATCCGGCCATACCCGTGCGGCTTCTCGATCTCGGCGGTGAGGATGGTCATGGCGGCGCGTTGTGCGCGATGAAAATCGCGCAGCCGCTCGATGGTTCCCGCCCAGATCAGGGGCACGTCGCCGGACAGCACCAGGAACCGGTCGTACTTCGACAGCGCGTCGCGGGCCACCATGATGGCGTGCCCGGTCCCGCGCTGCGGCTCCTGGACGATGAAGTTCACCCCGGTGTCGCCGACCTTGTCCCGCACCCGGTCGGCCTCGTGCCCGATGATGACGTAAATGTCGCTGGCGGGAACGACCTTGTTCGCCGCAGCGATCACGTGCGCCAGCATCGGCTTGCCACCCACTTCGTGCAGCACCTTGGGGTACTTCGATTTCAGGCGCGTGCCCTTGCCGGCGGCCATGATGGCGATGGCGAACTTGCCGGCGGACTTGGCAGGAGTGCTCTTGGTCTTAGCCACAAAGATCCTCGCTCCGATCCTCGGCGCTCTCAAGCCGCCAGTACACAGAGGCACTTGGAGGAAGCAGAATGATGAAGACTAGCCGCCTATGTTAACGCGGTCGCGGACGGCTCCGGAAGTTTCTCCCTGCCCGGGCGACTTGGGCTCGGTGACGACGGGGACGCCGCAGGCGAGGTTCAACAGGGCCTGGGCCACGCGACCGGTGGCATGGCGCGCCACGGGCCCTTCCTCGAGGAAGTCACCGGCCACCACCCGCACTCCCAGTTCCTCGATGGCGGCCGCGTCGCAGACGGTCTGGGACGCGCCTTCCAGCGCGTACTTGGCCTTGAGGTGCGGCGAAAGAGGAGCGCGATTGATCAGGGCGAAGGCGAAGATCTGCTGCCGCGCGTGCTTGTAGATGGCCTTGATGTGTTCGGCGGCGGTGAGCCCCAAGCTCTCGTTGGCCTGCGTCATCAGGTTGCAGACGAAAACCTTTACCGCCCGCGAACCGGCGATGGCTTCGGGAATAGCGCGGACCAGCATGTTCGTCGCCAGGCTGGTGAACAGCGACCCCGGCCCGACGGTGATCAGATCCGCCCGCTCGATGGCGGCGATCGCTTCCGGGATCGGCTCCGCGTCGGCCGGGACCATCCGCAATTCGGCGATCCGACCCCGGCTGGCGGTGATCTTGGTCTCGCCCTGCACGCGCGATCCGTCCACCATCAGGGCGTCGAGTTGCACATTCGAGGTCGTCGCCGGGTAGATGTGCCCGCGCGAGGCGAGAACGCCGGCCGACAACTTGACCGCTTCGGCGAAATCTCCGGTCACCGCGGCCATCGCGGTGAGGAACAGATTTCCGAAACTGTGTCCTTCCAGGCCGGTCCCGCTTCCGCCGGGGAAGCGGTATTGGAAGAGCTTGGAGAGCAGCGCCTCGTCCTCCGCCACCGCCACCATGCAGTTGCGGATGTCTCCCGGCGGCAGGATGTTGAACTCCTTGCGCAGGCGCCCGCTGGAGCCGCCGTCGTCGGTGACCGTCACAATGGCGCTGAGTTCGGCGATGTAGGGGCCCTGCCCGGGAATCGCCCCGGGAGCGGGAACATATTCCTTCAGGCCTTTGAGCAGGGTAGAGAGCCCCGTGCCGCCGCCGATGGCGACCACACGAAGTCCGCGCGCGGTCTCCGGGTTCTCCCCGCTTTTTGGCACAGGCATGGCTTGATTCTACCGCTTCCAGGAAGGCGTGGCGGGAGGGGTTTCCGGTCCCGGCTCCGGATAGAGCAACTCGGTGAATCGTGGATCGTCTGCCAGGTTCTGAAAATCGGTGTCGTTGCGCGCATGGATGCGGTGCGCCGGATTCAGCCGGATGGCCTGGTCCAGGCGCCGCAGCGAATCTTCCACCCGGCCTTGCAGACAGTCGAGCACCGCCAGGCCGTAGATGGCGTAGTCGGCCTTCGCATTCTGCTTCAGGATCTTCTCCAGGTGCGTCCGTGCCTCGTCGTAATCGCCCTGATTCATGAGGGCAACGGCGTAATCGTAATGTTCTTCCGACGTTTTGAAAGTCGTGCTGGTGCGCGCCATTTGCTGGTTGCAGATGCTGAAATGGATCGCGGCGCGGTCTGCGAGTTCGCGGCTCGGACCCTCCACAACCTTTTGCAGAAAGGTCTTGGCGCGCTCGAATTTTCGCTCCTGCATGGCCTTGAGGCCGGCCTGGTAGTTTTGCACAGCTGAGGAAAACCTGGGATCTTCCATGATCGAGGGCTTGCGCTGGAGTTCGTGCGGAGGCGCCGCTGCCCGCTTCGATTTCCTCGCAACAGTCTTATGTTTCTTAGACTTAGGGGAGGAACGTTTAACCTTTGCTGCGGCTTTCTTTTTCATCAGGTTGTAACCTTGGCAGGCTGGCCGCAGCGGGAGCGTGAGACCCCTGTGGAAAACTCATTTTTCGGGGCTCACAGCGGCTGCCTCGATGCATGTGCGCTGGAGTTATACGCGCAATTCTTGCCGCCCGTCAACCCAAGTTGGGAATGCACCATTCTTGGTGCAAATCGGCTCCCGACACACTGACTCCTGGCTGCCGGCCCCGGCCTCTTAGTTGATGTCGAGAGCTTTCTGCAGATCGATCTGCTGCCACTCGCTGCGCTCGATGCCCTCGCGGATCTGCGCCGGAGTCTTCTTCGCCTTGTTCATCTTGTAGGCGTAGAAAAGTTCCTGCAGGCAGGTGCCGCAGTGGGCGCCGTGGTCGCCGGCGAAGCAGCTGTGCAGGCTGGTGTGTCCGACGCTGCGGTCGCAGTGGCAGTAGCAGGGCTGCTGGTAGATCAAGTTGGGGATGCGGGCCGCCAGCTTGTAGGCATGCGCCTGGAACGCATACTTCAGGCCGACCTTCTGCAGCGCCCGGCCGGAAAGAATCGGGGGCAGCTTTTCGCCCTTGTTCGGCGGAGCGTCGTGATACGCGGGCACGTCGAGGAACTGTGCCGAGGTGGTGATGGTCAGCAGGCAGACTGCAGCCAGGACCAGAACGCGCTTCCTTCCCAAATCCATGCTCCTCATTGTATCGGAACGCTTCGGATGAGATGCTCCTGCTACCCTTGGGGTTTCTGAAGCATCTAAGTCTCTGGATATAATGAGGCCCGTGAACGAACTCCCGCAGGCTCCGGAACGCACGCGCGTCGGGTCGCTGCTGCACACCTGGCTGCGCGACCTGGTGATCTCGGTCGGTATCTCCATCTTCATCATCATGTTCCTCTACCAGCCGGTGAAGGTGGAGGGCACCAGCATGCTGCCTGGGTTGGAAGACCAGGAGCGGATCTTCATCAACAAGTTCGTGTACCGGCTGGAGCCGATCGAACGCGGCGACGTGGTGGTGTTCCGCTATCCGCGCGACCCGGCCAAGAGCTACATCAAGCGCGTGATCGGCCTGGCCGGGGACCACATCCGGATCGTTGCCGGCCGCGTCTTCCTCAACGGGCGCCCCATCGACGAGCGCTACGTGCCGCGCGATTTCTACGACGCCCGCACGTACCCGGAGGTCATCGTCCCGCCACACACCTACTACGTGCTGGGCGACCATCGCAGCATGTCCAACGACAGCCGTGAATTCGGCCCCGTGGAGGAGCAGTACATCTATGGCAAGGCCGTCTTCGTCTACTGGCCGGTGGACAAGCTGGGCGTGCTCCGGTAGGCGGCCTTTTGCGTACACGTAAAAGCAGGTCCCTCACCGGAGACCTTGGGCTGAAGCCCAAGGCTACCAGTCGGCTCGGGATGACACTGTGTTAGGACTGCTAGACTGTTTCTGTGCCTCAGCTTTCGCGAGCCAAGGTAATCGTCACGTCGGCGCTGGTCGCGGTGATCGCGCTGGGATTCAGCTATTACGTCCTGCTGTTCTGCTACCTGGGATTCCTGCTGGCGACCAGCGGCCAGGCCGACACCGAACCGGCGCAATCGCCGGTCTTCCGCCGCGCCGCGCTGGCCATCAGCGCCGTGGTCGCGCTGGCGACCTTCTGGTTGTTCTATCGCAGGCAGACCCAAATGACCCAATGACCCGGTGCTCGACTTCTGCTAAAATCCCAAAAATCCACTCCCCGGAGTCCCAATGCAAGCAATCCTTGCGCTGGAAGACGGAAAGATCTTCCGCGGCAAAGGTTACGGCGCTAAAGGCGAATGCTACGGGGAAGTCGTTTTTAATACTTCCATCACCGGCTACCAGGAAATCTTCACCGACCCTTCCTACTGCGGCCAGATCGTCGTCCTGACCAACCCGGAGATCGGCAATTACGGCACCAACCCCGACGACAACGAGGCCACGCGCCCGTACATCGAAGGCCTGGTGGTGCGCGAGTTTTCGCGGGTCAGCTCCAACTGGCGCTCGCAGGAAGTGGCGGACGAGTACCTGGAGAAATACAAGATCCCCGTCATCGCCGACATCGACACGCGCGCCCTGGTGCGCCATCTGCGCGACCACGGGTGCAAGCGTGGCGTCATCTCTTCGCTGGAAAGCGATGCCGAGAAGCTGATCGCCAAGGCGCGCTCCATCCCCGAGATGGCGGGTTGCGACCTGGCCAAAGTGGTCTCCACCAAGCAGCGGTATCTGTGGGAGCTGGGAGAGCGCTCGCACGAGCCGACCGAGGTGGTCGGAGTGAAAGACGAGCCCGCGCGCTTCCACGTGGTCGCCTACGACTACGGCATCAAGCACAACATCCTGCGCAAGCTGGCTTCGGAGCAGTGCCGCGTGACCGTTGTGCCGGCGGAGACGTCGGCGGAGGACGTGCTGGCGCTCAATCCCGACGGCGTCTTCCTCTCGAACGGCCCCGGTGACCCCGAGCCCTGCACCTACGCGCAGGAGAACATCCGCCGCCTGATGGGGCGCAAGCCCATCTTCGGCATCTGCCTGGGGCACCAGCTCATCGGCCTGGCGCTGGGCGGCAAGACCTACAAGCTCAAGTTCGGACACCACGGGGGCAACCACCCGGTGAAGCAGTTGCAGACGGGCAAGGTCGAGATCACGGCGCACAATCACAACTTCGCCGTGGATCCGGATTCGCTGGCCGAAAGCGAGGTCCTCAAGACGCACATCGACCTCAACGACTCCACGCTCGAGGGCCTGCGCCACCGCAACTTGCCCCTGTTCTCGGTGCAGTACCATCCCGAGGCCAGCCCTGGCCCGCACGATTCGCACTACCTGTTCAAAGATTTCGTGAAGATGATGGAGGAGTTCAAGGGGTGAGAGCCGCGACCACTGCCGCGATGGTCTTGGCGCTAGTGGCCGCCTTTGTCTCCCATGCCGACGCGGAGAAAAAAGAAAAGAAGATCCCCGATCTGGCCAAGCTCTGCGGAATGGATACGGATCGAGCCTCTGACGGAGTCTTCGCCAAGGCGCACGGCAAGCAATGGCAGAAGTTCGCCAGCGTGAAGGCGGTCCCCGAGGATGCCGACAGCGAGATGGCGCAGTACTGGCGAGGAGAACATGGCGGCAGTCTTGTCCAGATGGCCGTCCACGATGGCGTCTACGCGCGTTATCACGAATACTGCTTCGGCCAGGAGGGCAAGCTGTCCAGTCTTACCTACGAGACCCGCACCGCACACGGCTGGGGCTTCGCCACGACCGGAACGGTGGACAAGAACGGCCACTTGGTCCCAGCGTCCTCCCGCTTCTTCGGCGTGCGCACGAACATGACGATCCCGCGCCCGGCGGAGGCCGATGACGCCCCGTGGGCGCTCGATCCGAGGATCTACAAACGGCTGGACAAACTGCCGTTCGCGAAGCTGATCTCAACGCCGGTGGAACAGAAGAAGCAAGATGCCCAAGCGCACTGACATCTCGAAAGTCCTGATCATCGGCTCTGGCCCCATCGTGATCGGCCAGTCGGCGGAATTCGATTATTCCGGGACACAGGCCTGCAAGGCGCTGAAGGCGGAAGGCTATGAGGTGGTGCTGGTGAACTCGAATCCGGCCACCATCATGACTGATCCCGAGTTCGCCGACCGCACCTACATCGAGCCGCTGACCCGCGAGTACCTGGAAGAGATCATCCGCATCGAGAGTGAGATGTCGGGCGGGCGAGGCTTCGCGCTGCTGCCCACGGTGGGCGGCCAGACCGCGCTCAACCTCGCAGTCGAACTCGCCGACGGACGCGTGCTGGAGAAGTACAACGTCGAGCTGATCGGCGCCAAGCTCGAAGCCATCAAGAAGGCCGAAGACCGCCTGCTGTTCAAGGACGCCATCGCCAAGATCGGCCTCGACGTGCCGAAATCCGCGCTGGTCAACAACCTCAAAGACGGCCTGGAGTTCGCCAGCAAGATCGGATTCCCGGTGATCATCCGGCCGTCGTTCACGCTGGGCGGCACCGGAGGCGGCATCGCCTTCAACCGGGAAGAGCTGCTCGACATCCTGGCGCGCGGCCTCGACCTCTCCCCCGTTCACGAAGTGCTGATCGAGGAATCGGTGCTGGGCTGGAAAGAGTACGAGCTGGAGGTCATGCGCGACCTCGCCGACAACGTCATCATCATCTGCTCGATCGAGAACTTCGACCCCATGGGCGTGCACACCGGCGACTCGATCACCGTGGCCCCCGCACAGACGCTGACTGACCGCGAGTACCAGGCGATGCGCGACGCCGCCATCGCCATCATCCGCGAGATCGGGGTCGAGACCGGCGGGTCGAACATCCAGTTCGCCGTGCACCCGCACACGGGGCGGATGGTGGTCATCGAAATGAACCCGCGTGTCTCGCGCAGCTCGGCGCTGGCGTCGAAGGCTACGGGCTTCCCCATCGCGAAAATCGCGGCGCGCCTGGCCGTGGGCTACACGCTCGACGAGATCCCCAACGACATCACCAAGAAGACGCCGGCCTGCTTCGAGCCCACGCTCGACTACGTGGTGGTCAAGATCCCCAAGTGGCAGTTCGAGAAATTCCCCGGCGCCGACGAGAGCCTCGGGCCGCAGATGAAGTCCGTCGGGGAGGCCATGGCCATCGGGCGAACCTTCAAGGAAGCGCTGCTCAAGGGCGTGCGCTCGCTGGAAACAGGGAAGAAACCGGGGTCGGAGAAGATCGAGCCGCGCATCCTGACGCAGCGCCTGGTCACGCCGCATCCCGAGCGTTTGGCCTACCTGCGCTACGCCTTGCGCCAGGGCCACACGGTCAAAGAGCTGGCCAAGATGACCTCCATCGATCCCTGGTTCCTCTATCAGCTCAAAGAAACCGTGGACATGCTGATGGAGGTCGAGAAGCACCCGATCGAATCGGTGCCCGCCGAAGTCGTGCGCGACGCCAAGCGCATGGGGGTCTCCGACCAGCGCCTCGCCGAATCGTGGCGCCTGCGCAATGGCCACGGCGCAGCCGAAAAGGTCCGCCACCTGCGCCACAAGCACGGCATCAAGCCGGTATACAAGCAGGTGGACACCTGCGCCGCCGAATTCGAGAGCTACACGCCATATCTTTACTCCACCTACGAGGACGAGTCCGAAGCGCCGCCAACGACGAAGAAGAAGATCATCATCCTGGGCTCGGGACCGAACCGTATCGGGCAGGGCATCGAGTTCGATTACTGCTGCTGCCATGCCGCGTTCGCGCTGCGCGAGGACGGCTTCGAGACCATCATGGTCAACTGCAACCCGGAGACGGTCTCGACCGATTACGACACCAGCGACCGCCTTTACTTTGAGCCGCTCACCCTGGAAGACGTGCTCGCCGTGTACGAACACGAAGCCGCTGCCGGCGCGCCGATCGGCGTGATCGTTCAGTTCGGCGGCCAGACGCCGCTGAATCTCGCGCTGCCGCTGAAAGCCGCCGGCGTGCCCATCATCGGGACCTCGCCCGAATCCATCGACCTGGCCGAGGACCGCAAGCGCTTCGGAAAGTTGATTGAAGAGCTCGATATCCCGCAGCCGCCGGGCGGAACGGCCGCCTCGATCGAAGAAGCGGTGGCCGCGGCGAACAGCGTTGGGTATCCCGTGCTGCTGCGCCCCAGCTACGTGCTCGGCGGACGCGCCATGGCCATTGTGTACGACGACGAGTCGGTCGTCCGCTATATGAAGGAGGCTGTCGAGTACTCCCACGAGCGCCCGGTGCTGATCGATCACTTCCTCGAATCCGCGACCGAAGTGGACGTGGACTGCCTTTCCGACGGCGAGGACTGCGTCATCGCCGGGATCATGCAGCACATCGAGGAAGCCGGAATCCACTCCGGCGACTCGTCTTGCGTGCTGCCGTCGGTGGACATCCCCGAGCCCCTGATGGCCACCATGCGCGAATACACCTTCAAGCTGGCGCGCGCGCTGCAGGTGGTCGGCCTGATGAACATCCAGTTCGCCATCCAGAAGGACACGGTGTACGTGCTCGAAGTGAACCCGCGCGCCTCGCGCACCGTGCCCTACGTGTCGAAAGCGACCGGCGTGCCGCTGGCCAAGATCGCCTCGCGCCTGATGACCGGCCGCAAGCTGCGCGACTTCCTGCCGGAGAACGTCGAGCGCACAACGGATCTGGGGACAGGGAACTGCTACTACGTGAAATCGCCGGTATTCCCCTGGTCGAAGTTTCCCGGAGTGGACACCGTGCTCGGCCCGGAGATGAAGTCCACCGGGGAAGTGATGGGTGTGGCCGACAACTTCGGCGAGGCTTTCTACAAGGCGCAACTCGCCGCCGGACAGACGTTGCCCACCGCGGGCACAGTGTTCATCAGCGTCAACGACCAGGAGAAGCCCTACGCGCCGGAGATCGCGCAGCGCTTCCTCGACCTCGGCTTCAAGATCGTCGCCACGCACGGCACCGCGGCCGTCCTGGAGAACGCGAAGATGGTTTGCGAGCGGGTCTACAAGGTGAAGGAAGGCCGTCCCAACGTGGTGGACCTGATCAAGGGCGACCGCATCCAGTTCGTCATCAACGCGCCGCACGGGCCCGATCCGTACTTCGACGAGAAAGCGATCCGCCGCGCCGCCATCACCCACCACATCCCGACCATCACCACGCTGGCCGCGGCGCGCGCCGCCGCCGACGGCATCGCCGCGCTGCAGCGCGGCGAGATCACCGTCCGTGCGCTCCAGCAGTTACACGCCGAGCGCAGCGCGGCCACGCGATAGGGTAAGAGTTCTTGTATCTTGCGCCGGAATCATCCGGTGGGCTTCTTCACGTCTCGCTCGATCACCCGCAGGAAGTCGGCGCGAGTGAGCGTGTCCCGTGTGCCAAACCATTTCACGATGGCTTCCAGTGCAGCCTCGGCTGGGGTTCCCGCTGTGCGTACGGCGGGTGGAGCGAGAGGCACGACCTTCGGCTTGGGTTGGGTCTTTCCCGAAAGCACTTCGATGACGCGCTTCAGCACGGCAATCTGCTCCGGCGCCGTCTCCACGAACGCGATGCCCATACCGAAGCCGGGATGATGCGAGCGCACCCCGGCCCGCGTCCGCACCCGCTCCTCGGCCACATTGATGACCAGTTCGAGGGCAGTGTCCACAGGGTAGGGCGATGTCAGCTCCACGTAGCAGCCGCCCATGCAGATGTCGGAGATCTTGGCCCAGGTGGTGAACTGTGTCCCGGCGATGCGGATCTCCACAGAGCCCGTGCATTTGTACCGTGGGTGCCGGCGACGTTCCTGCTGCTCGCGCCGCTCCAGCACACGCCGGTCGATCACCCCGGTGGTACCTGGCGGAGCCAAGTACGGAATGGAGGGATCGAACGTGTCCGGTCCCGGCGGCGGCAATTCCATCCCGAAGGCGTTTTTCATGGGATGGATACTTTGCAGGCCGGCGCATCCGGCCATGCGCGTGCCGCGGTCGCCGACCCACGCCACGCGGAACTGGGCCTTCTGTCCGTTGTGCTCCAGCGTGATGATCTCGTGGACGCGGACGATGCACTGGATGCCCTCGAGGCGGGCGCCGCTCTGGCTGATATCGGTGACGCACGCCATCTCCGAGAACGGCTCGCCCCGTGCGTTGCTGCCGTGTACCTTCACCGGTAGCACGATCCGTTCGCGTTGCTCTCGGCGTGCCATGCTAACCTCGATCGCCGGACGGCGTGCGACCTACTTCTGATCTAGCACGTCTGCTACCACCGTCCGACGTCCTGGTCCGCTAGGCCTAGTATGCGCGCGGGTGAAGAATCCGCTAGATAACTGGGGTACCCGCGGCATAGCTTTCGTAACCGAAATCTGGAGTGGTTCGCTTTCGGGAGCGCCGTTTCAAGCCGGGAATCAGGCTGTAGCCAGGGCCCGTACGCTAGAATCCTCTCCTCCAAGGAGTTGCGCTCATGTCTTCCGAAGCCGGGCGACCGGCCGTCTCTCCCTCTTTCATTACTCCCGAATACATCGAAGATTTCCGTCGGGCCGCGCATCAGGCGGTGGACTGGGTGGCCGACTACCTGCGCGACCCACGCCGCTACCCCGTTGTGTCGAAGATTAAGCCGGGTGACCTGATTGACGCGCTGCCCGCAGCGGCGCCCGAGCAGGGCGAAAATTACGAGAAGATCCTTCGGGATTTCGAAAAGCTGGTCATCCCGGCGGTGACGCACTGGAACCATCCCGACTTTTTCGCCTTCTTTGCCACCAGTTCCTGCGCGCCCGCAATCATCGGCGAGCTGCTCAGCGCCGCGCTGAACACCAATGGACTGCACTGGAAGACCTCGCCGGCGCTGGCCGAGCTCGAGCAAGTGTCATTGGCCTGGCTGCGGCAGTGGATGGGCCTGCCCGACGAATTCTTCGGCATCATCTATGACACTGCGTCAGTCGGCAGTCTGCACGCCATCGCCGCGGCCCGCGAATTCGTCGATCCGGAAGCCCATGCGCGCGGCAGCCTGGGCAACCTGGTCCTCTACACCTCGGAACAGTCGCATTCTTCGATCGAGAAGGGCGCGATCGCGCTGGGCATCGGGCAAAACAACGTGCGCAAGATTCCGACGGATGCGGAATTCCGCATGAGACCGGACGCGCTCGCCGCAGCGATCGGGCAGGACATCGCGGCGGGTCGCAAGCCGTTCTGCGTGATCGCGACCGTGGGTACGACTTCCTCGACCAGCGTCGATCCTGTCCCGCAGATCGCCGACATCTGCGAGCGGCACAAAATCTGGCTGCACGTGGACGCCGCTTACGCGGGCACGGCGGCGATCGTCCCCGAATACCAGCACATACTGGAGGGCTGCGAGCGGGCGCATTCGTTCCTGGTCAACCCGATGAAGTGGATGTTCATCCCCGTGGACCTGGACGCCTTCTACACCCGCTATCCCGACATCCTGCGCCGCACCTTCTCCCTGGTGCCGGAATACCTGCGGACGACCGGGGCGGGGAGGGAAGTGAACCTGATGGACTACGCCATCCCGCTCGGCCGCCGCTTCCGCGCGCTGAAGCTGTGGATGACCATGCGCTACTTCGGGCGCGAGGGGATCGTGCGCATCCTGCGGGCGCACATGGAATGGGCGCAGAGGCTGTCTGAGATGGTGGACGCTGATCCGCAGTTCGAGCGGGTCGCGCCCGTGCCGTTCTCCGTGGTCTGCTTCCGCTACAAAGGGTCGGATGACGACAATCGGCGCATCGTCGAGCGGGTGAACGATTCAGGCAAGGCCTACATTTCGCAGACGGTCCTGAACGGCCGCATCGTTGTGCGCATCGCCATCGGCAACCTCGGCACCACCTGGGACGACGTGGCGCAATGCTGGGAGCTGGTGCGCGCCGCAGCGAAACCCATTTAACCGCCGAGATCGCAGAGGACGCAGAGAAATTCATTGGCGCGGATGCACGCGGATAAACACCGATTTTCCTCGCGTCCTTCGTGCCAACCTTCGTGTCCTTTGTGTTGAGCTTTTGATTTCCTGGGTAGGAACGTACAATCGATGCACGATGAAATACGCTCTCATCGCTTACGCCGCCGTGATCGTGCTGGTGCTGACGCTCAAGCCCACGCCACAAAGCAAGGGCCCGGAGTGCGGCCCCGGCGTGCTCTGCATCCGCGACCAGAAGACCGTGCAAGCGGAACTGCGGGAGACGCCCAAGCCGCTGCGGCCGGTGCACACCTTTTCCATCGTGGCGCGCGACACTGAGACCGGGGAGATGGGCGTCGCCGTCCAATCGCACTGGTTTTCCGTGGGCTCGATCGTGACGTGGGCGGAAGCGGGCGTGGGCGCGGTGGCCACGCAGTCGTTCGTCGATCCGTCGTACGGCAAGTTGGGATTGGATCTCATGCGGGCAGGGAAGAGCGCGCCCGAAGCGCTGACCGGACTACTCGCCGGGGACGAAGGCCGTCAGGTCAGGCAAGTCGCGATGATCGACACTCAAGGTAAGGTGGCGGTTTGGACCGGATGCAAAGACATCCAAGCCGCAGGCGACCATGCCGGAAACCAGATCGAAGGCGGAGCGCTATTCGGCGACTCTGGTTGCAAAAGTCAGGTTCACCTTGGCACAGGCTACTCCACCGAGGCTAACCTGATGTCCAATGACAAAGTCTGGCCGGCGATGGCGAAGGCCTACGAGTCCACGAAGGGGGACTTGGCCGACCGGATGCTGGCGGCGCTGGATGCGGCGCAGGCAGTCGGCGGAGACATCCGCGGACGCCAGTCTGCGGCGTTGGTGATCGTGAAGGCAAAACCGAGCGGTAAGCCATGGGAAGACCGCATCTTCGATCTGCGCGTGGACGATGCCGTCGAGCCGCTGAAGGAACTTCGCAAGCTGGTCGTGCTCCAGCGCGCTTACAACCACATGAACGCCGGCGACCTCGCGGTGGAGCACAAGGACAACGAAGCCGCGCTGCGCGAGTATGCGACCGCAGAAAAGCTGACCGAAGGCGCCGCGGGCGTCGATCCCAGCCGCCTGGCCGAGATGCGTTACTGGCACGCGGTCGCGCTGGTCAACATGGGGCGCGTGGACGAGTCGCTGCCCATCTTCCAGAAGGTGTTCGCCACGCCCGGGATCGGCGAGAACTGGCGCACGCTGACCCCGCGCCTGCCCAAGTCCGGCTTGCTGCCCGACGATGCCAAGCTGATCCAGAGGATCACGGCGGCGAGATAGTCGACGGTCGACGGTCAATTTCACCGTGGCGTTATACTGAAGAGTCAATTTCAGCATCCCGAGGCATTCCATGCTTTTGCACGGCATCTTCCCGCCCATCGCCACGCCGTTCTATCCCGACGGCAAAGTCTATTTCAAGAAGCTCGAGCACAACGTGGCCCGTTACTCCAAGACGCCGATCGCGGGCATCGTGGTGCTGGGCTCGACCGGCGAAGCCATACTGCTCTCCGATGAGGAGCGCCGCGACGTCTTCAAGTGTGCGCGCGAGAACGCAGCACCGGACAAAGTCCTGATCGCGGGAACGGGCATCGAGTCGGCGATCGAGACCCTGCGCCTGACCGAGCAGGCCGCCAAGCTGGGCTACGACGTCGCCATGGTGCGCACGCCGCACTATTACAAGAAGCAGATGCACCCGCAGAACCTTCTGGCGTTCTACCGCACCGTGGCCGACCAGTCGCCGCTGCCGGTCATCATCTACAACTTCCCGCAAGCGACCGGCTACGACATTCCGGCGGAGGTCGTCACCGAATTGGCAGAGCACCCGAACCTGATCGGAATAAAGGAATCGTGCGGCGTGATCGAAAAGATCAAGAAAATGGTGGACAGCACGCGGCACGTGCATTTCGAGACCACGGTCACCGAGGTCTTCGCCGCCGTGACACCGCGCATGATGACGGCGTGCGCCAGCTCCGCCGGGCCCGACATGGTCGCCGCCGAATCTCTGGGCGGAGTCGCCACCGCGGCCCCGGCAAGAATCAAGACGCGCAAGAAAGAAGTCGGATTCCAGGTGCTGGTGGGCTCGGCGCAGTCGCTGAAGCCATCGCTCGACGTGGGCGCCGTGGGCGCGATCCTGGCATTCGCCGACGCGGCCCCGACCGCCTGCTACGAGATCTATGCCGCCTACAAGGAAGAGGACATGGCGCTGGCCGAAGAGAAGCAGAAGCGCATCGCGCAGGCGGCCGTGGATGTCGTCGGCAAACTCGGTGTGCCGGGCGTCAAGTATGGGATGGATCTGAATGGCTACTACGGCGGGCCCTCGCGCCTACCTTTCCTGCCACTCACCGCGGAGCAGAAGGCCGACGTGGAACGCCTGATGGCGGATATCAGGAATTAGTAGGTGGTGGCTGGTAGTTAGTAGCTGGTAGGAACAGTGGCCCCGGAGGAATTCAGGGCCGCTCCTCTTCCGATATGGCGCGTGGACATCCCAAGCTGATCCGGATCTCCGAGCAGATGCAGCAATGGTGCGCTCTGCTGGAGACGGAGGTCCTGACCTGGCCTGACGTCGAGCCGAAGCCGATGTTCGGGATGCTTTCGTTCTACCGGAAGGGGAAGATCTTCGCCGCGGTGCCGCGGACGCGCGGCCTCGGATCCGACCGCGCGGTCATCTTCAAGCTGGAGGGCGCGCCCGAGTCTCTGGTGAAGAAAGCCCTTACCCATCCCAAGGTCACGACGACTCGGATGGGCAAAGCGGGCTGGATCGCCTTCGAATTGGATTCGCTCGATGACGTGCGCGAGGCGCTGAGTTGGTTCTCCCAGGCATACGAAGTCGCGGGGAAGAAGAAGAAACAGGTCCCTCACGGCCGAGGCCGTTCGGGATGACACATGGAAAAGAAGCGGGTCCCTCCCGGTCAAGGCCGTTCGGGATGACAGGTGTTTCCTGGGGATGCTCCCGCGCAAACCTTGACCCTGCGAAAACGCATCCCATATACTGAACGAACGTTCGGTAGAGGCTCATCCGGACCGCATGCCTGCCGCCACCGCTCAAATCGCCGCTGCCCGCCGCGCCAACGGCGCACGCCCGCGTTTCGGCGAGCGCATGGACGAGATCCTGCGCCACGCCGCCGACGTCTTCTGCGAAAAGGGCTACGAAGGCGCCAGTATGCGCGACCTTTCCCGCGCCACGAAGATGTCGCTGGCGGGCCTTTATTACTACTTCGAGAGCAAGGAAAAACTCCTCTACCTGATCCAGAAGCACACGTTCTCCACCATCCTGGCGCACCTGCACGAGCGGCTGGAGGGCGTCCGTGATCCCGAAGACCGCCTGCGCGTCTTCATCCAGAACCACCTGCAATATTTCCTGGCGAACCGCAAGGCGATGAAGGTGCTCTCGCACGAGAGCGATGCGCTCAAGGGCGAGTTCGGCGAGGAGATCCGCGCCATCAAGCGGGAATACTTCCGCACCTGCGTGGACCTGGTGGCGGGCGTGATGCGCAGGGGCAAAGCGGCGGGCGTACAATCGTCGCGTCGCGAGGAGCTGCGCATCGCGGCGCTGAGCCTGTTCGGCATGATGAACTGGATCTACACCTGGTACAACCCGCGGGTGGACGCCGATGCCACCGTCCTCGCCGGGCAGATGTCCAAGATCTTTTTGAACGGCGTGCTCTGTGGGGCGCACGCCTCCGCCACCAAGCGGAGAAAACCTGCGTCCCGCCGCAAGCCATAACAGCAATCTTTGTGATGATGACAGCCGAGGGCGGCTGTCCCACACGAGCTTTGAAGGAGTTTTGAGAAATGGCAACAACGACGCAATCCCCAGCCGAGACCAAGCAGCTCATCAACTACCGCACCGACGCGGGTGTAGCCGTCATCGAGATGAACGACCCGCCGGCCAACACCTACACCTACGAGATGAACCGTCAGCTCGACGAGGCCATCCTCAAGGCGCGCATGGACAACGACGTCCACGTGATCGTCCTGACCGGCGCGGGGGACAAATTCTTCTCCGCCGGCGCCAACATCAAGATGCTGGCCAGCGTGGACCCGGTCTTCAAATACTACTTTTGCCTGCACGCGAACGAGATGCTGCTGCGACTGGAGCACACGCCGAAACTCGTCATCGCGGCGCTGAACGGGCACACCGTCGGTGGGGGGCTGGAGATCGCCATGGCGGCCGACCTCCGCATCGCGCGCAAGGACGCGGGCAAGATCGGACTGCCCGAGGTCAACCTGGGTGTGCTGCCCGGCACCGGCGGAACGCAGCGCCTGTCGCGCATGGTCGGCAAGTCAAAGGCCATCGAGCTGATGGTGACGGGCAACACCTTCAGCTTCGAAGAGGCGAAGGAACTCGGGCTGGTGAACGACATCTTCGAGCGCGACGGCTTCATGGAAAACGTGATGGAGTACGCGCGCCAGTTCTGCCCGCCCAACAAGGCGGCCAAGGCCGTCGGGCACATCAAGCGCGCGGTGCAGACCGGGTGGGAGATCCCGATGGAGTCGGCGCTGGCGGTCGAGCGCGAGTTGCAGGCGCTGCTTTTCAACAGCCAGGACGCCAAGGAAGGCCTGAACGCGTACGTGGAGAAGAGGCCCGCGACGTTTACCGCAAAGTGACGGCGCTCGGCGGGCGTCAGCGAAGCGGGAGCCCGCCGCCGTCATCCTGAGCGAGCGAAGCTCGCGAAGGATCTCATGAAGATGAGTCGCAAGATCGGCGAGCTGCTCGGTGGATCGCGGCGGCCCGAATGGCGTAACCGCGACATCGCCGGCGAGCTGGAACGATTTGACGCGCGTCTGATCAGCAACCGCGCCATCTACTGGCGGTTTTTCTATAGCCGCGATCCAAAACGAAGGATCGAAGGGGAGTCACGGGTCCGAAACGTATGCTGACCGCAACCAAAACGCAGATCCGCCCAGGCAAGCTGCTGATCAACGGCGAGTGGTGTGATGGCCAGAAGACCTTCGACACCATCAACCCGGCGACGGGGGAAGTGCTGACGCAGGTCAACGAGGCGGGCGCCGAAGGCGTGGATCGCGCAGCGAAGGCGGCGCGTGAAGCATTCGAGAAGACCGGCAAGGGCACGTGGCGCTCGATGTCGGCCAGCGAGCGCGGAAAGATCTTGTGGCGCATCGCCGACCTAATTGAAAAAAACATCGACGAGATGGCCGAACTCGAGACTCTCGATAACGGCAAGCCCATCTTCGAGTCGCGATATGTGGACATGCCGATGATTGTGGACGTCTTCCGCTACTACGCGGGGTGGGCGACCAAGATCCACGGCGAGACCATCAACACCTTCGAGAACGCCTTCACCTACACGCTGCGCGAGCCGGTGGGGGTCATCGGCGCGATCGTGGCGTGGAATTTCCCGCTCTTACTGGCCTCCTGGAAGCTGGGGCCGGCACTGGCCTGCGGCAACACGGTCGTGCTCAAGCCGGCGGAGCAGACGCCGCTCTCTGCGCTGCGTTTCGGCGAGCTGGCCATGGAGGCCGGCCTGCCCGCGGGCGTGCTCAACATCGTGACCGGCGGGCCGGAGGCAGGCAAGGCGCTGGTAGCGCACGCAGGGGTGGACAAGATCGCCTTCACCGGTTCGACCGCGGTGGGCAAGGAGATCATGCGCTCGTCGGCCGACACGCTGAAGCGCGTCACGCTGGAGCTGGGCGGCAAGTCGCCTAACATCGTCTTCGCCGATTCCGACATGGATTCGGCGGTAAAGGGCGCGATCAACGGCATTTTCTACGGCAAGGGCGAAGTCTGCAACGCGGGCTCGCGCTTGTTCGTCGAGCGCAAGGTCCACGACTTCTTCGTGGACAAGCTGGTCGAGCGCACCAGGAAGATGCAACCCGGCGACCCGCTTGACCCCAAGACGCGCCTGGGCGCCATCGTCAGCCAGGAGCAGATGAAGACCGTGCTCGGCTACATCGAGGCGGGTAAGAGCGAGGGCGCGCAGCTCATCACCGGTGGCAAGCGCGTGTCGGTCGGCAACGGTAACGGGTTTTTCCTGGAGCCGACCATCTTCGACGGCGTCAGAAACGACATGAAGATCGCGCAGGAAGAGATCTTCGGCCCGGTGCTGAGCGTGCTCGATTTCGACGACATCGAGCAGGTCGCCACGCTGGCCAACCAGACTCCATACGGCCTGGCCGCCGCCATCTGGACCAACGACATCAAGAAGGCCCACACGCTCTCGCGCCGCCTGCGCGCGGGCATGGTGTGGATCAACACATACGGATTGATGGACGCGTCTCTGCCCTTCGGCGGCTATAAGAGCTCCGGCTTCGGGCGTGACCTGGGAGCGGCAGCGCTGGAAGGCTACACGGAAGTGAAGTCCGTGTGGCTGAACCTATAGGGGACTTATGCCGGGTAAAGTTTTCAAGATTGGGACCTTCGCCGACTGGGTCGGCCTCTTCGAGGATTGGCGCAGAGAGATCGGCGTCAACACCGAGGAGATCCAGAATTTCAAGTTCGACACGCTCTACGGGGCGATCGAGACCGACGAGATCCAGTTCGGCTCATTCAAGGGCCGCAAGAAGTGGGAGAACCTGCGCCAGATCCCCACGCAGCAGATCCGCGACGCCCTGCTCAACATGATCGTCTATCAGGGCGACACCGAGTTCGCATCGGTGGAGCAACAGCGGAACCTGTTCCAGATGGCGCCCAGCGACTGGGACCGCAAGGCGCTCACCCGCGTCATGATCGAAGAGATGCGCCACGGCTGGCAGATGTGCGCGCTGCTGGTAGAGTATTTCGGCGCGTCGGGCAAGGTCGAGGCGCAGAAGATGCTGGAGCGCCGCGCCTTCGAGAACAAGCGCCTGCTCGGCGCCTTCAACGTGGACGTGGACAACTGGCTCGACTTCTACACCTACACCGATTTCGTCGACCGCGACGGCAAGTTCCAGCTCCAGATGCTGAAGTACTCGGCCTTCGCGCCGCTGGGGCGGTCCATGTCGTACATGCTGCGCGAAGAGGCGTTCCACATGGGCACCGGCAACGACGGCCTGGCGCGCATCGTGAAGGCTGGCGTGATCCCGGCGTGGCTCATGCAGAAGTATCTGAACAAGTGGATCTCGACCTCGCACGACCTGTTCGGCACCGACAATTCATCCTCAGCGCATTGGGCGTACGTCTGGGGAGTGAAGGGTCGCTACGACGAGCCCAAGAACCAGGCCGCTCCCGACCTCGACGACGTCAACGATTACAACCGGCACCTGTACCACGACGAGGTCGCGGGGCTGATCGAGCGCCTGAACAATCTTCAGAAGCCAGGCGAGCCTAAGCTCTATGCGCCGGACATCCGATTCAACCGCGAGATCGGACGCTGGAAGGGGCAGAAATTCCATCCGCTGAGCGGAGAGGCGATGGGCGAGAAGGAATACGAACAGCGCTGGGCGGAATTCATGCCTACCGCCGAGGACAAGAAGCTGCTGCTCGACATCATCGCCAACGAGCCCAAGTGGCTCGCCCCCAAAGAGGGCGCGCGCGACCCGCTGGCCACTATCGGCGAGGTGCGCAAGTCGGCCATCAATATCTAGCAGTGGCTAGTAGCTGGTAGCTAGTAGCTAGGGTCAGCCCAACGACAATGACGTCCCCTGCCACAGAAGCTCCGCGAGTGAAGCCCGCCTACACCATGGGGGAACTGATGGTGGCCGCGGCGGCGCGGGAGATCAAAGACGGCGAGGTGGTGTTCGTCGGAATGCGCCTGCCGCTGATCGCCTTCGTGGTGGCCAAGCGCACGCACGCGCCGCATGCGGTTGGACTCTTCGAGAATGGCGTGGTGCGTTCGACGCCGGCGCAGGAACTCATCTACACCATGGCCGACCCGCCAAACATCCTCGGCGCGACGCAGTGTCTGGACATGCTGAGCGTGATGAGCATGTTGCAGTCGGGACGGGTGCACCTGGGGTTCCTGGGCGCGGCGGAGGTCGATCGCTTCGGCAACCTGAACTCTACGCAGGTGCACGGGCCTAAGGGAATGGTGCGTCTGCCGGGCTCAGGAGGAGCCTGCGACATCGCGTCCCTGGCGCAGCGATTCGTCGTCCTGCTGGAACATTCCAAGCACCGCCTCCCGGAGCGCGTTTCCTACATCACCAGCCCTGGGAACGGCGATGGCAAAGGATGGCGGGAGCGGGTCGGCCTGCCGCGTGGCGGGCCCTCAGCGGCGATCACTACCAAAGCCGTCCTGCGCTTCGGTGAAGACGGCGAGGCGTTTCTTGCATCGGTGCACCCGGGCGTCAGCATCGAGGACGTGGTCGCGAATACCGGATGGAAGCTGCGCGTCCCGTCCGGCGTGGGCGAGACTGCGGTACCCACCCCCGCCGAGCTGAAGGCGATCCGCGACTACGACAAGGAAGGATTCTGGACCAGTTAGATGCAGAGCCAGACACAATCCGAATACAAGACCATCGCGGTTGCGATGGAGCCCCCGGTGGCCCGCATTACCCTCTCGCGGCCGCCGCTGAACGTCATCAATATGGAGATGATGGACGAGCTGCTGGCGGTGATCGAGCAGATCGAGCAGCGCCCCGACATTCCGGTCATCGTCTTCAGCGGCAGCCCCAAGGCCTTCTCCGCAGGGGTCGAGGTCAAGGAACACACGCCCGACAAAGTCGAAGGCATGCTGCGCAAGTTCCACTCGGTGATCCGCGCCATGCTGCTGACCAGAAAGGTCACCATCGCGGCCGTCGAGGGCGCGTGCCTGGGCGGCGGCGCCGAGGTGGCGCTGATCTGCGACCTGGTCTACACCGCACGGGATGCCTCGTGGGCATTCCCCGAGATCAAGCTGGCCTGCTATCCGCCGGTGGCGTGCGCGGCGCTGGCCGCGCTGATCGGGCAGAAGCGGGCCGCCGACCTCATCCTGACCGGCCGCCAGATCTCGGGCGACGAGGCGCTCGCCATCGGCCTGGCCACCGGTGCCGCACGCGGCGAGGAACTGCTCGGGCTCGTCAACGACGCTGTTGATCGGCTGTCAAAGCTCAGCCCGGCGGCGCTGGCCATCGCCAAGAAAGCGTTCTACGCCTGGGATGCGTTCCACCTCGACAAGGGCCTGCAACGCGCCGAAAACCTCTACTTCGACGAGCTGATGAAGACCGCCGACGCCGCCGAGGGGATCAACGCGTTCCTGGAGAAACGCAAGCCGGTGTGGAAGGGAAAATGAGATCGGTTCCTGACATCGAGGTAAATGCCGACAAACCCGGCACGGTGGCGATGGGCTTTTTCTTCATTCTCCTTCTGGTCGTCATACCATGGCACATTGCGCACTGGGTGCAAGGAGGAATAAGAGTCTCACCGTCGTTTGGCTGGGAAAACTACCCCGTTCTCGCGCTGGCTGCATACGTAACAGTTCATCCCAAGACTGACAAGGGCATACGCATCATTTCCATGCTTATCGTCATTCTCTTAGCAACTCGCGCTGTCCTCCACCTGGCGCATACTTCTGCCGAAGCGTGGCACTTGGCTGCGCGGGGGCTCGCCTTCGGAAATGTCGCTATCGAAGTTGCGTTACTCATTGGAATTGCTATTTGGTTCAAGAACCGGGTGAGGCTTGTCAAAACACCAAACAATGCGTGACGCCATCGCCGAGTTGGTGCCCGACGGCTGCTCGGTGGCGATGGGGCTCCAGATGGAGCAGATGATCCCGTTCGCGGCGGGGCACGAGCTCATCCGCCAGAAGAAGCGCGGGCTGACGCTCATCGGGCCGATCTCCGACATCCTCTTCGACCAGATGATCGGCGCCGGATGCGCGGAGCGCGTGATCGCGGCCTGGGTGGGCAACGTGATGATGGGCTCGGCGTACAACTTCCGGCGCGAGGTCGAGAGCGGGCGGGTGCAGGTCACGAACATGACCAACTTCGCGGTCGCGCTGGCGCTGCAAGCAGCGGCCATGGGTGCACCGTTCCTGCCCACGCGCACGGCGCTGGGCTCCGACGTGGCCCGTGGAAACGAGTTCTTCACCGCGATCGAATCTCCATTCAAGTCCGGGGACAAACTGCACGCGGTGAAGGCTCTGGCGCCCGACGTGACCATCGTCCACGTGCAGCGTGCCGACGAGCAGGGCAACGCGCACTGCTGGGGAAATTTCGGGGTCATGATCGAGGGCGTGCGCGCGGCGAAGAAGGTGATCGTCGTGGCGGAGGAAGTCGTCGCGCCCGAGGTCATCGCCAGCGATCCCAATCGCACCGTCATCCCTGGTTTCCTGGTGAGCGCGGTGGTCGAGTGCCCGATGGGAGCGCATCCGTCGCCAGTTCAGGGCTATTACAAGAGAGATGACGCCTTCTTCCGCCAATACCACGAGCAGACCAAGACCCAAGCGGACTTCGACAACTGGGCCGCGCGGTGGGTTAATGGCGTCCAGGACCGCGCAGGTTATGTGAAGCAACTCGGCGACTGCCGCGTGCAAGAACTCGGTGTCAAACAGCACGCCTACGCCGCAGCTGCAGATTTCGGATACTGAGTACTGAGTACTGAGTACTTTTGTTATGGATTACGAGATTACAGTTCAGGAAGTTAGAGAGAAGTTGGTGAGCGCCTCGATCACGCTCGTCGACGTTCGCGAGCCCGAGGAGTTTCGCCTGGCGAGCATCGAGGGCGCGAAGCACATCCCCATGGGCGATGTGCCCATGCGCGCGCACCAGGAGCTCGATCCCGATGACCACATCGTCGTGGTGTGTCATCATGGCGTGCGCTCGCTCAACGTGACCAACTGGCTGCGCGCCCAGGGATTCGAGAAGGCGCAGTCCATGCGCGGCGGCATCGATCGCTGGTCGCGGGAAGTGGATCCGAAAGTGCCGGTGTACTGAGGAGCGGTTAGCTATTATCGATTGGCGTTTAGCCAGTGCAGATGTCGAATGGCTAAACGCTAATAGCTAATCGCCAACTGCTGGTTTTAATGAAGAAAGAACTCATCGAGCTTCGCGTCAACGGCCGCACCCACGAGGTCGCGATCGAGCCCAGCAAGCTCCTGCTCGACGTGCTGCGCGAGGACCTCGACCTGACCGGCTCCAAGCGCGGCTGCGACGACTCCTCCTGCGGCGCCTGCACGGTCATGGTGGACGGCGCACCCATGCTGGCCTGCACCATGCTGGCGGCGAGCTGCGAAGGGCGCGAGATCACCACCGTCGAGGGCATCGCCGAGCACGGCGCTCTGGCCGCGATCCAGAAAGCCTATGGCGACTGGGGCGGCGCGCAGTGCGGCTACTGCACGCCCGGGTTCATGGTCACGGTCAAGCACCTGATGGACAACAATCCCGAGCCCAGCGAAGAGGAGGTCCGACAGGCGCTGAGCAGCAATCTGTGCCGCTGCACCGGCTACAGCCAGATGTACCAGGCGATCAAGGCGGCGATCGAGGCGGAGCAGAAGGGAAGAGCGGCGGCGGCGGATTAAGAGCAGGTCCCTCACGGCTGAAGCCGTTCGGGATGACACTACTTTAGAACTCGATCACTCATGAGCAAATTCTCCATCATCGGCAAGCCCATCGCCTTCGTCGATTCCGCGGGCAAGACCACGGGCTCCGGCAAGTACACCGACGACCTGCGCGTCCCGGGCATGCTGATCGGCAAGATCCTGCACTCGCCGCTGCCGCACGCGCGAATCAAGCGCATCGACGCCTCCAAGGCACTGGCGCTCGAAGGCGTGGTCACCGCGGTCACCGGCCCAGACGCGCCCAACAAGTATGGCATCCTGCCCGTCGGCCACGACGAGACCGCGCTCGCCGTGGACAAGGTCCGCTACGTCGGCGACAACGTCGCGTGTGTGGTCGCTGTCTCCGAATCGATCGCAGAGAAGGCGTTGGAGCTGGTCGAGGTCGAATACGAGCCGCTACCCGCCTACTTCGATCCGGAAGAATCGATGAAAGCGACCGCCAACCTCATCCACGACCATAAGGCGAACAATCTCGAGAAGGATTATCACCACGTCTTCGGCGACCCCGACAAGGGCTTTGCGGAATCGGACATGGTCGTGCAGGGACGCTACATCGCCAACGAGGTCACGCACGCGGCCATGGAGCCGCACTCCACGCTGGCACAGTTCGAGATCGACTCTCACACCGGACAGCCCGGCCGCCTGACCGTGTGGTCGTCCACCCAAGTCCCGTACTACCTGCAGCACAAGCTGTCGCTGGTGTTGGACATGCCGATGTCGCAGATCCGCGTCATCAAGCCGCTGGTGGGCGGCGGCTTCGGCGGCAAGAGCGAGGTCATTCCGCTGGAGATCATCGCAGCGGTGGCGGCGCGCAAGGCCGAAGCGCCGGTGAAAATCACCTACACCCGCGAAGAAGTGTTCTGGGCGCATCGCGGGCGGCCGCGCACCATCGTCGACTTGAAGACCGGCGTGAAGAATGACGGTCGGATCGTGTCGGTTGCGGCCAAGGTCATCCAGGACGGCGGCGCGTACTGCTCCTACGGCGTGGTCACCATCCTCTACTCCGGCGCACTGCTAGGTGCACTGTACGACATCCCCAACATCCGCTACGACGGATACCGCGTGCTGACCAACAAGCCGGCCTGCGGCGCCATGCGCGGCCACGGAACCGTCAACGTGCGCTTTGCCTTCGAATCGCAGCTCGACGAGATCGCCGCCAAGCTGAACATCGATCCCGCGGTGATCCGCACGCGCAATTTCCTCAAGCCGCCGTGCATCACGGTGAACGGACTTCGGGTGCAGAGCTACGGGCTGCCCGAATGCGTGGAGAAAGTGGTCGAGCGCTCCGGCTGGGCGCAGCGCCGCGGCAAGCTGGGACGCGGGCGCGGTCTGGGGATTGGGTGCAGCCATTACGTGAGCGGCGCGGCCAACTCCATCATCCGCTCCGACATGCCGCACTCCACGGTCAACATCAAGATCGACCGCGACGGCGGGGTTGTGATCTACACGGGCGCATCCGACATCGGACAGGGCTCCGACACCATGGTGGCGCAGGTCGCCGCTGAGGTGTTGGGCTGCCGCATGTCGCGCGTAAAGGTGGTCGCTGCCGATACCGACCTGACGCCCATCGACATCGGCTCGTACTCCAGCCGCGTGACCTTCATGAACGGCAACGCCACTATGCGCGCCGCCGAAGAGGTGAAGAAGCAGATCGTCTCCGCCGCCGCGCGCAAGATGAACTGCGCGTCCGAAGATGTGACGATGCGCGACGACCGGGTGTGGAAACCGGGCGGAGGCCCGGACGAACAAATCTTCCAGATTAAGAGCACGCCGCCCGGCGCCGCCGAGGTCGCCGGCCGCGTCGAAGGCCAGATCCTGCGCGGCTCGCTCCAGCAGAAGCGCAAAGAAGAAGGGCCCAAGGACCACATGTCGTTCGAGGAGGCGGTGGTGGCGGCCATCGACTTCCACGGCGCGCTCACCGGCACCGGCTCCTACGCGCCGCCGCCGGAAGCGCGCGGCGGCAAGCATAAAGGCGCGGGCGTCGGGCCGTCGCCGGCGTATTCCTATTCGGCGCAGGTAGCGGACGTCAGCGTGGACGAGGAGACCGGCGAAGTCACCGTCCACAAGATCTGGGCGGCGCACGATTGCGGCCGCGCACTGAACCCGGTTTCGGTCGAGGGCCAGGTGATCGGCTCCGTCTGGATGGGCCTGGGCCAGGCGCTACAAGAAGAGATGGTTTGGAAAGACGGCCTGCTGATGAATCCCGGCCTGCTCGAGTACCGCTCGCCGTCGTCGGTCGAATCGCCAGATGTGGAGTGCATCATCGTGGAGTCGCTGGATCCCGAGGGTCCCTTCGGGGCCAAGGAAGCCAGCGAAGGCTCTCTGGCAGCGGCCATTCCCGCCATCGCCAATGCCATTTGCGACGCGGTCGGCATTCGCCTGCGCGAGTGCCCATTCACGCCCGAGCGCATCCTCGCCGCGCTGCGCGGCCAGAAGGGGCTCAAGAAACTCAACCTGACCGATGGAGTGGACCCGACAGCCCCCACGACCTTCCGCGAACACGGCGGATCTCTCTGTTTCAAGGGCAAAGGTCCGGCGCGGCACAAGCTTGATTCAGCGGTCGCGAGCAATCAACCGGTAGCGCCACAATCCGGAGGTGACGATTGAGTCTTCCGGATTTCAAGCTGCTGCGTCCGCGTTCGCTTGGCGAAGCTGTCGAGATGCTTTCCCGGCACGCCGGAGACTTGCAGATCATCGCCGGCGGCACAGACATCATCCCGTCCCTGAAGCAGCGTCTGTTCACACCAGCGTACGCGATGGATATCCGCGGCATCGACGAGCTGCACGGCGTCCGCGTGCTGCAAGGCGGAGGCGTCGAGATCGGCGCGCTCACTACGCTCTCCGCCATCGAGGACTCCGAGTTCATCCGCCGCAACTATCCCGTGCTGCGTGAGGCCGCCATGACCGTCGCCTCGCCGGTCATCCGCAACATGGCGACCATCGGCGGCAACATCTGCCTGGACACGCGCTGCCTCTGGTACAACCAGTCGCTCACCTGGCGCAAGTCTTGCGGCTTCTGCATCAAGAAAGACGGCAACCTCTGCCACGTTGCGCCCGGCGGCACGAAGTGCTGGGCCGCCTTCTCCGGAGACACGCCGCCCGCGCTGCTCTGCCTGGGCGCGGAACTGGAGATTGCCGGACCGAAGGGTGCCCGCCGCGTTGCGCTCCGCGACTTTTACACCAACGTGGGCGACGCCCGCATGAAGCTAGAGAAGAACGAGTTGCTGGCGCGTATCTCCCTGCCGGTAGCGACCGCGGGCTGGCGCGGCGCCTACACGAAGCTGCGCATCCGCGGCTCTATTGACTACCCTCTCGCCGGTGTCGCCGTGGCGTTGAAGATGAATGGCAAGGTGGAAGACGCGCGCGTCGCCATCACCGCCGTGAACCCCGCGCCGCTGCTTGTGCCCAACGCCGAGCATGCGCTCATCGGGAAGCAGGTGGACGAGTACGCCGCCGGCGTCGTCGGCGAGCTGGCCGCCAAGACCGCCAAGCCTCTGACTACTTCCGCGCTCACCCCGGAATACCGTCGTGAAATGGTCCGAGTCTTCGCCAAGCGCGCCGTGCTGAAAGCCGCCCGCTCGTGAACTCAATGCGATTCTGGACGATGGCGCCGGTTGTGTTCGTGATCGCGTCCTGGTGTGTCTTCGCGCTCATCTTCCTGCTGCGCAAGAAACCGGCGGAAAGTGCTCCTCCCGCCAAGCGCGACCCGGCCGCGCGCTGGGGCATCTTCCTTAAGGGGATTGCGTATGCCATGGTCTGGTACGCTGGCTCACGGCGCGGTGGGTCCCGGCCCATCTTCGACATGCCGCTGGCAGGGCAGATCGCCGTCGCGCTGCTGACGGCGGCGATCGCCGCGGCATCTGTCTGGCTGGTCCTCATCAGTGTGCACACCCTCGGTCGGCAGTGGGCGGTCCAGGCTCGCCTCATCGAAGGACATCGGCTCATCGTCGAAGGCCCGTACCGCTGGATGCGTAACCCCATCTACACCGGGATGTTCGGCATGCTGATCGCCACCGGCCTCGCGTTCGCCACCTGGCCGATGCTGCTGGGTGCCATCGTCATTTATCTGATCGGTTTCACCATCCGCGTCCGCACCGAAGAGAAGCTTCTCCGCGCACAGTTCGGAGAGGAGTTCGAGGAATACAGACGGCGGGTTCCCGCTCTGCTTCCTCGTTTATAGTGTCTCTGCCAGAGAACCACGTACTGCTTGCGGGTGCGATCCGGAATGATCACCGACTGCCACGTCCATATCCAGCCGTTCGAGTTGCTGCTGAGCCCGCCGGCCATGGAGCTGATGAAGCGCCAGCAGCTCGATTTCGATCGAGTCATGGAATTCACGCGCTCGCCCAAGGCGTTTCTGGAATACATGGACCAGCAGGGGATCGACCGCGCGGTGCTCATCAATTCCGCCTCGCCCGAGGTCACCGGCTACCCGGCGGGGCTGAATGCGGTGGCAGCCAAGTACGCCAGCGCGGACCCCAAGCGCCTGATCTCCTGCGGCAGCCTTCATCCCAAGCACACCAAAAACGTGATGGCGGACGTGGAGGAGATCGTCCGTCTCGGCCTGCGGCTGATCAAGATCCACCCGCCGCACCAGCTCCTGTTTCCCAACGACTACCTGCGCGGCGTGAAGGAACTCGAGATCCTTTACCGCGCGGCCGAGGCCAACGGCATTCCTGTCATGTTCCACACCGGGACCTCGATCTTCCCCGGCGCGCGCAATAAGTACGGCGACCCCATGGCCATCGACGACGTGGCTGTGGACTTTCCCAAGCTGAAGATCATCATGGCGCACGGCGGCCGGCCGCTGTGGATGGATACGGCATTTTTCCTGGTGCGCCGCCATCCCAATGTTTATCTCGACATCAGCAGCATCCCGCCATCACAGCTCTTGAAATATTTCCCGCGCCTGGAGGAGATCGCCGGTAAGACCTTGTTCGGCAGCGACTGGCCGGGCCCTGGCGTGCAGGACATCCGTGAGAACCTGGATGCGGTCCAGGCTCTCCCAATCTCCAGCTCCGCCAGGGAGCAGATCCTCGGCGGCACGGCGCTGAAGATTTGGCCACAGGCATGATCACCGACTGCCACATCCACATCCAGCCGGTGGAGATGTTCAAGCCCGCCGCGCTGGAGGCGATGAAGAAGAAGCGGGAGAACTTCGCCCAGATCGAGGAATTCTGCCGCTCGCCCAAGTCATTCCTGAAACACATGGACGCCTGTGGCCTCGACCGCGCCGTGCTCATCAACTATGTCGCGCCGGAGGTGATCGGCTTCACCAGCGGCGTGAACCAGTTCGTCGCTGACTACGTGAAGGAGGACCCCAAGCGGCTGATCCCCTGCGGTTCGCTGCACCCAAGGCACACGCAGAACATCATGGCCGACGTCGAGCAACTGCTGAAGCTCGGCATCCGCATGATCAAGATCCATCCGCCGCACCAGTTGCTCTTTCCCAACGACTACCTTATCGGCGTGAAAGAGCTGGAGATCATCTACCGCGCTGCCGAGGCCAATGGCATCCCGGTCATGTTCCACACCGGGACGTCGATCTTCCCCGGCGCCCGCAACAAGTATGGCGACCCCATGTACGTGGACGACGTCGCCGTGGACTTCCCCAGGCTCAAGATCCTGCTGGCGCACGGCGGCCGCCCGCTATGGATGCACACCGCGTTCTTCCTGGTGCGGCGGCACGCCAACGTCTTCCTCGACATCAGCGGCATTCCGCCCAAGACGCTGCTCAAGTATTTTCCGCGGCTGCACGAGATCGCGAGCAAGACTCTGTTCGGCACCGACTGGCCTGGTCCGGGCGTGCCCGACATCAAGCAGAACCTCGACGACTTCCGTGCCCTCCCTCTCGCGGACGCGGCAAAACAGCAGATCCTGACGGGCACCGCGCTGGCCATTTGGCCTGCCTGACTTCTTCTCCGCTGACCGAGGCGGGTGAACCAACAAAGAAAAAGGGCGGGCCCGAGCCCGCCCTGCAAGAACAAACCACTCTTACTGCTTCGGAACCGGGTGGGTGTTGTCCTCCTGGCTCACCTTGGCCGACTTGCCTTTCTTCTTCGCCGGAGCCGCCGGCTTTGTTGCCGCGGCCGGTGCACCGGTCAGCTCATTGGCCAGCGCGTCGGCGTGGTAGATGGTGCGCAGCGCCTCGATGATGCCCCGCGAATCCACATGCACCGCGCGGCCCACCTTGTCGTCGTACAGCGCATTCCACGGCAGCGACTGGATATTGCCGTCGAAGATGATCCCGACGACTTCGGCGTTCTTGTTGAACACCGGGCTGCCCGAATTGCCGCCGATGATGTCCGCCGTCTCCACGGCGTTCAGTGGCGTCGAGAGGTTGAGCTTGGATTTCGCCTTCATCCAGCTCTCCGCCAGCCGGAATGGCGGCTTGTTGTCATGCTTGGCGGCGTGCGCGAATGCGCCTCCCATGGTCGTGAAGTAAGGCACGTGCTCGCCCTTGGCGGCCACGTTGCCCTGTCCGTCCTCGACGTAGCCCTTCACCGCGCCGTAGCTGAGGCGCAGGGTGAAAGTGGCGTCGGGCGGCAGGTTGTAGCCACTCTCGCTGAACCGCGCTCGCGCGATCAGGCCTCCGTTCTTGCGGAACACGGAGTCCACCTCGTCGTCATAGCGCTTGCGGACCGCCCGCGCTTCCGGCTCGATCGACCGCAGGAGTTGGATCATCGAGTCCTGGCTGGCGTTGACCGGTGCCTCGCCGCCCTCGTAGAGCTGCTTGCGGAGAGCGACGTCGTCCAGCTTCGACCCTTCGACCGCGGCCTTTGCCACCTCGGCGGGAGTGCGGCCCTGCAAGACTTTCTGAACGACTGGATTGTCCGCGCCCAGGACGTCGCGCATGTTCTCCAGCGAAAAGGTCAGGCGCGCAGTCTCCAGGTCTTTGTACACCGGCGCGGTGGAGAACAGGTCCTGTTCGATGGATGGGAGATTGGAATCGCGATACTCGCGCAGCCGCTCTCCGTTCGGTTTCTGCTTTTCGACCACGACGCGGATCAGGGTGCGCGCAAATGCCGCTAGGTCGCCACGAAATCCGTTGCGCCGGTATTCCAGGTACATGTAGGGCAGAAAGATTTCGCGGTGCACCTGCACTCCCTTGGCGATGGCGCCCCAGGCCCCGCCGAATTCCGCCGTTTTCTTGGCATCGGCTTCGATGGAGGCGCGCAGTAGCTTCTCCTCCGCCGCCTTCTTGCCCATCAATTCCTTGTCATTGACGCCCGCATTCTCGCCGCGAAAGGCCTTCAGCGTGTTCTCCACGCCGAAGATCTCTTCCTGGACCTCGCGGTACTTCTCCGGCGACTGCGCTCCGAACGCCTTCATCGCATCGGCGCGCAGCTTGTAGTTCTTGAGGTACCACGGATATTGGACGTCGCGCAGGAACGCGAGCCGCTCCATGGTGTAGAGGCGCTGGGTCGAGCCCGGATGTCCGGAGACGAAGATCAGGTCGCCCTCCTTCAACCCAGTCGTGGACCACTTAAAGTAATTGTCGAGCTTTGCCGGCTTATCGTTCTCGTAGATATGGAAAAAGCTGATATCGAGATCGTACCGCGGATATTCGAAATTGTCGGAGTCTCCACCGAAGAATGCGGTATCGAACTCCGGCGCGAACACCAGGCGTACATCTGTGTACTTCTTGTACTGGTAGAGATGGAACTTGGCGCCCGAGTACAGCGTTATTACGTCGCAACGCAAGCCCGTCTTCTGGGTGCAGTCCTTCTCGATCTTCGCCATGGCCGAGCGCTGGGCCACGCCGGTCTCGGCGTCCGACATTCCGGGCTTCACCGTCGCGCTCACCTGGTCGGTGACGTCCTCGATCTTCATCAGTACATTCAGTTCGAGGTTGGGACACTTGGGTTCCTGCGCCCTGGTTGCCGCGTAGAAACCGGTTTTCATGTAATCCTTGCCGCCCGTGGAGAGTTCGTGGATGCAATCCGCTCCGACGTGGTGGTTGGTGAAGGTGAGGCCATCGGCCGAGACGAAAGACCCCGAACCCCCGCTGTTGAACCGCACCGACGACTTTTGCGCGTGGTCAAGCCACGCCTGCGTCGGCTCAAAACCATATTTCGCTTTCACCTTAGCGACGGGGAAGGCGTTGTACAGCCACATACCTTCGTCCGCCGCCGCTGTCCCTGCCCATAAGGCGAGAATGAGTACGTACAGGAACCCTCGTTTGATCATTAGATTCTCCATTAAGGCGGCCTCAAAGATTTCCGCCGGGATTAGGCCAACCTTTGATGATACGTGACCGCTCCCGGCTCGCGCCACCCGCGACTCGCCTTAGGCGTCCCTCTTGAGGTATAAGAAAAGATTGGTGTGGGAAGGACGTGCGTCACCTTGCCGGGTGACGTTTCCGCGCTTTTATTCATCGAAGGGTACGAGAGGCTCCCTATGTCCACGGTCACACCCCCGGCCAAGGGTCTGGAAGGCGTCGTCGCCGCTAATTCCGCCATTTGCTACATCGACGGCGAGAAGGGCGTGCTCGCATATCGCGGCATTGATATCCACGAGCTGGCCGAAAACTCGACCTTCGAGGAGACCTGCTACCTGCTCTGGTTCGGCAAGCTTCCCACCCGCCGTGAGCTGAGCGAGACCCGCGACGCCCTTGCCGGCGAGCGCAAGCTGGACCCCTCCATCGTCACCCTGCTGCGCCAGGCCCCACGTCACGCGCTGCCCATGGACGTGCTGCGCACTGCCGTTTCCGCACTTTCCTTCTACGATCCGGAGGAGAAGAACAACGACCGCGAGGCCAACCTCCACAAGGCCATCCGCCTGACCTCCCAGATCGCCATGCTGGTGGCGTATTACGACCGCATCCGGAAAGGGAAGCAGCTCGTCGAGCCCGACCGGTCGCTCGCGCACGCCGCCAATTTCCTCCTCATGCTCAGCGGCGAGCCGCCTTCGAACACCGCCGAGCGCGCCCTCGACATCGCCCTCATCCTGCACGCCGACCACGAGCTGAACGCCTCGACCTTTGCCGCGCGCGTCACCGCCGCCACTGAATCCGACATGCACTCCGCCATCACGTCCGGCATCGGCGCCCTCAAGGGGCCGCTGCACGGCGGCGCCAACGAATCCGTATTCAAGATGCTCCAGAGCATCGACCAGTCGGGCGCCGACCCGGTCGAGCACGTCAAGGGTATGCTGGCGCAGAAGAAAAAAGTGCCCGGCTTCGGTCACCGCGTCTATCGCACCGAGGATCCGCGCGCCACGCACCTCCGCCAGATGTCGCACGACCTCGGACACGCCGGCGGTCAGGCCAAGTGGTACGAGTATTCCCGCAAGATCGAGGAGTTCCTCAACAAGGACAAGAAGCTCAACGCGAACGTTGATTTTTATTCCGCTTCCACTTACCACACCCTGGGCATCGACACCGACCTCTTCACGCCCATCTTTGCGGTGTCGCGCATCTCCGGCTGGACGGCTCACGTTCTTGAGCAGCTCGCCGACAATCGCCTCATCCGCCCGCGCGCCGAGTACATCGGGCCCAGTTACCCGACGCACTACACGCCCATCGACCGGCGGCCCTAAGGGGAAGGGAATACATCGGTAGAGACGCCCGTCACGGCGTCTCTTCATTCCTGGTTCAGGCTTCTCGTTGGGCCAGGCGTACGCTCGCGAAGGCCGTGATAAGCACGATCATCGCCAGCGAGCCCAGGCACAGGATGCACCACACGTGCAGCACACGGGCCTCGATGTAGGTCAGGTAGAGGGAGAATCCCAGGCCGGCCAGGGACGCGGTGAAGAGCAGGATGGAAGCCGCCCGCCGCCGCACCAGCGCCAGGACGGCGGTCGCGACGTACCCCACCAGTCCAATGAGCGCTACCGGCACGCCCAGGAACCTCGAATAGATGCTGCGGTTCACGATGTCACAATCGAAGTTCTCGTCGAAACTGCAATACGAGGTCGGGTCGGTGCGGTAGTGGTTCACGATCGAGATCGCCGACAGCGCGATCCCCACCAGCGCGAACACGACGATGGCGATCGACAGCTTTGACGGTCGCGTCATGGCAACTTGCAGTGCGTCTTCATCGCCAGTTGATCGATCCCCATCACGCCCTCGATGTGTTCGCCGTCGGGGAAGACCCACGTCGGCGTGTGCTTGATTCCCTGCGCCTTGCACTCGGGAATCAGCGTTTTCGGCGCGTCCGGGGCCACGCACTCGACGTACTTCACGTACTGGAACGAATCTCCGAACTTCTCTTTCTGTTCGCGGCAGTGATCGCACCAGAACACGCCGTACATCGCCGCCCCTTGCTCGCTGAGGCACTTGGCGAACTTGTCCATCGGCGATCCCGTCTCCGGCTGGGCGGCGTGAGGTTTACGCTTGGCGGGCTCGCGCGCCGGTGCCTTGGCCGGCTGCGGGTCCGCCGGGGCGGGGGCGGAGGTGACCGCTGCCGGCGCGGCATCTGGCTTGGCGGCCTGGACCTGGGTTGGAGGCTGCTCCTTCTCTTTCTGCCTTTGATCGCGCGAACAGCCCGCGACCAGGTACGGGAGCACAGCCGCAGAGACCAGTAGAAGCAGGGAAGGGGCCAGCGTCCTTGTTCGCATCGTGCTCCTATTACACCACGGAAGGCGCCATTCGAGAGATGCACGATAGGGTGTGACCGTTGTCACCGACCGGCGGTCGGCCGGATGCACCCGCTGCGCTGCATCGGCGTAGAATGAAGGCACATGCGCCGCGTCTATCTCGACAATAACGCCACCACCCCGCTCCTGCCCCAGGTGCTGGAGGCGATGCGCCCTTATTACATCGAGCAGTTCGGCAACGCCTCTTCCATCCACCACCACGGCCAGCAGACGCGGGCGGCGGTGGAGCGCGCTCGCGAGTCCGTCGCCCTGATGCTGCACGCGCGTCCCGCCGAGATCGTTTTCACCAGCGGCGGCACCGAGTCCGACAACCTGGCCATCTTCGGCGTGGTTGGCCCCGGCGACCACATCATCAGCTCCACCATCGAGCACCACGCGGTCATGAACGCCTGTCACGCGCTGCGCGACCGCGGCTGCGGGCTGACCGAGGTTCCGGTCGATTCGCGCGGCCAGGTCGATCCCGGCGACGTCCGCCGCGCCCTGCGTCCCAACACCAAGCTCATCACCATCATGATGGCCAACAACGAGACCGGCGTGCTCCAGCCGGTGGAGGAGATCGGCCGCATCGCCGCCGAAGCCGACGTCTATTTCCACACCGACGCCGTGCAGGCCGCCGGCAAGGTCCCCATCGACGTCAAGAAGATCGGCTGCGACCTGCTTTCCATCTCCGGGCACAAGATGCACGCCCCGCAGGGCATCGGCGCTCTCTACGTGCGCCGCGGCACGCTGCTCCAGCCGCTGTTTTACGGCGGACGCCACGAGCGCTCGCGCCGCGCCGGCACGGAGAACGTCCCCGGCATCGTTGCTCTGGGAAAGGCCGCCGAGATCGCATGCGAATCGCTCGCCCGCGGCGATGCGGCTCGCTTTGCTGCCCTGCGCGACCGCCTGGAGGGCACCATCAAGGCGACCGTCGAGTCTGTCGGCGTGAATGGCGCCGGAGCGCCTCGCGTGCCCACCACGACCAATATCTTTTTCGATTTCGTCGAGGGCGAGGCCCTGGTCATTGCGCTCGACCTCAAGGGACTGGCGGTTTCGACCGGCGCGGCTTGCTCTTCCGGCGCCATCGAGCCCTCCCACGTGCTGACTGCCATGGGTCTGCCGCCCGAGCGCGCCCGCGCCAGCCTCCGCTTCAGCCTGGGCAAGCAGAACACCGCCGATGACATCGACTCCGCCCTCTCCATCCTTCCCGAGACCGTCGCCCGCCTGCGCGAGCTCTCGCCGCTGTACAAGAAGCCACTAACTGCTAGCCGCTAGGCGCGCCGTCTCGAAGTCCGGGGCCGGGTATAATTGGTAAGAAGGGATGTGCGCCGACGCCGCTCTTTCAGCGGCTATTTTCATCTTTTGGGCTGGAAGCTAGGAGCTAGCAGCTAGTGGCTGCCGTCAAGACCATCGCCGTCGCCATGTCGGGCGGTGTGGATTCCTCCACCGTCGCGGCCATGCTGCGCGCCGAGGGAAACAACGTCATCGGCCTGACCATGCAGCTCTGGAACCAGCGCCGCCTCGCCGGGCACGACGGGATGCCCGAAGCGGTCACCGGCCGCTGCTGCTCCATCGACGACGTCTACGACGCACGCCGCGTCGCCGAACACCTTCATATCCCCTACTACGTGGTGAATTTCGAGCGCCGCTTCGAGGACGACGTGGTGCGCCCCTTCGTCCAGGAATACCTCTCCGGCCGCACTCCCATCCCATGCAGCCTCTGCAATAACCATCTCAAGTTCGACCAGTTCCTGGTTACCGCCCGGCAGATCGGCGCCGACCTGCTGGCCACCGGCCACTACGCCCGCGTCGAGTATTCGGCCGAGCTCGGCCGCTGGCTGCTCTACCGCGCCGTGGACCGCGCCAAGGATCAGAGCTACTTCCTGTTCGGCCTCACCCAGGAGCAGCTCGCGCACACCCTCTTTCCGCTGGGCAGCCTGACCAAGCCCGACGTCCGCCGTATCGCCTCCGAGCATGGCCTCGCAATTGCCGAGAAGCCCGACTCCCAGGAGATCTGCTTCGTCCCCGGCGGCGACTACAAGCGCTTCCTCGACGCCTACCTGGCCGAGCAGGGCGAGGCGCAGCCCGACACCGCGGGCGAGCTGGTCACGACCAGCGGGGAAGTAATTGGCGAGCACCACGGCATCCACAACTTCACCGTCGGCCAGCGCAAGGGCCTGGGTGTCGCGACGGGCTCGCCGCTCTACGTCATCCAGATCGACGGCGCAAATCGCCGCGTAATGGTCGGCAACGACGACGAGCTGTGGTCCCGCACTCTGCGCGCACGCGACCTGAACTGGATCGCCGTTCCCGATCTGCGCGAGCCCTTGCGCGTCACTGCCAAGATCCGCCACCGCCACGAGCCCGCTCCGGCTACCGTGGAGCGTCACGGCGCCGGCGAGGTCCTGGTCACCTTCGATGAGCCGCAGCGCGCCATCACCCCCGGCCAGGCCGTTGTCTTCTACCAGGACGACCTCGTGGTGGGCGGCGGCTGGATCTGCTGAGTCACGCCAAGCAAAACGGCAGCGCTTTCACGCTGCCGTCTCCGCATTCTGATTTCTGCACTCTGGCCTAGATAAACATTTCCTCGTCCTGGGTCGCCTTTCGCGCCCGCTCGCCCTCTTTCCTGGCCCGCCGCTTGGTGCTTCCCGTGAAGACTCCTAGCGCGCTGCTTATGCCCTGGATCACTGCCGAAACCTGCCGTACGGGCGACACCACCGTGTGGTGCACCATGTCCGTGGTTTCTTCCACCCGGTCCAGCGTGCGGCTCACCATCTCGTCGGCCCGGATCACCTGCAGCCGCGTCCGGTCCACGATGTCGTCCACCGTGACCTCCAGCCGCTCCATCTGTTTTTTCAGCAGCACGGTGGTTTCGGCCAGGTTGGTGGTGATGATCTGCAGCCGAGGCCGCGTGTCGCTCAGGATGCCATTCGCCTGTTCCAGTACGGGGAGCGTGCGCGCCTGCACCTCAGCCACCATCTTCTCCATACGTTCCGTGGTCTTCTTGATGCTCAGGAACATGGCGAGCAGGATCAGCAGTTGCAGCACCACTGCAACCGCCGTCGCCGCGATGAACAGCTTCAGCCAGCCATCCATGATCTGCTCCACGGTGGACCCGCAGCCTCAGCGCTTGCGCAAGGCTGGCGGGCGCCTGTGTCTGCCAGAGTGTTTAGCCCTTGTTCTCGGTAGCTTCCCGGTACGCCTGCCGGCCGGCGTCGACTGCGGAAGAGAATTGCTGCTTCTGCCGCTCCAGGACCTCGCGGCCCTTGTCGGCCCACTGCGTCGCCTGCTCGCGCGCCCGGCGTGCCTGCGAACCCACGTAGTCACGGCCTTCGTCGGCGGCGTCGCGGATCTCCCGGCGGGTCTCTTCGCCCGACTTGGGCGCGTATAAAACTCCTAGAAGCGCTCCCAAACCCAAACCGGCGAGGAACCAGCCAAAACTGCTCCCATTGCTCTCGGCCATGATGACCTCCTGAGGGATATCTAGACCCGGCGATGGTATCACAACGCTTGCGGACAACGGCGTGATCCGTGGGCCGCTTCCGCAGGTTCTTTGCGGTCCCGGCTGGACTACGGCTTCAGTGTCGGCCGAAGCACGATCTCGCTGGAGAACGATTGCGGCGCCTGCGTCACGATCATCGCCACCACGTGCGCCACGTCTCCCGGTTGCAGCATCTTTCCGGGGTCTTTTCCGGCGTGCGGGCTCAGCTCGGTCACCGTCGAACCCGGGCAGACCACCGACACCCGGATGTTATACGCCCGCAGCTCTTCCGCCACCGAGTACGTCAGCCCGTTCAGTCCCCACTTCGAGGCCGCATACGCCGCCCCGTTCGGCAGCGCGTTCTTCCCCGCGATGGAAGAGATGTTGATGATGTGCCCCGTCTTGGCGCGGATCATCATCGGCGCGAAGGCGCGGATGCAGTAGTACACGCCGCGCAGGTTGGTGTTCAGCACCGCGTCCCAGCTCTCGGGCGCGAGCTGGTGCAGCGGCCCGCCGAACCCGCCGACCCCCGCGTTGTTCACCAGGATGTCGGTCCGCCCGAAATCCTTCTCCACCTGCTGGGCGAGCTCCTCGACCGACCGCAGCTCGGTGACGTCGCAGGCCACCGTCACGGCCTCTCCTCCGGCCTTTCGTATGGCCCGTGCGGCAGCCTTGAGCCGCACTAGGTTGCGTCCGGCGAGTACGCTGACGGCGCCCAACTCGGCCAGCTTGCCCCCGATGGCGGCGCCGATCCCGCGTCCGCCTCCGGTTACGACCGTCACCTGTCCTGCTAGCGGCTTCCCATTTCGATAAGCCATTGATACGATCCCTCCCGGTGCTCAAAACCAGCGCCCCGCGCGGCTTTGGGGCGTCTTCGGCGCATCCAGCAAGGGCCCCGGATGCATCCCACTCCATGACAGACGGGCGACAACTCCAGCATGCAGCTTGCATCAGGTCGGCGGCATTCTTATAATCCCACCCTCTGTAATCTGCCCTGGCGTTGCGTCTCGGGCAGGTCGGCCCAAGGATATCCGGCAAACTCCGCTGTCCAGTTTGCCGGAAGGGCACGGGGAGCCGTACGACCCCTGCGTCCAGAGTGTACCGTCCTGGGAAATGGACGTCATCTTCGCCACTCTCCGTTGCCATTGAGGAGCACCGAATGAAGAAGTCGCTCGTCGCAATAGTCCTGGTACTCGTGGTTGGTGTTGCCGCTCAGGCCACACCGCTAGGGATGTCCGCCCCGTCCGGGCAGGCGGCTCAGCCAGGACAGACCACCCAGGCGCCCACTGCGCCCAAGAAAGAGATCAAGGACTCGGCCGAGTACAACGCTTACACCAGTGCTCTGAACGCTCCCGATCCTCAATCCAAGATTCAGGGCTTCGAGAACTTCGTCCGCCAGTTCCCCAACAGCGCTTTCAAAGAAGATGCGCTGGAGCAGTTGATGACTGCTTACCAGCAGTCCAACAACCTCCAGAAAACGATCGAGACTGGCAAAGCGATCCTGCAGGTCAATCCGGGTAACATTCGTGCTCTGGCGCTGCTGGCGTATTTTGCGCGCGCCTCGGCGGAGGCGGGTCAGAACCAGCAACAGAACATCGCCGATGCCCGCACCTTCGGTGAGCAGGGGCTGAAGGCAGTTCAGACGATGGCCAAGCCCGAGGGCGTTTCCGATGCGGATTTCCAAAAGCTGAAGACGCAGACCACCATCATCTTCAACGGCGCCGCGGGGTTTGCCGCTATGCAGACCAAGGACTACGCCACCGCCGCTAAGTTCCTCCAGGCGGCAGTGGAACTGGAGCCGCCCACCCCGGAGAGTCTGCATAACGTCTATCCGCTGGCCGTTGCCGATCTGGAGCAGAATCCGATGAACCCGACGGGCCTCTGGTATGTGGCCCGGGCCGCCGCCTACAGCAAGGCGAATCCCGCGGGCTTCACCGCGATCACCAAGTACGGCCGCGCCAAGTACATCAAGTTTCACGGCGGCGACGACGGATGGGACCAGCTCCTGGCCCAGGCCACAGCCGCAGCCAGCAATGCCGTCCCACAGGGCTTCGCGGTTCCTCCCGCGCCCAGCCCGGCCGAACAGGCTGCCAAGCTGGCCAGCACCGTCGATCCCAAGAAGATGGATTTCGGGCAGTGGGAACTGGTGCTGACCGCTGGCGACCCGGCTACTCAGGAGAAGGTCTGGTCGCAGATCAAGGGATTCGGGGTCCCATTCGCGGCCGTGGTGATCGAATCGACCAAGACGAAGCTCAGCCTTGCCGCCACCTCCGATGCCATCGAGCAGAAGCGCGCCGATGTCACCGTTACCATGACCGGTCCCATCCCGGCCACCATGATGTCGAAGATCGCAGTCGGTAAGGAAGTTCAGGTCATCGCCAAGCCCGACAGCTACACCCCCAAGCCGTTCATGATGCAAATGGTCGAGGGTCAGCTCATCGCCAAGAAGGAGCCCCCCAAGCCCGCACCCAAGAAGGGGACCACCAGCCGTCGGCGCCCGGCTAACTAAAGCGCTTCCGCAGCAAGTACAAAAGGCAGCCTGCAATGGCTGCCTTCTTTCTCTAGCTAGGAGCTAGCGGCTATCTCGCGATCTTCTTCTCCATTGCCACTGGGCGCGCGCTACGCGGAGGCCTCCGCACCCCGTTCCGCAGGCCGCGAACGTCGAGCTTCAGCTCGGCGATGGTTCGTGAAAGAGTATTGCGGTGCATGCCCAGCTCGCGAGCCGCCTTGCACTGGTTCCCCTGGTTCTCCTGCAGCACGGTCAGGATGAACCGTTTCTTGAATTCGCGCACGGCTTCCGAGTAAAGGATGCCGGTCTTGTACATCTGGCTGACGAGCGCTTCGAGCTGGTCCTTCACGACTTTCTCCTGACTATGATTGCCTCGGCTGCTTGGGCAGCGGTTATGGATGTTGTTTCCCGTTCTTCGGTTCGGTGGACTCGGGCTTGGCACGGCCGTTCCGCAGCACGTCCAGTCCCTCGCGGAACTTCCGCCGGATCTCCGCCGGTCCCAGCCAGCTCGCGCCCCGTCCTGCCACCAGAAAGTATCCGGCGAACTGCGAATCTCGCAGCGCGCGCGCCCCGGGATCGAACGCCGCCAGCGCCATCAGCACCACGGTGACGATCACCAGCCCGCGCACCAGTCCGAAGGCCGCTCCCAGCAGCCGGTCCACCCATCGCAGTCCGACCTCTTGCAGGGCCCAGCGAATGATCCGGCCGGCCATCCCCGCCACGATCATGACTGCGAACAGTATTGTCAAGAATCCTGCCAGGTCGGCGATCGCCTCCGTCTTCACGTACGGTGCGAACCACACGCCCACCCGGTGGTACCCCCAGGCGGCCGCCACGTATCCCAATATCGCCCCCGCCAGGGAGAAAATCTCTACAAAGAACCCTTGCGCCGCCGCCATCAGCACTGACAACGCGATGACGCCTACGATCGCCCAATCAGTCCCCGTCACCCGGTCCTCACTGGCAACTGGGAACTGACAACTGGCAACTGCTTCAAACGATCCACGGCGCCGCTTCGTCCAGATCCTTGCCCGTCAGCCTCCGATACGCCTCGCGGTACTTCTCGCTGGTCCTGCGGGCGACCTCTTCGGGCAGGGAAGGCGTCGGCGGCTGCTTGTTCCACTTGATCTCTTCCAGGTAGTCGCGGACGTACTGCTTGTCGAACGATTCCTGGCTCCTGCCCGGCAGGTACTTGTCTGCCGGCCAGAAACGCGACGAATCCGGCGTCAGCACCTCGTCTGCCAGCGTCACGCCCTGGGCTGTCTTGCCGAACTCGAACTTGGTGTCGGCGATGAGGATCCCTTTCCGGGCGGCGAATTCTGCCGCCGCCTTGTACACCTTCAGACTGATGTCCCGCAGTTGCGCGCTCAGCTTCGGCCCCGCACGCTGGCACATCTCCTCGAAGGAGATGTTCTCGTCGTGCCCGCTGGTCGCCTTGATCGCCGGAGTGAAGATCGGTTCCGGCAGTTTGTCGGACTCCTTCAACCCCGCCGTCAGCCTGATGCCGCACACTGTCCCGCCCTGCTTGTACTCTTTCCACGCCGAGCCGGAGATGTAGCCCCGCACCACGCACTCGATGGCGATCATGTCGGCGTGGATCACCTCCATCGAGCGTCCGCGCAGCTGCTCCGCGTAGGGCTTCAGGTTCGGCGGGTACTTTTCCACCTTCGCCGTCACCAGGTGGTTGGGCACGATGTCCTTCAGGAAGTCGAACCAGAACAGCGAGAGCTGCGTCAGCACAGCTCCTTTGTGCGGGATCCCTGTGCCCAGCACGTAATCGAAGGCCGAGATGCGGTCCGTGGCCACGAACAGCAGGTGCTCGTTGTCCACGCGGTAGATGTCCCGCACCTTCCCGCTGGCGTACATCTCCAGGTCCGGGAAGTCCGTCTGGAGCAGGGCTGGGTTGAGTGCTTGTTGAGTCACGGTCGGAAGCTTTTCGTTTGCTGGAACAGTCGCGTATTCTAATCGCCCGTCCGATTTTGTCAACGCGGCGGAAGGTCATGTGACCGTTGTCACAAAAGTTTTCTAGTGAAAAGATATTGACAGCGGAACAACTCTGCGAATCGCCCGTCCTGTGCGGGTCACCGAGCGCATAAAATTTCACACGGGCCGTCAAGAACAAAACCACAGATCTGCACGGATGGAACGGATTTGATTTTCCGATCCGCGCTCATCCGTGAAGATCCGTGGTCAGGTCTTTTTCTTGCCGGCGGCCGGCGACCGGCGGCTAGTTCGCCGCCGCCCGCATCCCCTCCGGTACGTTCTCCCCGAAGCGTACCGAGACCAGCTTCGACACCCCCGGCTCCTGCATGGTCACGCCGTACATCACCGGCGCCGACGCCATGGTTCTCTTGCTGTGCGTGATCAGGATGAACTGCGTCCGGATGCTCATCTCTTTCACCAGCTCGACGAAGCGCCCGATGTTGGCCTCGTCCAGCGGCGCGTCCACTTCGTCCAGGATGCAGAACGGGCTCGGCTGGTACTGGAAGATGCCCACCAGCAGTGCCAGCGCGGTCAGCGCCTTCTCTCCGCCGGACAGTAGCAGCACGTTCTGCAGCTTCTTGCCCGGAGGCGACGCCACCACGTCGATGCCGCTCTCGATCTGGTTCTCCTCGTCGGTCAGCCGCATGAATGCCTGCCCGCCGCCGAACAGCTTCTTGAAAGTTTCTCCGAAGTTCTCGTTGATCCTCTCGAACGCTTCCTGGAACTTCTGCCGCGAGAACGTCTCGATCTCCTTGATCGTATTCTGTGTGTTCTCGATGGACTCCAGCAGGTCCTTGCGCTGCGTGTCCAGGAACGCGTGTCGCTGCGCCGTCTCGTTGTATTCCTCCAGCGCCATCATGTTCACCGGGCCCATCGAGTCGAGCCTGTTCTTCATCTCGCGGTAGGCCTGCTCCTCGAAGGCCAGCGCCTCGCCCTCGACCTGCATGACGGCCGGATCCTCGCGCAACTGCTCCGGCGTGAGTCCCAGATCGTTGACCGAGGTTTCCAACAAGTATCCACGGTCGGCCTGGAGCTTCGCCGCCTGCGCCGAGATCTCGCCGCGCCGGTCGCGCGCCCCGTCCAGCGCCTGCCTTGCTTCTTTCAACTGCTGTTCGATCTCCGCCAGCCGCCCCCGTACCTCTTCCGACTCCGCCTGCAGTTCCAGGCTGCGCGTCTGCGCGGCCACGCCTTCATCGGCCAGCGCGACCAGTTGCTCCGCCAGTTGCGCATTCTCCTGCTCGCGATGTTGTTTTTCCGCGGCCGCCGACGCCATCTGCTCGCGCAGGCCCATCACCCGCACCTCGACGTCCGCCGCCATCGACTCGATGCGATGCAGGTTCGTCGCCGCCGCCGTGCGACGTTCCTCCAGCACGGCGACCTTCGACGCCATCTCCGACGCCGTCTGTGCCGCCGCATCCCGCGTCACCTTCAGCGTGACCACCGCCTCCTGCGCCGCCGTCATCTCCCCCTCCAGCGCCGCCCGGCGCTGCTCGTGCGCCGCCGCTTCGGTCCGCTTCTCGGAAGCCAGCTTCTCCTTCTCCGTACGCTCGCTGGCCACCCGATCGAGCTCCACCCGGTACGTGGTAAGCCGCTCCTGGATACGCACCAGCTCCGATTCGAGTTGTTGCAGCGCGTGCCCGGAGGTCAGCGCCAGCCGCTCCGCCTCGCGCTTGTCCTCCTCCAGCCGCTCCAGCAGGGCAGTGAGGTCCCGGATGTCGTGTGCCAGCCCGCCGACCCTCGCCTCTTCCTCGCGTAGCGCGTGTTCGGCCTCATCCAGGTGCCGCAGCACTTCGCGCAGTTCGCGCTTCATCGAGAGCGGTCCCTCGCTGCGCTGCTTGCCGCCGGTGACGGTCACGTTGTGGAAGCACTCGCCCGATCTCGACAGGAAGAACGCGTCCGGATTCTCCAGCGCCAGCTCCTTCGCCACGTTCGGGTCGGCGGTGATGTATCCGTTCCCCAGCTTGGGCAGGATCATCTCCAGGCTCTTGCCGAACCCGTTCAGCACCCGGATGCAGCTCTTCAGCGGCACGATCTCGGACTCGCGCCGCGGCGCGTGCCGCGTGCTCTCGTCCACCAGGAACGAGAACTTCGCCTGCGCGTCGTTGGGATGCACCAGGAAGGTCGCCCGTCCGCTCACGTCCGTGCGCAGCATCTGCAGGCCCGCGTCGGCCGCGTCCCACGACTTCACCACCACGTAGTTCAGCTCGTCGCGCAGGAAATCCTCGACCACGCGCTCGTAGCGGTCGTCGACCTCGAGGAAATCCGCCAGCACGCCCGCGGGCGCGAAGCCCGCGTTCAGCACCCCCGACTGGAACAGCCGTTTCACCGATTCCGTCGAATACCCGTGCTCCGCGATCACCGCCTCGAGCGATCCCTTTTTGCCCAGCAGCGTCGCGTATTCCGCGCGCAGCGCGTCTAGCCGCCTCTTCGACTCGGCCTCCGCTTCGCGCTTGACCTCGAGTTGCTGCCGCGCCTCACCGATCTGCTCGCGCAGCGCGTTGACCCGTTGTTGCACGCTCTCGAACTCCAGAGAAAGCTGCCCGCGCTGGCTGCCGAACGACTCCACCTGCGACATCGCCGCCGCCAGCTCCTGGTTCAGCCGCGTCGCCTCCCGCTCCAGCGCCGCGATGTGTTCTTCCGCCTGGGCGATCAGGTTGCGCACGTTCGACGCCGCCCCCACCGCCTCCAGCACCTGCATGCGCCGCTGTTCCTGCTGCCGCTCCACCTCCAGCAGCGCGCTCGACGCCGACGCCGCCTCCTGTTGCCGCAGCGTGGCCTCCTGCTGCGCTGCCGCCACTTCGCCCGCCGCGGACTCCAGCGTCGCCTGGTTCGCCTCCACCTCCGCCCGCAGCGACGTAAGCTGCGTGTCGGTGTGCGCGATCTCCGCTTCCGCCGCCGCCGACCTCGCCGCCAGCTCCGCGCAGCGCTCGTCGTTGGTCTTCTGCCTCTGCGTCGACCGGTCGATCTCCCGCCCGATCTCGTTCATGCGGTCGTTGTTGGCCCGCGCCTCGCCCGTGATCGCGTAGCCCCGCTGCGTGCGCTCCCCATGCTCCGCTTCCATCTGCTGTACCGACTCGCCCCGCGCGCGCATCTCTTCCGTCACCCGCTCCAGCTCGGCATTCAGCGATGCCAGCTCGCGCTCCATCTGCGCCGACTTGCTGGCCAGCACCACGCGCAGCTTGCCGCGCATCTCGTCGCGCAGGCGTGCATACCGCTCCGCCTTCGACGCTTGGCGCTTCAGCGAATTCATCTGCCGCGTGACTTCCTCGAAAATGTCGTTCACGCGCGCCAGGTTCAGCTTCGCCTCTTCCAGGCGCAGTTCCGCCAGCCGCTTCTTGGTCTTGAACTTGGTGATCCCGGCCGCTTCCTCGATGATCGCCCGCCGGTCGTGCGGCTTGCTCGACAGGATCTGCCCGATGCGCCCCTGCTCGATGATCGCGTACGACTCCGGACCCAGGCCCGTGCCCATGAAGATGTCCTGGATGTCGCGCAGCCGGCACAGCTTCCCGTTCAGCAGGTATTCGCTGTCGCCCGAGCGGAACAGCCGCCGCGTCACCACGATCTGCCCCTTCTTGAACTCGATGTTCCCGAACTTCCGCCGCCGTACCTTCAGGACGACCTGCGGCTCGGCGCCCGTCGCACCCTCTTGCGGGGCGCGGCCGCCCTCGGCCGCGTTTCCCTCGGCCGGGGAGGCAGCTTCCGAGCTCTCCGCCTGTGCATCCTGGCCCTGCCCCGTTTCGCTCGCCGCATCTCCTGCCTCCTGCCCGCTGCCGCCTGCCACCTCGATTTCTTGATGGGGCTGGATCTCCTCCGCGATGTGCGCCGTTTCCGCCGCCGCCTCCGCCCGGATCGCCGTTTCGTCCCAGTCTTCCTCCGGCATCTCGTCGCGGATCTCGATCTCCGGTTCTGCCGTGAGCTCCGCCGCGCCGCCCTCGTACGCCTCCGGATCGATCAGCGTCAGCGACACCTCGGCCATCCCGTTGGGCGAGCGCTCGCGCGTTCCCGCGAAGATGACGTCTTCCATGCGCGCGCCGCGCAGCGACTTCGCCGACTGCTCGCCTAGCACCCACATGATCGAGTCGGAGATGTTCGATTTCCCGCAACCGTTCGGCCCCACGATCGCGGCGATGCCGTCCCCGTGGAACTTCAGTTCGGTGCGGTCGCAGAACGACTTGAAGCCCAGGATTTGTAGTTTCTTGAGTTTCAGCAAAGTCCACTCCTTCAGGCTTGCTGCGGCCGTGGCTGGTCCACCGCGCAGGCTCCTCGGTGGCCCATGGTCGAGTCCCTCTCCCCCAGGCTGGATACGGCGGAGATCGTTAACTGCCCTGTACTCAGGCTCTTGTAGCCCAGCTGCTCTCGGCTGGGCTGAAGGGAACCTCTCGGCCCCCCTCGTTCTGCCCAATGTACCCGGATGGTTAACAGGGGTCAAGCACTAAAAGCCCAATATATTGTGGGTGATTGCTTGATGCCCCACCATGTTGCACACCTAATGATGCCGCTTCGCAAACCTCTCCTGGTGAGGGCTTAAAAGGAAGGGAAAACCGCGAGAGCAAGCCCGAGCCTAGCTCTATTTATGTGGAAAATCAAGCTTTTCAGCGCCAGCAGCGTAATTCCGTGATGTCATCCTGAGCGAGGTGCGCCTCGGGGCGCGCCGAGTCGAAGGAGCTCTACCTGGCAAAAGCATTTTCAGGTCTGTCATCCTGAGCGGCTTCAGCCGCGAAGGACCTCGGACCCAGTTTGCACTGCTAGGTTCGTGTATCGGCTTCTCCCAATGCGCTGACCCTGTGATCCTGAGCGCAGCGAAGGGACCCCTACCGCTGCGACATGGCTCGCATCACCGTGGAAGCCCACGCCTTCAGGCGTGGGTTCATTCGCATCGGAAAGGGTACGGCTTTAGCCGCGGTGATAACCGCCGAACTACTTCTGCATTCTTACTTCCGCAATCCTACTTGCTTTTCCATGGTGTCATCCTGAGCGCGGCGCGCCTCGGGGCGCGCCGCGTCGAAGGACCCCTACCCATTTCTTTAGGTGTCATCCTGAGCGAGGCACGGCCGCAGTCGCCGTGCCGAGTCGAAGAGCCTGCCCTGAGCGAAGTCGAAGGGACCCCTATCGAACCAGCGAAATGTTCCCTCCATGCCCTTCGTGTCGACCTTCGTGTCCTTTGTGGTGAGCTTTTCCCGCACAAAACAAGTCGGCAGCCGCCATTTGCTGACGACTGCCGACTGACGACTGACGACTGCCTTACTGCTCCCCCACCCTCTGGAAGAACCGGATGATGCTCTCGATCCCGCGATAGAAGTTCGGGATGTGGAACTTCTCATTGGGCGCGTGCAGGTTGTCGTCCGGCAGGCCCATGCCCATCATGATCGAAGGGATCTTCAGCACCTTCTCGAAGTCGGTCACGATCGGGATCGACCCGCCCGAGCGGATGAACACCGTGTCCTTCTTGAACACGTCGTGCATAGCGTCCACCGACGCCTTCACGAAGCGGTTGTCGGTGCCCACCACGATCGCTTCGCCCTTGGAGTGCACCTTGACGTTGATCTCGATGCCTTTGGGCGTGTGCTTCTTGATGAATGCCAGGTACCGCTTCAGGATGTCGTCCGGGTCCTGGTCCGGAACCATGCGCATCGAGACCTTCGCCGACGCCTTCGCCGGGATCACGGTCTTCGCTCCCGGCGCAGTGAACCCGCCGGGCATGCCGTGCACTTCCAGGGTTGGACGCGCCCACGTCCGGTAGAGCACCGAGTAGCCGGGCTCGCCGGTCAGCACCTTCGAGCCGACCTCGGTCTTGCGGTAGTGCTCTTCGTTGAAGGGCAGGCGCTTCCACGCCTTCAGTTCGTCCTTGCTCGGCGCCTTCACGTCTTTGTAGAAGCCGGGGATCAGGATCTTGCCCTTCTTGTCCTTCATCTTGCTGATCATCTCGATCAGCGCGAACAGCGGGTTGGGCGCCGCTCCGCCGTACATGCCGGAGTGCAGGTCGGTCATCGCGCCCTTGGCCTCGATCTCGGTGTACACCAGCCCGCGCAGCCCCACGCACAGGGTCGGCAGGTCGGGCGCGAACAGCTCGGTGTCGGTCACCAGGGCGAAGTCCGCCTCCAGCTTCTTCTTGTTCTTGCGGACGTAGTCGGCGATCGACTCGCCGCCCACCTCTTCCTCGCCCTCGATGATTACCTTCACGTTGATGGGCATGCGGCCGTTGCCCGCCTTCATCAGCGCCTCAAATGCCTTGAGCTGCATCCAGAGCTGGCCTTTGTCGTCCACCGCACCGCGCGCGTAGATGTTGTTGTTGCGCACCGTGGGGTCGAACGGCGGAGAGATCCACTCGTCCAACGGCTCCGCCGGCTGCACGTCGTAGTGCGCGTAACACAGCACGGTGGGCTTGCCGCTGGCGTGCATCCAGTCGGCGTAGATCAGCGGATGGCCCTGGGTGGGGATGATCTCGACGTTTTCGAAGCCGATGCGCTTCAGGTCGTTGGCCACGAACTCCGCCGCCCGGCGGATGTCGCCTTTGTGCTCTTCCAGCGTGCTGATGCTTGGGATGCGGAGCAGGTCTTTTAATTCGTTAAGAAACCGGTCCTGGTTCTGTCTTGCGAAATCGATTGCGGGGGTCGCCATACGGTTGCTCCCTTGAGTGGTGATCAAAACTCAGAAGTATATACCCCGCCCAATCGCGACCGCCAGGAACCCGGCGGAGCTACTTTTGCATTCTCACTTCTGCGATCTGACTTTGTTTCCTGGTGTCATCCTGAGCGAGGCGCGCAGCGCCGAGTCGAAGGTTCCCCCTCCTTGGCGCGAGTGTTTTCAGGTCTGTCATCCTGAGCGGCTTCAGCCGCGAAGGACCTCGGACCCCGTTTGCACTGCTAGGTTCGTGTATCGGTTTCTCCCAGATCGTTGACCCTGTGATTCTGATCGCAGCGAAGGGACCCCTACCGCTGCGACGTGGCTGGCATCACCGTGGAAGCCCACGCCTTCAGGCGTGGGTTCATTCGTATCTGATGAGACACGGCTTTAGCCGCGGTGATGAACGCGCGAACTACTTCTGCATTCTTACTTCTGCAATCTGACTTGCTATTCCCGGTGTCATCCCGAGCGAGGCGCGCAGCGCCGAGTCGAAGAGCCTGCCCTGAGTGCAGCGAAGGGACCCCTACCTCCAGCGTCTCGGCAGTTTGAAATCACAAATCGCAAATCGAAAATTCTCGCCCACAACCTACGACTCACCTCCGTACCTCTCCAGCTGCTCCTTCAACCTTGCGTTCCCGAACTTCGCCCCGTACTCCGCGTGCTCCCGCGCTCTCTCCATGTCGCCATCGGCGACGTACATCTCCCCCAGCGCCACATGCGCATCCGCCAACGACGGCTTCAACTCAAGCGCCTTCAGTAACTCGAGCCGCGCTTCCTCTCGTTTGAATTGCACGCGATAGAGCTGCCCCAGGTGGTAATGCCCCTCCGCCCACGACGGGTCTTTCTCCAGCGCCGCCTTCTGCTCGGCGATGTGGCGCTCTGTGTCGCCATCGAGCATCTGGTCCATGATGCGCCGTGCGAACGAATCGCTCATTTCTCCGCCACAATTACCGTGTAAGTCAGCTCCCCCGACCGGTACGCGTCCAGGATACTGTCGATCCCGCCCACGAAGTCGCGGGCCGATTCCGAGAGCAGGCTGACTACGGGTTTTGCCGCATGCGCCGTCCGCCGGCAGATCTCCCAGGTCTGTACCACCTGCGCCGAGAGGTCTTCGCAGCGACGGATGCGCATGCCGGCGGCCTCGATCGCCGCCTGGTAATGCGTCGCCGTCCACAGCTCGGGGCAGAGGAACGCCCGCGCTACCTCGCGAACTCGTGAGCTGGTCATCGCTCCCGTCCACGCCGCCAGCAGCAGCTTCCCGCCGGGCCGCAGTGTTATTGCGACGTTCGCGAGATACCGCGTTTTGTCCTGAAAGTGCTCCGAGGACTCCATCGTCCACACCAGGTCGAAGGCTGAGGCCGGGTATTCGTAGGTTTCCGCATCCTGCATGACGAAGGTGGTCGTATCGGCAGCGTCGGCGAACTTCGCATTCTGCCGAGCCAGCCGTGCCTGCTTCTCGCTGAGGGTCAGCCCCAGCACTCGGCAATCGCACTTCCTTGCCAGCCGGATCGCCGTCCCGCCGTGTCCGCAGCCCACGTCCAGCACGTTGCTGCCTCCGGGGTTCACCAGCGCGATGCAATAGTCCAAAAGATTGACCTGTGCCTGTTCCGGCGTCTCCCCCGCGTGCACGAAAAGGCCGTGATGGATATGGTCGCCCCAGAATGTGCGGTAGATGAAAGCCAGCGAGTCGTAGTGCTCGCGGATCGCAGCCGTGGTGACCATCAGCCGAACCTCGCAGGCGAGAATGCTTCGAGAGCGAAATCGCTCCCCTTGCCGCGCACCAATTGTGCCATGACGCGCGCCGTGACGGGAGTCACACCGATTCGTCCTTCTGAACTGCGTACTGAGTACCGAGTACTTGGTTTTGCGCTACAATGGCGCGCTCTTAGGGGAGCCGCTCCCTCGGCTGCATCCTTTGAGGTCGGACGAGCATCAATCTTCTCGCTATCATTATCATTAAGGAGAACCATGGCAGACCGCACTCATAACGATTCCAATGAGCAGCGCGTGCTCCCCGTCCTGCCCGTGCGCGACACCGTCCTGTTCCCGCACGCCGTGCTGCCTCTGACCGTGGGCCGCGACAGCTCGGTGCAGTTGATCAACTCCCTGGGCGAGGAGAAGACCATCATTGTGGTGGCGCAGCGCGAAGCTCGCGTCGACACCCCCCAGCCCGTGGACCTCTACTCCACCGGCACCCTGGCCACCGTCCACAAGGTCGTCAAGATGCCCAACCAGAGCCTGTTCGTCTTCACCGAAGGCCTGGACCGCGTGCATCTCCAGGAATACATGCAGTTGACCCCCTTCATGAGGGCCACCTTCGAGATCCTGCCCCAGCCCGGCGCGCAGAAGAACCCCGAGGAAGAGGCCCTGCAGCGCAACGTGCTTTCGCTGTTCCAGCAGATCGTCGCTGGCTCTCCCACTCTCTCCGACGAGCTCCAGACCGTGGCCATGAACATCGACGATCCCGGCCGGCTCGTGGATTTCGTCGCCAGCTCGCTGCCTTCTCTCGCCACCAAGGACAAGCAGGACCTGCTGGAGACCACCGACGTCCGCGCTCGTCTGGAAAAGATCAACCGTCACCTGACCAAGGAACTCGAAGTCCAGCATCTCCGCAACAAGATCCAGTCCGAGGTCCAGGACCAGGTCCAGCAAACCCAGCGCGAATATTACCTAAGGGAGCAGATGAAGGCGATCCAGAAGGAACTGGGGGAGCAGGACGAGAATGCGAGGGATGTTGAGGAATTAAGGCAGAAGATCGAAGCGGCGGGCATGCCGGAGGAAGTGAAGAAAGAAGCATTAAAGGAACTCAACCGGCTGTCGCGCATGTCGCCCATGGCGGCCGACTACTCGGTCACGCGCACCTACGTGGAGTGGCTGGCGATCCTTCCCTGGTCGAAGTCGTCCGGGGTGACCGAGATCGACATCCCCAAGGCCAAAGACATCCTGGACCAGGACCACTACGACCTGCAGAAGGTGAAGGACCGCATCCTCGACTACCTGTCGGTGCGGCGCCTGAAGCCGAACATGAAGGGGCCGATCCTGTGCTTCGTGGGGCCCCCGGGCGTGGGCAAGACGTCTCTGGGCAAGTCCATCGCGCGCTCGCTGGGGCGCAAGTTCGTGCGCCTGTCGCTGGGCGGGGTGCACGACGAAGCGGAGATCCGCGGCCACCGGCGCACCTACATCGGGGCGCTGCCGGGACAGATCATCCAGGGCATCCGCCGCGCGGAGACCAACGACCCCGTCTTCATGCTGGACGAGGTGGACAAGCTGGGGCGCGACTTCCGCGGCGATCCCGCGTCGGCGCTGCTGGAGACGCTCGACCCCGAGCAGAACAATACCTTCCGCGACAACTACCTCGACGTGCCCTTCGACCTGTCGAAGGTGCTGTTCATCACCACCGCCAACATGCTCGACCCGGTGCCCGAGCCGCTGCGCGACCGCATGGAGATCATCGAGCTCCAGGGCTACACCGAGAACGAGAAGGTGCACATCGCCGAGCGTTACCTGGTGCCGCGGCAGATCGAGGAGAACGGTCTGACCACGGAGCTGATCGAGTTCCCGGAGCAGGCCATCCGGCACATCATCCGGCACTACACGCGCGAGGCGGGGGTACGCAACGTCGAGCGCGAGATCGGGAGCCTCTGCCGCAAGCAGGCGCGCCGCATCGCGGAAGGGAAGACGGAAAAGCTGGTGGTCACCCCGGATGCGATCAAGAACATGCTGGGCGGCATCAAGATCCGCATCGACACCGAGATCGCGGAGCGCACCAAGCGCGCCGGGGTCGCGGTCGGACTGGCCTGGACGCCCACCGGCGGCGACATCCTATTCGTCGAGGCCAACAAGATGTCGGGCAAGGGGGGCTTCACCATGACCGGGCAGATCGGCCAAGTGATGCAGGAGTCCATGCAGGCGGCGCTCACCTGGGTGCGGTCGAATTCCGACAAGCTCAAGATCTCCGACGAGTTCTTCAAGGACCACGATCTGCACATCCACGTGCCCGCGGGCGCCATCCCCAAGGACGGCCCCTCGGCGGGCGTGACCATGGCCACGACGCTGGTGTCGCTGCTGACCGACCGCCGGGTGCGTCCGCTCACCGCCATGACGGGCGAGATCACGCTGAGCGGCAATGTACTGCCGGTGGGCGGCATCAAGGAAAAGGTGCTGGCGGCCAAGCGCGCCGGCGTGCACGACATCATCCTGCCGGCGGAGAACCGCATGAACGTCGAGGAAGACCTGACGCCGGACCAGCTCGAAGGGGTCACCATTCACTACGTCACCACCATCGACGAAGTGCTGGGAATCGCCCTGCCCACGACGCCGCACGAAGAGCGCAAGGACGCCGAGGAGCGGGAGCGGGTGCTCACGCAGGTGCAGTAGCTGGTAGCTAGTAGCTAGTAGTTAGTAGCTAGGGAAGACCAACGGCGCGGCGGAAGCCGCGCCAACTATTGGGTCGAGCAGTTGCCTCCTGCGGTTGACCTCGAACTGGACCCTTCAGCAGCGTGCAATAAGAAAGCCGCCCTGCGGGGCGGCTTGTGAGCGCTGAGGTCAAGGGTCAGCTGAGCAGCTTACGGCGCAGCACGCCCGCCAGGCCAAGCAGGCCGCTTCCAAACAGGACCAGCGTGCCCGGTTCCGGAACGGTGTCATTCACCTGGAATGCCGGCACCACGCCCTGCTGGGCGCTTCCGGCGAGGTAGACGGTTCCGAGGGTATGGTTTTCATTCCACATCCACGCGTCCCAAACTTCCGGCGGGGCCGAGCCGATCAGCCAATAGGTTGCGTTGCTCAGCACAAACCCGGCCGAATTCAGAGTTAGCAGCGTGCCGTTCGGGCTGCCGATATCTGGCACGCCTCCCAGGGTCCAGTCTTCCATCAGTGTTCCGGGAGCTCCCGCAATATCGGTATACAGCGAGATGGTCACCGGTCCGCTGTCGAGACCAAAGTGCAGCAGAGCCACTTGGATGTTCAGGAGTGTGTGGGACCCAGAAACGCTGAAGGCAGCGCCCGGCGCCCAGTCAGGGTTACCGATGGTCCATCCGGTATTTGGGTCATATGTCCCGCCGGGTCCCAGATTGGAGAAGATCACGTCCGCATGACTGAGAGGCGCGAGCAACAACAGTCCCAGGCACACACACGAGAATATAAGAATTTTCTTCATGACGGTCCTCTTGGTGCGGGCCCCCGGTTGCCTATCTGGGGCCAGAGAAACAATTACGCCTTCCATGCTGCATTTTCCTGGCCATCGACACAGGAAACTTGAAGCGGGCAACGCTCGGAGGCTCAGTGAGTTGAGAGGGCAGCGAAGAGGGCGCTGAATTTCGGGAGTGCGCACTCCGGAAAAAAAGTTAAAAAAGGTGCAGCAAAACTGCAAAGAGATGCGGACTGGGCCGCGCCTCAGTACCTAGTACCAAGTATCAAGTACCCAGTACTCGGACGGCGTCCGCCGCGCCGCTCCCAATTCTGAATGGAAAATCTGGAGTGGCAGACGTTTGCAGTTTTAGTGCAGACATTTGTCTTCACATCCTGCGATTGCGGAATCTGGATGATGTTGAGCCGCAGAAACTTACCGCACGTAATTCCTGGTCACCGGCGTGCAAGAGATACCGACAGAAGGGAGGTACGCCGAAATGCGCAATCTCCGTGGAGTTCTCCTTCTGTTGTGTGTCTGTACGCTGAGTGTTGGAGCCGCGGCCGACACGATCGTTGGCAATTTCAACCTGGATGCCTCTCTCAACCCCGTCGCGAGCCAGGGGACCGTCACGTTCACGCTGAATGGTGACGGAACGATCGCTGCGACCGTGACTATCACCAACGGCGCCAATATCTGGGGCTTTGGATATGACTCGGTGGTCGTGGACCTGCCAGAATCGAATTTTTCGCCGACGCCGCCTGAGAATGCGTCCGGATGGTTCGATCCCTTTGGCTACAATTACTCTGGATTCTACTGCCCCGCTTGCGGTGCGACCGAGAGCTTCATCATCGGCAATTCGGGTGACTTCGCATCGGTTTTTGGAGCCTTGGGTGGTGGCTACTCCTCCGTTGATTTCTACCTCCTCGATTCCAACGGTAATGACTGGGGAGGGAATGCAGTGCCGGAACCTGGCAGCATGGCGCTACTCGGCAGTGGCCTGTTCGGTCTGGCGGGCGTGCTGCGCCGCAAGCTGCGGAAATAGGCTCTTGTAGATTTCTAGGCCGCCCACGCGGGCGGCTTTTTTGTTGGAGGAAAGGACTCAGTACTCAGTACCCGGAAAAAACTTATTTGAATAATCAGACAGTCAGGTAGAAAGCGCTTGGTACTGAGTGCGGGAGTATTCATCGTTCGGCCACCTCGTTGCAAGCGTGTGTCCGGGCAATGGCGAGGGCCGGGTATTTAGTATGGCCATTGTTCAGCCACAAACCGTTTATGTGGACGACAGCGGGACGGAACCAAATGCTCGCATCGTTGTTGCGGCGTTCTGTGTCTCCCCGGTGCGTAAGTGGAAGCAATTTGAAGCCGCGTGGATTGCTGCCGAAGATACGTACGGGTTCAAAGAATTTCACATGACCGAATTTGCTGGGTGCCGACGCGGAGCATGGTGCCGAGATTGTCTAAGTGGCAAGACCGACGCAACTCAACATCCGTGGCGCGACTGGTCAAACACCAAGCGACACAACCTGCTCACCGAACTCTTGAGGATCGTTTGTAAGTACACTCAACAGGGGTTCGGAATCGCATTCACCAAAGAGGAAATTGATGGGCACGTTCAGAATCCCCGACTCCAGGAATTAGCTCCAGGCGCATTCGGGAGGCAGCATTTCACATTCGCTGCAACGACCTGCGGGGGAGAGCTGGCGAAATGGCGAGCGAAGCAGGCTGAATTTCCGCCAATCAAGTTCGTCTTCGACCTGTGCAACGAGGAACAGAAACTAGAAATAGCGAAGGCGTTTGTTGCGGAAAACCAAGTGAAGCCACGCATCGCAGATGGCGTAGAGCACTGGTTCGATGTGGATGGCAATGGCATTTCATTCGAGAGTCGGAAAAAGACTCGCCAATTACTCTCGGCGGATATGCTTGCATGGGTGACAGCTAAGATTCGCGCTGCCGCACTTTTTCCTACGACCTTCCGACGACGCGGTGGTTGGGGAAAAGAAGTCAGCATGGTCGCGTTCAAGTTCGTGGATAGCGGCAAGCTCAATATCGGTTACAACACTGAGGCGTCATTGCGCGATTGGCTGGATCGCGAGATTAAGTTTTGGGAGCAGCATGAAGCACAAGAATGAATTCGAGAAATTCGATGAAACAATGTAGAGGTTAGTAAGGGTCCGCATAGTGAGATAGCGGCCAAACTAGGAACACGGTCAACATCGCGGCGATTGTAACGGAACACTCGTCCATCCAGATGACGAAGCAAATGGAACGCGGCGGATGGCCCACCCCTTTCACACCATACAAGTCTGGGTGCCCCGTCCTTTGCTGCGCCGGCGTTGCGCAGCTAAGGGTGGGGGAGAAGACCTCAGGGGCTAAAGCCCCAAATATTCTGGGCCCTCTATTCGCGGGTCTAAAGACCCGCACTACCTCAGTACCTCAGGGGCTAAAGCCCGCCCCTTTGATGGCCCGCTACGGCACGGCTAAAGCCGTGCCCCTTCCCCTCACTATGGGCCGAGATTCGCGGGTCGCCGGCCTGCACTACCTCAGTCGTCCCTACAGGACTCTCATCGCACTGCCCCCCACCCGGCACTAAAGTGCCGGGCTACTCTCAGTTGCCCCTTCGGGGCAGGCGGCCGGGCGTGACATCGACCCACTCGACATCGGCGCAGGTGGCCGGGATCGCCGGGAACGGAGCCTCCGGGGCTGAAGCCCACGAAATCTATCTGTCCGTGTCCGCAGGACCCACGGCCTGCACTACCTCACGGAGATCACTCTCGCATGGTCCGCTTTCTGCACGTCCGAGGGCCTGCCCGGCCAGCCCCAAGGCCTTGTTCCAGAACCAGAACAGAAATCAACATTCTGCGCCGCGGGGCAATTTCGGGCGTAGTTGTAAGAACATGCCGGCGCCGGAGAAAACCGGGAGCCAGTCGCCGACGGCGGTGGTGGTTCCACTGGCGGTGGCATTGATCGGCACTCTGGGCTTGATCGTGAGCGCCATCGTGCAGAGGCCGCACCCCCAGCCTCCACGCCCCTCCGGAAGCATCACCGCGCCCCTGCCGGGGCAGCGAGTGTCTGCGATCGTGGGCGTGGAAGGCAAGCTCTCCGGCATTCCCGGCCAGCACCACGTGTGGCTGGCCGTCCAGGTGGGGAATTCGCTTTGGCCGAAAGAGCCCGAGGTCCCCCACCGTCACCAGCACTGGCGGCGCGAGATCGTGGAGGCAGGGCTGCCCAGAGAAGGAAAGTTCTCCCTGGTGCTGATCATGGTGGGCCCCAAGGGACAGGCCGACATCGAGCAGTGGGTGCAGCGCGGTCACCGCACCAATGACTGGCCCGGACTCACTCAGGTCACGGACGGGGAACAATTGGCCGTGGTCGGTGACCTTCAAGTGGAAAGTCGCTAGTGTCGGTTCGGCGCGCGGCGCGCCGGAATCGCCGGAACCAGAAATCGCCGGGATCGCCGCAATCGCCCCTTCGACTACCCCTTCGACTTCGCTCAGGGCTCGCCTTCGCGTCGCTCAGGCTCGGCTAAAACCAGGACAGGCTCAATCGCCGAGATCGCCGAAATCGGAGCCTCAGGGGCTGAAGCCCTAGTTTTCACTCGGGGCCGTCAATTGCAGGCCTAAAGGCCTGCTCCACCCGTCCGCACAAGCAGGTCCCTCAGGGTTGAAACCCTTCGGGATGACATTCGGGAGGGGGCGGCTCGATTCATTTCACGTCGGCGCAGGCGGGCCATCGGGGGATCGGCGGATCGGGGGAGCTGGGAATCGGGGGAGCTGGGAATCGCCGAGATCGCCGAGAACGCCGGGATCGCCGGGACCTGAGAATCGCCGAGATCGCCGGGAGCGGAGCCTCAGGGGCTGAGGCTATCGCCGGGATCGCCGCCATCGCCCCTTCGACTAAGCTCAGGGCAGGCTCCATCACCGGGATCGGAGGGATCCACCCAGGTCACGTCGGCGCAGGCGTTGATGTTGAAGCGGCCGGGCTGGCGGAGAAGATGCCAGGCCTCGCGGTAGGGGGCGTACTTGTTATCGCGATGGTGGCCACGGGGGTCGAGGGTGACGGTCGAGGTGGCGATCACGGGAGGAAAATCGGACAGTGTACGAACGGTGTATGGGCCATGTCCCTTGGGCAGCTTTTCGGGGCGCGAGGCGGGCGGTAAAGTCTTGCCCATGGCTCATTTCCCCAAGCCTCATCCATATCAGCGTTCCCCACGATTCAAAGTCCCGACCCCCGTGCAGATGGTGTTCGTGCACGGCGCCGGCCACCAGACGCGCGGGCGCCTACAGGTGTTTTCCGACACCGGCGGATGCGCCGGCATCGAGTCGCAATTGGCGCCGGGCACCCTGGCCCATCTTCAGGTGCGCACCTCCGCCGGCACGGTCAGCGCCATCGCCGAGATGCTGCGCCCGGTGGACGCCGCCCGCCAGCCCTTTCGCTTCATTGCCATGGACGAGACGGATTTCAGCCGGCTTAAGACACTGGTGGCGCGCTAGAAAAGCACGAACGAGAAGTGAATCAGACACCCGCGACGCTTTGCTCCAGGCGGAGCAGAAAATCATTGGCGGAATCCGGCCGCCGCGCTCGGTCACCGGCAAAGGCGGCGGTGAAGAATCCGTCGAGCGCGACAGGCGCGCCGGGGAGCGTCTCGCGGAGCGGCCGGTAGTTGCCGGCAAGCACCGCGGCGTGCACCCCGGCGATAGTGGAAGCGCCAAAGGGATGCACTCCGGTCAGCATTTCGTAGGCGATGACGGCCAGCGCCCACAGGTCCCACGCCGGCTCCACCAGTTCGCCGCGCAACTGTTCGGGGCACATGTACTGGGCGGTGCCGAGCAGGACACCGTCTCCGGTGTCGGCGGTGGCCAGGGCGCTGTTGGCGGCCTGCGAAAGCAGCTTGGCGACGCCGAAATCCAGCACCTTGGGGACGTCGCCGCCCGGAGTGCGTGCGAGGAAGATGTTTTCCGGCTTCAAGTCTCGATGGACGAGGCCACGCTTGTGGGCGGCTTCCACGGCAGCGCAGACGCCGCGGAGGATCTCCAGCGCGCGCGCCGTCGGCAAGCGACCGCCGTGCAGCAACTGCTGGCGCAAGTTCTGGCCGACGAGTAATTCCATCACCAGGAACGCGCCCCGGCCGCTCTCGATGCCGAAATCGTGGATGGCTACCAGGTTGGGATGGGAGACGGAGGCCGACATGCGGGATTCCCGGCGAAAGCGCTCGGCGGCTTCGGGATTGGCGATCAGGTCCTCGCGCAGCATCTTGACGGCGACGTCGCGCTCGAGGGCGGTGTCGGCGGCGCGGTAGACGGTGCCCATGCCGCCGCGTCCCAGACGCTTTTCGAGGCGATACCGCCCAGCCAGCATGCGCGGGAAGGGCATGGGCGTGAGCTGGGCGCCGTCGCCGGCGCAGCGATAGGTTCCCGAGTCGTAACAGGTCCCGCACTCGGTGCACTCGCCGTAGGCAGCCCGCGCCGGCCCCGGCGTGGGACGCTCCAGCAGCATCGCGAGCGCCCCCGCGATGGCAAGGAGCAGCTCCAGGTCTTCCGCCGTGTACGGTTCTTCCGACCTCTTGGGGCCGAAGGCAAGCAAAGCCTCGGTGGCGTCGGCCGTCAGAGCCACCGGGACCAATAACTCGATGCGAGCTTCCCGCAGGAAGTCGGTCTCGTCGTGGGGCAGTTGTGCGCGCAGCCAGCCGGTGTCGGATGCGGAAGCGTGCATCGGCTTGCCCAGCAGGCGCATCAGGCCGATGAGCTTGCTGTTGGCGTCGACGCCGGTGACGGCAGCGCCCGATGGGGCCGCGGCCACGCAGCGGTAGCGCGGTTCTCCGGGCGCGCGCACCAGCAGGGCGGCGAATTCGGGATGCAGCGCCGACTCGATGCGGGCCACCGCGCGGGGCGCTTCCTCCTCCAGGCTGCCCGCTTTGCGGATCTCCTCCACCAGCTCGCGCAGCATCTGCTGCGCGTTGTAGCGCTCGCGAAAGAAACGGCGGTCGAGCGCCTGCATCCAGCTTTGGCGTTTCACGTGCCCGACGGCCGCGAGGACGCCCAGCATGGCATAGGGCCAGCCGCGCTGCGACATCAGCGCGCCCACGGTCTGGTCTTTGTGCAGGACGAGGTCGAGCACCAGCACGGCGGCGCACACTGGCAGCAGGTACAACAGCACGCCGCGCGCCACGGCATATTGCAGGCCCTGGCGGATCATCACGCGGATGTCGAAGAGCCGGTGTTTGAGGATGGCGTAGGCAAAACACACCGGGAATGCCAGGGTCAGAGTGGGGATCAGAATCTGTATGTCGGTGCGGGTCCAGAAAGCGGTCGCGAAGGTGGCGAGCGGGAAACCCGCGAAGAATGAGCCGACGCTGATGATAGCTCCCGCCATCAGGAGGCGGACGCGGCGGCGCTCGTTGACGTCGCTGCGGCGGTAGTTCCAGACGAGACAGCCGAGGCCCGCGACCACGTACCCGCCTGCAATCACTAGCCCGCCGACGAAGACGGTTCGCAGCCGCGCAGAGGGCATATCGATCTGCATGTGTTGTGGAGCAAACAGCACGCCGAACTTTGCGGCCGCTCCAAAAAGAAAAAAGATGGCGCCCGGAGCGCAGGCCAATGCCCAGTGGAGGGGACGGGAAAATACCTTGCGGGGGAACACGGCGAAGAACAGGAAGGCCAGGAACCACCACGCTCCGTTGGACAGCACGTCGGGGATAAAGAAACTCGCCTGCATGGGCAGGGGGAGTTGCCGCCACACGAGCGCGCCGCCGATCACGACCGGTTCGTACTCACAGGCGAATGAAGCCAGGAATAGGGCCCCAAGGCGGGCAGTCAAGTCCATCGGCCGGCTGAACACGACGAACAACGCCAGAATGAACTGGACAACACTGACCAGCAGCCAGATCAGCCGGGGGGCGCGTTGCGATGGGGTGAGAGTGGAATAGCGCCGTGGGATCACCAGAGTGGCGTGGGCCGTTGCGCCGTTTCGTGTGAATTCGGCGGGCACCGGGGCGGAGCAATCGAGATTCCAGTTTGCAACTAGAAATTCGGCAAAGTTCCGGACGCGGTAGCCTCCCAGGGTGAGCAGGCGGTCTCCCGACCTGATACCGGCGACCTCGGCCGGACTGCCCGGGAAGACCCTGCCGATGACGCCGTGTTCGTCGGCGCCCGGATCGGGGGTTATACCGGTCGTGCGCCAGCCGAAAAACTCGAAATAGCCGAAGTTCAGACAGAAGTAGCCGAGGAACACGACGGCGCAGGCGTAGATCCACCACGGGGCGCGCGGGCGGGAAGCCATGGGCCGTGGGCCTCCTGGGCCTGAAGGTTGGCAGATTATACGTCCGGCGGACTCCTTCCACCTCGTTGGAGCCCGAACGGGGTACTGTCGTTTCCAGTCGGGGCCGGGAGCGTTGGCAATCCCGCGAACTGCTGCATCCTGGGCGGAGAGAGAGCCTGAGGGCTGACGGCAGACTGGGGATGGCTGTATGCTCTCAAAATGCAGGTCCGGGTCCTGTTCTTCGGCATGCTGAAGGAGCTGGTGGGGCGTTCCAGCGAGTCACTGGAGCTGCCCGAGGGCTCCACTCTCGCCGACCTGCTGGCGGCCTATGAGGAACAGGCGCCGAAACTGAAAGAGTTCCGGTCCTCGGTCGCACTCTCCGTCAATCAGGAATACGCGCCGCCGGCCACACCCTTGAAGGACGGCGACGAAGTGGCGCTGCTGCCCCCGGTCAGCGGGGGATCCGCACCGCAGCCTGCCGGAGCCTGGGTCGCTATCGTGCGGGAGAAGATCGATGTAGCCGGCCTGTCGGAGGGTATCCGGCGGCCCGAGGACGGCGCGGTGGCCGTCTTCGAGGGCGTGGTGCGCAACCAGACCCGCGGCCGCCGCACCCTCTACCTGGACTATGAGGCCTACGAGAGCATGGCGCTGAAACAGCTACAGGGCCTGGCGGACGAGGCGCTGCAGCGCTTCGCGGTGCGCGACGTGGCCATCGTGCACCGACTGGGGAAGCTGGAGCTGGGTGAGACCAGCGTGGCCATCGCGGTCGCCTCCGCCCACCGCGGCCCCGCCTTCGACGCCTGCCGCTGGCTCATCGACACGCTGAAGACCACTGTACCCATCTGGAAGAAGGAATATTTCGAGGATGGGGCTGTTTGGGCGGACGGCGAGCCGTTCCCGGAAGAAATCCGCGCCGGGCGCGGAGCGAAGGCCGGGCAGCGTGCATCCAAGTGAAGTGATTAGTTCCCCAATGAAACTGCTTTGGACCACCGTCCTTGTCTTGTCGTGTGCCGCGGCCTGGGCGCAGGCGTTCGCCCCGGTGCAGGCGCCCGAGCAGAAGATCCCGACCTTCAGGGCCGAGGTCAAGCTGGTCAACGTGTACGTGACCGTGGTGGACCGCAACGGCGCGCCCGTGGGCGGGCTGACGCAGGACGACTTCGAGATCTTCGAGGACGGCGTGGCGCAGAAGACGGCGGTGTTCGCCAAGGAGTCGGAGCTGCCCCTGTCCATCATCCTGGCGCTGGACACCAGCCTGAGCACGCGCAAGGACCTGAAGCTGGAGCTGGATTCGGCGCACGGATTCGTCCGCTCCATCCTGCGGCCGGTGGACGCGCTCTCCCTCTACCAGTTCGCCGAAGAGACCGAAGAACTGGTGCCCTTTACCTCCGACATCAGCCGCATCGACCGCGGGCTGAAGCGGGCGCACATCGGGTCGGCGACGGCGATGTACGACGCCATTTTCCTGGCCTCACGCGCGCTCTCCCGGCGCCAGGGGCGCAAGGTGATGGTGGTGATCACCGACGGCGGCGACACCATCAGCCGAGTGGATTACGCCGAGGCGCTGCGCGCGGCCCAGATCGCCGACACCATCGTGTACAGCATCATCGACGTCCCCATCGAGGCCAGCGCTGGACGCAACACCGGCGGCGAGCATGCGCTCATGCAGTTGGCCACCGATACCGGCGGCAAATTCTATTATGAGAATTCGCCGGAGGAGTTGAATCGCGCCTTTCGCCAGGTGAGCGAAGAGCTGCGCACGCAATACCTGCTGGGCTACTATCCGGTGAAGCGGCTGGCCGACTCCGACTACCGGCGTATCGAGGTGCGTCTGAAGGCCGACGCCGGCCCGCGCTTCGCCGGCCTGCGCCCCCGCCACCGCGCCGGATACTACACCTCCAAGGCGGAGTGAGTGGGTTAGAATGTCGCCATGCCTTTCCGCCCCACGAACAGTTTCCGCAAAGCCAAGGCGCCTCCGCCCGACGAGACCTTCCAGGAAGCCGCCTATCTGAAGGCGCTGGGCGAGAAGCAGACGCCCGTCACCGTGAAACTGGTGGACGGCGAGACGGTGTATGGCTGGATCGAGTACTACGATCAGAACATGATCCGGCTGACGCGCGAGGGGGAGCCAAACCTGTTCATCTTCAAGCACGAAATCCTGTACATCGCCGAAGAGGGACGCCGCAAGCGTGAGTAGCGAGTTCGTCCCCGCCATGAGCGAGATCGCGCGCGAAGCCGGCGCGCTGCTCATGACCTACTTCGCCCGCCGGGTCAAGGTCGAATACAAAGGCGACGTCGACATCGTCACGGAAGCGGACCGCGCCAGCGAGGCGCTGATCGTAGACCGCCTCCAGGCGCGCTGGCCCAAGCACGACCTGATCGGGGAAGAAGGCGCGAGCGCCAAACAGGGCAGCGACTACCGCTGGTACGTGGACCCGCTCGACGGCACAACGAACTTCGCGCACGGATTCCCGGTGTTCTGTATTTCGCTGGCGGTGGAATACCGGGGAGAGGTGGTCGCGGGCGTACTCTACGATCCGACGCGGGATGAGCTGTACTCCGCGGAAAAGGGAAGCGGCGCATACCTGAATTCGCGGCGCATCCACGTATCGAAGACGGCGAACCTGTCGGAGAGCCTGGTGGCGACCGGCTTCCCCAGCCACAAGCGGCATAAGAACCCGAACATCCACTTCTATCACCGGATTACGCTGATGACGCACGGGGTGCGGCGGGCGGGCTCGGCGGCGCTCGACCTGGCGTCGGTGGCCAGCGGGCGCTTCGATGGATTCTGGGAATTCAATCTCAATCCCTGGGACACGGGCGCGGGCGTGCTGCTGGTGGAAGAGGCGGGCGGGAAAGTCACGCGCTTTGGCGGCGAGCCGTTCACCATCGATTCGAAGGAGACGCTGGCGACGAACGGGTTGATCCATGCCGATCTGCTGAAAGTCTTCCAAGACGTCTTCGCCGGGAAAAATCTCGAAGAGCTGCCGTCGGCGGTGGAGTACGGGAAGGGAAGATGAAGCTGGTCCCAGGATGACAGAAGGGAAAGGCATCGGAGTGGGTAGGGGTCCTTCGACTCGGCCGCAGAGCGGCCTCGCTCAGGATGACACCATGTTGGGTGATCCGCGCGCTTGACGCTGCTTTGTTACAATTCCCAACGTGGGAAATGACCTCTTAACGCGACACATCGAAAAGCGCCCGGACAAGGTGCGGTTGCAGGGGCGCATCCTCTTTCTTACCGAAGATCCCGACCTCATCCGCAAGCAGCTCGACGGCTGGGACATGCCGTGGGACACCAAGAACCCGGCCAAGAATCCCAAGCTTCGCGACGACATCTCCACCGACGAAATCACTCCCGCCCACTTCTGTTTCTATTTCGACCAGACGCTCGGCGAGATCCCGTATGCCGGCCTCAAGTGCGGCAACGAGCTGCCCGTCAAACGCGGGGACGTGAAGCGCGGCGGGTTCGTGGCGGCGGTGAGCGGCAAGCGGCGGGGCAAGGGCTCGAGCCGCGAGCAGTCACCGTACGCGGAGATGTGCGCGGGCATCCGGCTGGTGGTCGCGGAGAACATCGAGCGGATCTACAAGCAGAACTGCCAGAACCTGGGGATCCTGACCTCGACCAATTTCGAGCTGATCGACCGCATTCGCAAGGGCGAGGAGATGCCGCTGGAAGAGTTCACGCGCGGCGAGGACGACATCACGCGGCAGGTGATCGAGTACGGTGGCCTGTTCCCGTTCAACGTGGCGCGCATGCAGAAAAAGGTCTTCCTGCCGCCGATCAAGACGGAGAAGCGGGGCATGACCATCGCGGAGAAGATCTTCGCGCGGCACATGGTGGATGCGCAGGGCAACGTCGGAGTGCCCGCGGTGAAGGCGGGCGATACCGGGTTCGCGCGCGCCGACCTGCGCTTCAGCCACGAGTACGTCACGCCCATGGCGGCGATGTTCTATGAGCAGAACGTCGGGAAGGACGCGCCGGTCAACGATAAGGATTCGATCCTGTTCTTCCGCGACCACCTGACGTTCCTCGACGAGGTGATGTCGGAAGAAAAGCGCAAGATGGGGCTGCTCGACCTGGCCACGCAGCTCAAGTTCAAGCAGCAGGAATTTGCCGAGAAGCAGGGCATCCGGCTGCACGGCGAGCTGAAGGACCGCAAAGGCTCGGAAGGCATCTGCCACTCGATCGTGCTGGAAAGCTACGCGCTGCCGGGGCAGCTCAACGTCGGCTCGGACTCGCACACGCCGCACGTGGGCGCGGTAGGCTGCATCGCGTTCGGCATCGGCACCACCGACGTCTTCAATTCGTGGTTCACCAAAGACGTGCGGGTGAAGGTGCCGGAGTCGGTGAAGGTGGTGGTCCGGGGAAAGAAGCACCCGAACGTGACGGCGAAAGACTTCATCCTGGCGCTGCTGGCCATGGACTACATCAAGAGCGGCAAGGCGCTGGCCAAGGTCATGGAGTACTCGGGCGAGGCGATCGAGGAGCTGAGCGTGGACGAGCGCGCCACCATGACCAACATGGCGGCGGAGATCGGCGGGTTCACAGGGATCGTTGTGCCGGACAAGAAAGTAGCGAACTTCCTGGTGGAACGGCGGGGCATGGATCGCAAGAAAGCCGAGGCCACGATCCAGGGGCTGAGCAGCGATGCAGACGCCAAGTATGCGCACGTGATCGAGCTGGACGCGGCGGAGCTGACACCGATGGTGGCGACGCCGGGCGATCCGGGGAACGGGAAATTCGTCCGCGACCTGAACACGCCGGTGCCGGTGGAGATCGCATACGGCGGGACCTGCACCGCGGGCAAGAATGAAGACATGGACATGTACGCGCGGGTGCTGGCGGACGCGCTGGCGCAGGGCAAGCGGGTAGCCGATTCGTGCAAGTTCTACATCCAGTTCGGGTCGCAGGAAACGCGCGATTATTGCGTGCGCCAGGGGTACCTGGACATCTTCAAGAAGGCGGGAGCGATCGTGATCGAGCCGAGCTGCGGGGCGTGCATCAACGCCGGGCCGGGGGTCTCGACCAGGCCGGAGCAGATCGTGATCAGCGCGCAGAACCGGAATTTCCCGGGGCGGAGCGGGCCAGGGCAGATGTACCTGGCAAGTCCACTGACGGTGGCGGCGAGCGCGGTGGCAGGGTATATCACGGAATACCAGCCGTCGCAGAAGAGAGAGCTGGTCGGAGCGTAGGGATCCTTCGCGTCGACGTCACTCACGCCCGCTAAGCGCGTCAAATTCCGACCGGAGAGGTCGGATTTCGAGGCTGGGTTTTTCGTGGAGTCAGCGGATTTTCTGTTAAAATCCTCCGTTCTGGAATCACAGCAATCGTAAGTAGCGACGGAGAGAACCCACAATGGCATATGTAATCGCTGAACCCTGTATTGGAACCAAGGACACCGCTTGCGTGGACGCCTGCCCGGTGGACTGCATCCACCCCAAGAAGGATGAGGAAAAGCACGCGACGGAAGAGATGCTCTACATCGACCCGGTCGAGTGCATCGACTGTGGCGCATGCGTGCCGGTTTGCCCGGTGTCGGCCATCTTCGCGCTGGACGACCTGCCGGAGAAGTGGAAACACTTCACCGAGCGCAATGCGAAGTACTACGGACGGTAACCTCAGCTGAGTTTGGAACGCGCACCCGCATGGTGCGCGTTTTGTTTTTCTCCCACCCTGTCGCTGCGCGACAAGGGTGGGGCACCCGCCTATGAATGTCGATGCGATCCGCGAGTTCTGCATGTCGCTGCCACATGCCACCGAGCAGGTGCAGTGGGTGCGCGACCTGGTGTTCAAGGTCGGCGGAAAGATGTTCTGTGTGGTGAACCTTGAGCCGCAGCGGGAAGAAGTCCTGATGTCGTTCAAGGCGACCGAGGAGGAGTTCCACGAGCTGCAGGAGGTCGAAGGGATCATCCCGGCGCCTTACATGGCGAAGAACAAGTGGGTGGCGCTGCAGCGGTGGGACGTACTGCCGACACAAGAGCTGAAGCGGCTGGTCAGGACGTCGTATCAACAAGTGTACGCGAAGTTGCCGAAGAAGGTCCAAGCAGGGTTCGGACAGGGTAGGGGTCCTTCGACTCGGCGCCGCCGAACGCGGGCGGCGCCTCGCTCAGGATGACTCCCATCAATATGTTCCGTCGAACGCGGGCGGACGCTTGAAGTCAGGTGTTTCGCTGCTTTCCATCCGGTAGCGGCTCCATTACAATCAAGGTTTCTGGTGGTGGTCGAAGCTGACGCCAGAGTGTCGGGGCGCTGCCGATGCCGCTGAAGCAGTCCGAGGCGATCGTGCTGCGCAGCTATCCGCTGCGCGAAGCCGACCTGCTGGTGACCTGCTTCACCCGCGCCGAAGGCAAAGTACGGGGTGTGGCGCGGTCGGCCAAGAAGTCGAAGAAACGGTTTGGCGGGGCGCTGGAGCCGCTCACCTACGTCCGGCTCTACTGGGAAGACCGAGAGCGGGTGGAACTGGCCAGGTTGGATTCCTGCGAGGTGCTGGAATCGCCGATGGCCACGCAGGTGGACTATCCGCGGGCCGTGGCCCTGGGGTACGTGGCCGAAGTGCTGGACCAGGTGCTTCCGGACCGCGAGGCGCACGACGACCTCTTCCGGCTGACGCTGTCGGTTCTGCCGCAGGTGCAGGCGGGGGCGATCTGGATGCCTCTGACGTACTTCGACCTGTGGCTGGTACGGCTGGTGGGCCTGCTGCCGGAGCTGGGCGAGTGTATCGAGTGCGGCACGGCGCTGAACGGCAGCCGGGCGTACTTCCACCCGCTGGCCGAGGGTTTGATGTGCGGCGAGCACAAGCGGCTGGCGTCGGCGGAGATGTCGAGCGAGTCCCGGGCGACAGCGGCGCAGATGTTCCGCACTTCGGTGGAAACGTTCGCCGGCGAGCCGTGGCCGCGCAAACGCGGGGCGGACCTGAGGAAGTTCCTGCAGCAGCGCATCGAGCAGCACCTGGAAAGAAAGCTGGTGACCGCGGCGATGTTGGACAGGATTGACTAGCAATTAGCGTTTAGCAATTAGCGCTTAGCCAGCGACGATCTTGATCGGCTAAACGCTAATCGCTAGTAGCTAGCTGCTCAACGTGAAGACAATTGCCCAATCCTAAGAAAAATGCGCCCACCTTCCAAGAGCTGATCCTCAAGCTGCAAAACTTCTTTGCCGAACGCGGGTGCGTGCTGCAGCAGCCCTACGACGTCGAGGTAGGCGCGGGGACGATGGCGCCCGAGACCTTTCTGCGGGTGCTGGGGCCGAAGCCGTACAACGTGGCCTACGTGCAGCCGTCGCGGCGTCCGGCCGATGGGCGCTATGGAGATAATCCGAATAGGCTCTTCAAGCACACGCAGTTACAGGTAATCCTTAAACCTCCGCCTGAGAATGTGCAGGAGCTGTACCTGGAGTCCCTGGAAGCGATCGGGATCGACCTGCGCAAGCACGACATCAAGTTCGAAGAAGACAACTGGGAGTCGCCCACGCTGGGCGCGTGGGGGATCGGGTGGCAGGTGATGCTGGACGGGCTGGAGATCACCCAGTTCACCTACTTCCAGCAGTGCGGCGGCGTGGACCTGGACCCGATCTCGGCGGAACTGACGTACGGGCTGGAACGCATCGCGGCCTTTCTCCAGGACGTGGATTCGATCTACGACATCGTGTGGGCGCGCGACCCGAAGACCGGCGCGGTGATGACCTACGGCGACGTCCGCTACCAGGACGAACTCCAGTTCTCGGTGTACAACTTCGAAGCCGCAAACGTCGATTTCCTCTGGAATCATTTACAGCTGTACGAGCGCGAATGCGACGCGCTCGTCAAGGCTTACTGGCTGGCGCGGGACAAGAAGCCCGATGAGATCGTGCGCTTGGGGCTGAGCGGGCTGGTGGACAGCGAGGGCAGGGCGATCTCGGCGGTGCGGTTTCCGTTGCTGGGGGCGTTCGATCTGTGCCTGAAGTGCTCGCACCTGTTCAATATCCTGGACGCGCGCGGGGCGATCTCGGTGACCGAGCGCGTGGGAGTGATCGCGCGCATCCGGACGCTGGCGGTGGGAGCCGCGAAGGCCTATCTGGACCAGCAGGAAGCCGCGGCGGAGACGCCGCGGGAGAAAGCTTGCGAGGTCGAGAAAACTGCCTGATGTGACATGGCTCACATCAACAGAGTCGGCTGCGATGGGATTCTGAGGGTTCACCTACGATGGCGGATTTCCTTCTTGAGATCGGGTGTGAAGAGATCCCGGCGCGGATGATCGACGGGGCCGAGGCGGAGCTGGCTCGCCGTGTCGGCGAACTCCTGACCCGCGAACGTCTGAGCGCAGACCCCAAGGTCGAGGCGTACTCTACGCCGCGGCGAGTGGCGGTGCTGGCGCGCGGAATCAAGCCGGCGCAGCCCGATATCGAAGAGCAGGTCACGGGTCCTGCGGTAAAGGTCGCGTTCAAAGACGGGCAGCCGGGGCCGGCGGCGCACGCGTTCGCCAAGAAGGTCGGTGTCGATGTCGCGAAGCTCGATCGGGTGAGCACGCCGAAGGGCGAGTATCTGGCGGCCAAGGTAGTGAACCGCGGGCGTAGCGCGTCGGAGGTACTGGCTGAGGCACTGCCCAAGGAGATCGCCGGGCTTTACTGGGCCAAGAATATGTACTGGCGCGAAGGGAAGCCGGAGCGATTCGTGCGTCCGGTACGCTGGCTGGTGGCGATGCTGGATGCGCAGGTGGTGCCGGTGGAGTTCGGCGGGATCGAGTCCGGGCGGGAATCGCGTGGGCATCGGATCCTGGGCCGCGAGGTCAGCCTGGAAAGGGCAGACTCGTACGCCGGGGCGCTGTCGGATGCCAAAGTCGTGGCGACGCGTTCGGAGCGCGAGCAGCGGATCCGCAAGGCGCTGGACGCGGCGACGCGCGAGGTGTCCGGGGCGCGGTGGCGCGAAGACAAAGCGCTGCTGGATACGGTCGTCAACCTGACGGAATCCCCATCCGCCATCCTGGGAAACTTCGAGCGCGAATATCTCACGCTGCCGGAAGAGGTGCTGGTCACGGTCATGCGCGACCACCAGAAGTATTTCGCGGTGGAAGACGCAAGCGGAAAGCTCGCGCCTCACTTTCTGGCCGTACTGAACACCGACGGCGATCCCGAGGGAATCATCCGGCACGGCAATGAGCGGGTGCTGCGGGCGCGCTTCAACGACGCGCGTTTCTTCTGGGACACGGACCAGAAGGTCCCTCTCAAAGAGCGCGTTGAAATGCTGAAGAAGGTCACCTTCCAGAAGGACCTGGGCAGCTATTACGAGAAGGCGCTACGGATGCGGCGGCTGACGCGGCACACCGTGGATGAGCTGGAGAACAGCAAGATTGAGATCAATGAGCCGGCGCTGAGCGACGCTGCGTCGCTGGCCAAGACCGACCTGACGACCGAACTGGTGAAAGAGTTCACGGAGCTGCAAGGGATCGTCGGGGGACTGTACGCGCGGGCGCAGGGATTGGATTCCGTAACCGCGGACGCCATCTACGACCACTACAAGCCGGAGTCGATGGAAGATGCCGTGCCACGGACGATCGAGGGCGCGGTGCTCTCCATCGTCGATAAGGCGGATTCGATCGCGGGAATGTTCGCGCTGGGCTTGCAGCCGACCGGGTCCAGGGACCCGTTCGCGTTGCGGCGCCAGGCCAATGGGATCGTCAAGATCCTGGCGGAGCACAAGCTGCCGCTCAGCGTCACGAAGCTGTTCGTGGAGGCGCGCGCCAGCTACAAGGGCTCGGAGGCGGAAAAGAAGTTCAAGGACCAGGAGTACAAGGAGAACGTTGCCGGGTTCCTGCGGGAGCGGCTGGAGTTCTACTTCAAGGACGTGCTCGGCCTGGAGTACGACACGGTGAACGCGGTGCTGGCGGCGGGCGCGGAAGACGTGCCAGAGGCCGTGGCGCGGGCGCGGGCGGTGTCGGAGGCGCGGAAGGCAGAGGATTTTCAGCACATCGCAGCCGCATTCAAGCGCGTCAAGAACATCCTTCGCCAGGCGGAGGAGAAGAAGTTCGCCGTCGCCTCCAGGCTCGACCCGGTGCGGATGGGAGATGAAACGGCATTCAAGCTGGTGGGAGAGAGCGTGGCCATCGGAGCGGCGGTCGAGCAATATCGCCAGCAGAAAAATTACGACCAGGCCCTGCGCGCGATGGCGACGCTGCGTCCGCACGTGGACGCCTTCTTCGACAAGGTCATGGTCATGGTGGACGATGAGAAGGTGCGCAGCCACCGGCTGGCGATGCTGCGCGACCTGCTGGCCAATTTTTCCACGATCGCGGATTTCTCGGAGATCGTGACGGAAGGGAAGAGTTCTTAGAAGCAGGTCCCTCGCGGGAGACCCTGGGCTGAAGCCCAGGGCTACGGCCCGCTCGGGATGACACAGGATTATTCAGGTTCATACGCACTTATTAGAGAGGACAGACATATATGAGCACCACAGTAGCGGAAGTCGAGAGAGAGCAGCCCGGCGCGAAAGCGGCGAAGTACGTTTACTTCTTCGGCGGAGGGAAGGCCGAGGGTAACGGCAAGATGAAGGATGAGCTGGGCGGCAAGGGCGCCGGGCTCGCGGAGATGACGAACGCGGAGCTCCCGGTGCCTCCGGGCTTCACCATCCAGACGGAGGCGTGCCGCGAGTACATGCGCGGCCACGGGAAGATGTCCCCCGATGTCGACCGGCAGATGGAGGAAGCGTTACATCGCCTGCAGCAGCTGCAGGGGCAGAAGCTGGGGATGGGCGAGAACCCGCTGCTGGTGAGCGTGCGTTCGGGCGCAAAGTTTTCCATGCCGGGGATGATGGACACCATCCTCAACCTCGGGCTGAACGACCAGAGCGTGGAGGCGCTGGCCAAGAAGAGCAAAAACCCGCGCTTCGCCTACGACTCCTACCGCCGCCTGATCCAGATGTTCGGGAACGTGGTGCTGGACATCGAAAAGTCGGCCTTCGAGGAGGTGTTCGACGGCAAGAAGAAGCAGCGCAAGGTCAAGCTCGACACCGAGCTGGACGCGAAGGCGCTCAAAGAGGTCATTGACGAGTACAAGAAAGTCGTCAAGAAACACGCCAAGCGCGACTTCCCGCAGGAGCCGCACGAGCAGCTGATCATGGCGCGCGACGCCGTGTTCCGCTCCTGGGAGAACGACCGCGCCAAGCATTACCGCCGCATCAACAACATCGACGACATGCTGGGCACCGCGGTGAACGTGCAGGCGATGGTCTTCGGCAACCTGGGCGAGAGCAGCGGCACGGGCGTCGGCTTCACCCGCAACCCCGCCACCGGCGTGAAGGAATTCTACGGGGAATTCCTGATGAACGCGCAGGGCGAAGACGTGGTGGCCGGCATCCGCACGCCGGTGCACATCTCCGAACTGCAGAAGATCATGCCGGGCGTCTACAACCAGCTGCGCGAGATCACGACGCGGCTGGAAAAACACTACCGCGACATGCAGGACTTCGAGTTCACCATCCAGGAAAGCAAGCTGTACATGCTGCAGACGCGCAACGGAAAGCGCACGGGGCGCGCTGCGGTGCGGATCGCCATCCAGATGGTGGAGGAAGGGCTGATCACGAAGGAAGAGGCGATCTTCCGTGTCGACCCCAACCAACTCTACGACTTCCTGGTGCCGGCGCTCGACGAGAAGAGCATCGAGGTGGAAGTGCTGGCCACCGGTTTGCCGGCGTCGCCGGGCGCGGCGGTCGGCCAGATCGTCTTTACCGCCGATGAAGCTGTGGTGAAGGCAGGCCACGGACCGAAGAAGCACCCGGTGATCCTGGTGCGCGGCGAGACCGCGCCGGAAGACATCCACGGCATGGAAGTCGCGGCCGGAATTCTGACCTCGCGCGGGGGCATGACCAGCCACGCGGCGGTGGTGACGCGCGGGATGGGCAAGTGCTGCGTGGCCGGCGCCGGCGACATCGGAGTGGACGAGCACGCAGGCGAAATGCGGGTGAAAGGCCAGGTCTTCAAGGAAGGCGACTGGATCTCGCTCGACGGGACGACCGGCCGGGTCATCAAGGGCAAGCTCAACACCGTACCGCCCTCGGCCGACGATCCCGAACTGCAGAAGCTGCTGGGCTGGGCGGAACCGTTCCGCAAGATCGGGGTGCGCGCCAATGCCGACATTCCGCGCGACGCCATCCAGGCACGGGCATTCGGAGCGGAGGGCATCGGCCTCTGCCGGACGGAACACATGTTCTTCGCCGAAGACCGCATCCCGCACATGCGGGCGATGATCATGGCCACCAACGAAAAAGACCGCCGGGTGGCGCTGCGCAAGCTGTTGCCCATGCAGCGGGCCGATTTCGCGGGGCTGTTCCGCGCCATGGACGGGCTGCCGGTGGTGATCCGCACGCTGGATCCGCCGCTGCACGAATTCCTGCCCAAGCGGGAAGAGCTGATGGTGGAGATCACGAAGCTGGAGTGCACCAAGCCGAAATCGCCGAAGTTGAAAGAACTACGGCAGGTGCTGCGCCGGGTGGAAGAGCTGCATGAGTTCAACCCCATGCTGGGCTTCCGCGGCTGCCGCCTGGGCATCGCCCTGCCGGAGATCACGGAGATGCAGGCGCGGGCGATCTTCGAAGCGGCGGTGCAGGTGGCCAAGGAGGGCGTGAAAGTGATCCCCGAGGTCATGATCCCGCTCACCGCGGGCATCAAGGAGATGGCGCACCAGGGCGGCATCGTGCGCCGGGTGGCGGAGGAGGTGTTCGCAGAGAAGGAGATGCGAGTCGAATACTTCGTCGGGACGATGATCGAGCTGCCGCGCGCCTGCGTGGTGGCGGACGAGATCGCCAAGGAAGCCGAGTTCTTCAGCTTCGGCACCAACGACCTGACGCAGACCACGTTCGGCTTCTCGCGGGACGACATCAACAAATTCCTGCCGAGCTACATCGCCGAAGGCATCCTGAAGCAGGACCCGTTCCAGGTGATCGACCGTGAAGGCGTCGGAGACCTGGTTCGCATGGCTATCGAGCGCGGGCGCAAGACGCGTCCCAAGCTCGAGGTCGGAATCTGCGGCGAGCACGGCGGAGAACCGGCTTCGGTCGAGTTCTGCCACATGGTGGGCATGGACTACGTTTCCTGCTCGCCATATCGCGTGCTGACCGCGCGACTGGCTGCGGCGCAAGCGGCCGCCAGCGAAGGTAAAGCGGAGGCGGGAAGAACGAAGTAGCGAACGAAGGTGCGCAAAACAATCAGGCCCGGCCATCCAGCCGGGCCAGTTCTTTGCCGTCTGAGCTACTGGATAAGAGCACCGGCGGCGTAACAGGTCGGAACGTCCGTGCTGTAGTGAATGGTGCCGGTCGTGTCCGTGCAGAAATAGCGGACCCCACTGGAATTGGGCGCTATTGGCGCAGCGGAATACTGGAAGCCGGTGGTCAGGGCGCCAGCTTTCGGGCAGACACCAGGAGCGAAGTTGTATCCCGCCTTAGTGCCGCTTTTGAGGACGTCGTCGATGATGCCGGCAGCGGTCGCGTCCGGCGGGTTCTTTCCCCCTCCCAAGGAATTCAAGTTGCAGGCATACCCAATGGTCGGGAACGTGGAGTTGTAAGTGTTCTCCGCCGTGGTCAAGGTGCGGAGAGAGTTGACCGCGGAGGCCTCGTTCGCGGCGATCCGCGAGCGCAGCAGGTTCGGTATGGCGATCGCGGCAATAATGAGGATGATTGCCACCACAATCAACAGTTCAAGAAGAGAGAAACCGTTCCGGTTCCTCATGTGCGCCTCTCAAGTCGATCTCAACAAACTCGTTCCTTAGCAGCGGGTGCAATCCAGTGGCCTAACTCAGCCCTCCGGCCCCTCCTATTAAGGCATAGTTACAGAAGTACTTGCCATTGCCAAAGTGGTGTCTGGGGGCTAGGTACGCCAAAATAAGTCAACAAAAAGTGCCAAAAATTGTCAACCACATTCACGAAACCGCTCTTCACGGGAGCGATACCAAGTGCCCAAAGTAATTGGACTCCCACTTGTAAAGGGAAGTAGATTAGGGACTGTGCTATAAGGCACTCACCCCCGAGAGTGTCGGTGTGCCCGGTCCATGCTGGATAAGAAACAACTGAAGGTCCAAGGTCTTCGCTACGCGCGCTCGTTGCAGGTGGTGCTGCGCACGGTGATGATGCTGTCGATCGATCACCGCGTGGCGTCCGGCCCTCTGCAAAACAGTTTCGACTCCCTGAACAACCTGCTGAAGCAAATGGGACGCTTCACGCTGGGATTCGTCGAAAACCGGATCATGCTGAACAACCTGCTGACGACGGACGCGGGCCTGGCCCAACTGGAGAACGATTTCCTGAAGCGCGGTTACGGGGCGGTGACATTCGAGCCTGGGCTCACGCTGGCGCGCTACAAGACCGCCGTCGCGGTGCTGGCGACGAACCCGAAGCTGATCGAGGAGGCCGGCGGCGCGAAGAAATACCTGGAATCGAATCCGCTGGAGGGAGTACGCGTCTTCCCGGCGGGCAAGAACCAGGCGCGGACGGAGTCCGGAGACACCATCCTGGAAACCGAGGCCGAGACCTTCCTGGCGGCGAAGCAGAGCGAGCAAATGGCGATGGCGGGAGGCGGCGGCGGATACGGAGGGCTGGATGCGCTCAGCATGCTGCTGGAGTCGGCCTGCATGGAGCGGCCGGAAGGGTTCGGCGTAGGTGGCCCGAGCGACATCATGAAGCTGATCGGGCCGACGGTGGAAGCGGCGCTGGTGGACCGGCGCGGCGACCCGGAGAAATCGTGTATGGCGCTGGCGAAGATCCTGCAGGAAGTGTCGCCCGACATGGTGATGTCGGCATTCCCGGCGCATCGGCAAGCGGAACTGAAGGGAGCGCCAGCGGAGCAGGTGGCGGGAGAATTCGTCGAGGACACGGCCATCCAGTGGGCGGTACAGAAGCTGGCGACCGCACCCACCGGCCCGGAGGCGCTGGTGGTGGAAGAGGACGTGGTGCGCGTTCTGGTGCGCAGCCTGCAAGCGACGCGCATGGCGAACCGCATGGCCAACAAGCTGGCAACGTTCGTCAAGGAACACGTCTTCCCTCCGACGACGTACAAGAAGATCCAGGAAGAGTTGACGTGGGTGGGGCTTCCGTCCAAGCAGAAATACACCGAGCTGATGGCGCTGAAGCGGTTCGGAGTGGTCGAGTTCCGGCGGCTGATCGAACACTTGCGGGACCTGATGAAAGAGCAGGAACTGGAGAAGGCGAGCGAACTGGCCAAGCACTACTTCGATTCGCTCGATGGAGCCGAGCTCCATCCCGACGAATTGAGCCGGGGGCCGGAGCTGATCAACCTAATGGCGCGCGTGCGGACCGACTTCGCCGCCACCACGTCGGAACGGCTGTGCCGGGCACTGTTGCGGGAGGACGTCAACCAGTTCGTCCACTTCCAGCTGGCCAACAGCCTGGTGATCCTGTCGAAAAACGTCGCCACCTTTGAAGAATTCGACATCATCCAGAACATCGGGACAGCCATGGAGAAATCCATGGCGCGCGATCCGGGGCTGCACGTGAAATGCTGCTCCAACGGCCTGGCGGCGCTGTTGCCGCCGGTGGCGATGGAACGGACGATCGAGCTGCTGATGCAGAAACGCGACGACGCGGCCTGGGCGAAGACGGCCATGATGCTGATCCGCTGGAGCGGTACCCCCGCGGTGGAAAAGCTTTTTCAAATGCTGGAAAAGGAACAGATCGCGATCCACCGCATGGCCTTGCTGCGATTCATTGCACAGACGGGCAGTCTGGCGCTGGAGACGGCCCGGCGGCAACTCTCCCACGAGCGCTGGTACGTGGTGCGCAACGCGTGCAAGCTGCTGGGGGAGTTAAACGACCCGGACATCCTGCAATACCTCACCCCGGCGCTGCAACACGAGGACGAGCGGGTGCAGCAGGCCGCCCTGACGGCGCTGAACAAGAACCGCGTCTCCGGGCGCGGGCAGGTGATCGCGGAGAATCTTGCATTTTTCGGGCCCCACGTGCAGGAACAGGTCCTGGAAGAGCTGCTCTACCTCCGCGATCCGGCCACGCTCTCGGCGCTGGCGCAGTTCATCCTGGTTGAGGGGCGTGGGAAACTGACGACTTCGCAGAAGGCTGTCCAGGCCATCGCGGCCAATCCCGCGGAGCAGAGCCTGGAGCTGCTGGCCAATGTGTTGTGCGAGACCGAACTGGAAGTGGCCTTGCGCCGCACCGCGTTGAACGCGCTGCGAAACAATCCTTCGGAGATGGCACAGCGCCTGCTCGCAGATTTTCTCGCGCGCTTCCCGAACGACCCTCTGGCCGCCGACGGACAGCGGAAGGCGAAAACCGCGGCCAGCTGAGGACGTTCCCCTTCTTCCTTTCCCCGTCTGGAGCGCCTGCCGAGGCGCCGAACGCGGATTTCGGTGCTAAGATGACCAGTTCCCGCCAAGAAGCATGCGGAACAGCGCGCGAAGTGGGGCGCAGCGCTCCCGGAGGTGTCCGTGCACGAGGAAACCTTCCAGGCCATGCGCCAGAGCGTCCTGGACGGCGCCCCTGACCACGCGTTTGAGCTGGCGCAGCGCGCGCTCGAGCTCGGCATCGATCCCCTCGAAGCCATCAACGCAGGCTACGTGTCCGGCATGAATGCCGTGGGAGCGCAGTACGGGTGCGGGCAGATGTTCCTACCCGATTTGATGGCCTCGAGTGAGGCCATGAGCGCCGCCATGTCGGTGCTGGAACCCGCGCTGCGGAGGCTCGGAGGAGAGCGCCCGACGCGGGGCACGGTCGTGCTGGGAACCACCAAGGGCGATATCCACGAGATCGGAAAAAAGCTGGTGGGCACGCTGCTGGCCGCCAACGGCTTCCGGGTCCATGACCTTGGGGCAGACGTGGCCAGCGAGACCTTCGCTGCGAAGGCACAGGAGCTGAACGCCGACATCGTGGGCGTGTCCGCGCTGCTGACCACCACCATGGACGGGCAGAAGAAAGTGATCGAGGCGCTGGAACGCGCGGGCTTGCGGCCCCGGGTCAAGGTGATCGTTGGCGGTGCGCCGGTGAGCCATCAATGGGCCGAACAGATCGGCGCCGACGGTTATGGCAAGGACGCAATGAGCGCGGTCGCGTTGGCAAAGTCGCTGCTGCAAGTCGAGGAGCCCGCATGAGGCCAAGACTCGAGTTGCTGGAGCCGGCGATGGTGGAACGCATGCTCGCGGAAGCGTTCCAGCTGCTGATGGAGCCGGGCGTGCGCGTGGCGCCGTCGGCGGTGGAACTGCTGGGGTCGGCGGACGCGCGGGTCGAGGACGGCGTGGCGCACATCCCGGAAGGGCTCGCGCGTAACGCATTGGCGCACGCACCGCGGGAGTTCTGGCTGTATTCGCGTGACGGCAAGCCAGTGGTTCACTACGGCGGCGACGACGTCCATTTCGATCCCGGGTCGTCATGCCTGAACATCCTGGATGCGGAGACGTTACGGCCGCGGCCGGCGCTGGCCGCCGACCTGGTGCGCCTGGTGCAGGTCACCGAGATGCTGCCGCAGTTCGCCGCGCAGGCCACGGCGATGGTCTGCAACGATATACCCCAACAAGCCGGCGACTTTTACCGGCTCTTCCTGGTCCTGTGGTACTCGAGCAAGCCGGTGGTCACGGGTGCGTTCACGGCGGCTGGGCTGAAACCGATGCTGGAGCTGCTGGCCGTGGACGCTGGAGGCGCGGAGGCGCTAAGATCCGCGCCCCGCGCCGTTTTTGACGTGTGCCCATCGCCGCCGCTGAACTGGTCGGAATTCGCCGCGGACAACCTGGTGGAGCTGGCGCGGGCGGGCGTGCCGGTGGAGATCGTCTCCATGCCGCTGGCGGGCGCCACCGCACCGGTGACGCTGGCGGGGTCGGTGGTGCAGCACGCGGCGGAATGCATCAGCGGCATCACTCTCCACCAGCTCGCCAGCCCGGGCGCTCCGATCGTATGGGGCGGCGCGCCGGCGATCTTCGACATGCGCACGGGCACGACCCCGATGGGCGCGATCGAGACCGCCATGCTGGATATGGCGTGCGCGCAGGTGGGCAAGCATCTCGGCCTGCCCACCCACGCCTACCTGGTCGCCGGGGACGGGAAGCTGGTGGACGCGCAGGCGGGTATGGAAAGCGGAATCTCCTGCGTGCTGGGCGCGCTGGCCGGCATCAACATGATCTCCGGCGCGGGCATGCTCGACTTCCTCGCCTGCCACAGTATCGAGAAGCTGGTGATCGACGCCGAGGCCATCGCCTCCGCACAGAGGCTGTTGTGCGGGATCGAGGCGCGGGGCGAGACCCTGGCGACCGCCATGTTCGCCCAGGCAGGCCTGAGCGGCGACTTCCTGAAACTCAAGGAGACACGCGCGCTGTTCCGGGCCGAGCAGCACTTTCCTTCGGCGGTGATCGAGCGCGGAGGCCCGCAGAGCTCAGGGATGACAGACACGTTCGAGCGGGCCCGCCGACGCGTCACGGAGCTCCTCTCGAGATATCATCGGCCGAATATCCGACCGGAAGTGGAGTGCGAAATGCGGCAGCTAGCGGAGAAGGAATTATGGCGCTGCGGACGCGATTCGCTGATCGGAGTTTAGGAGCCGTCTGTCAGTGCAAGCGGACCGAGCGGCGCCACTTGGCGTGCACCCAGATCAGGGCGCCGATGGCGCACACCTCCAAGGGCCCCCTCGTCTCCCACAGAGCATTGAGATTCGGCAGATGCGACGTGAAGACCTGGACTCCCCACATGATGCCGCCGGAAGCGCACAGCAAGCCGAGCTGCTCCTCGAAGCGGAGCCCACTCGTTGCCGATGGCGCAGAAACAGATTCGACGGGCGCATACGCCACCCGCCGTTTATCGGTGTAGCCTTCCCGCTCATGACCCCACACATCCCTGTGCACGACGGTCTTTGTAACCATAGGGACTAGTCTGCTCCAGAATCCGGGATCTGTGCAGATTACGAAGGGCGCAGAAGGCAGGGAAAACCGGCCATCGGCCCTTGGAGAAAGACGCCCAGGAGAGAGTTACTTCAGGCTGGATTTATGCGCAGGATCAGTGGCCTTGATGCTTCGCTGGATCCGCCGCAGCTGACGCTTGATCGAGGCGAGCAGACTGCGATTCGGAGCCGTGTCGAGCGGCGATTGGCTCTTCGATGTCCGCGGTGAAGTCATGATGTTGTCGTGGAGCGATCCGCCGTTCCCTCTCCCTGTGCGCGGCTGATCGCCCACTGGAGTCGTTTACGGGGGTCCATCTTGGGATGGCGTTTCCTGAGCCAGATGAGCCGGCGCTCGGTTACCGTGCGCGCCCATGCTGGAGCAGGATCCTTCTCCAGGCCAATCGTAGGCTTCTGGTCGGTCATTTGGCTGGGACGCTCTCCACTGCTGCCTTAATCTTCGTATACTCATTGCAAAGGCAGATCTTGCATGGACCATACCGGATCATCCCCAGGGACGCTCGATGGTCTCTCTTGTCGTGCCCACACTTACAGCTCGCAGTGATCATATCTCCTCGATCGCACTTCGATTTAGAAAAGGCGCCTCACGCTGGAAACTATACATCGCGGCAGTGAGTGTTCAGCAAGGTTCCGAGCCCCTGAGTCCTACCGAGGGACCGACGCGGCCTCCGCGGGGAACTCTCCATCCTCTGAAGCAGTCAGTCCGGAGCGATCACAGTAGCCAAACCCAGTAGCGCATGCCGTGTAATTGCGATGATGCTCGCTCACCGCTAGCGCGCCCGCTTCGGCCTGAGTCAGTTGAGAGTAGTCGCACGATGCCGAGCCGCTCCTACACTGGGAGAGATTACGATCGTGCTTAGCGCGGGCGACCGCGCCCGCCTCCCGCCTCGATAGTAGCGAATAATCACAGGATGTCCCATCCCGACAATCCGACAGGCTGCGCTGGTGCGCGGCGGCGACGACAGCGGCCGCTTCCTGCTGCGTCAGCTGGGAGCGGTCGCAAGATTTCCAGCCATACCCACAATCGGAGGCGTTGCGCTCGTGCGCAGCAAAGGCGGCTGCGCGTGCCTCCGCTGGGGTCAGTCTAGAGCTGTCGCAGGGCCTGATTCCTTCCCCACAGTCGAAGACGTTTCGCTGGCGTTCCATGGCCGCGACAGCCCTGGCATCCCGAGGGGTCAGGTTGGAGCGATTGCAAGATTTCCAGCCATTCTCACATTCGGTCATGTTGCGCTGGTAATCGGCGGTGGCCAGAGCGTTGATCTCCCGTTGGGTGAGCTGGGAGCGGTCGCAAGACTGCAACCCCTGCCGGCAAGCGGAAACGTTGCGCAGATGCCCGGCGAGCGTTGGGTCGCAGGGTTTAGAGGATGTTGCGCAGGTCGACAGAATCGGGTCGTCCGCGGACGACTGCGCGAATGCAAGGACCGGCAGAAGGCTCAGGCAGATCGCCAGCACCCATAAAGTCTTCCGCGCGTTGATCTCCGACGGAAATATCACATTGTGTCGGGGCAAGCGTTCCTCCTTAACAGTCGCTGCGATGTCGCATCAGCCTGAATCTCCAACTGTCTGCGCCGGTTGAAATCAAGAAGGTACAGCATCCAAGAAACGCAGCCGTCGGCCCGAGCTTCAGTGAGGTTGAGTCTCTTAGCAATGTCGGCATCACTGAAGCCCTTACCCACCGGACGGTAGACTGGGCGGAGGATACCTGTTCTTTCCCGGAACACATGCATGGTCGTTCCTGCTTTCGTTTGCTTCGGACTCCGATTCCCGGCCGCTAAAGTTTCGCGCGATAGTCAGCGAGCTTTCATCCCATTACCCTCCGCCATAATTGTGCGAAAGGTTCGATCAGCAATTCGTAGAGCAGCGTTCTCAATGGATGGCGCATAATCCGCAGAACCACTCGTAAGGAGCAGCCTCCCAAAATTCAATCACCCAGGTCCGCAGAATCAACCTACGACCCGGATTAGCCTACAGACCACGCCGCAGCCGCGATCGTCCGGCTTCGTTGCTTGAGCGGTTCCAGCATGTTGCTTCGCTGGAAGTGCCTGGAGTGGGCAGTCACGCGCACATAGGGTATCCCCAGGAAACGGCTCACGATAACTTCCGAGACCTCCAGGCAATTAAAGCCGGAATACTTTACCTTGGCGAAGATCCGCCGCATTGCTCTGCGAAGCGTACCTTCCGTCCCAGAGCCGAGCATGTATGCCTGAACCGTGCCCTTGATGAAAAAAAAGCTCCAGCCGGCGCGGCGAGCGTCCCGGTCGAGAGTGTGTGCGTCTGAATTGCCGATGAGCCGCCAGGCCTTCCAGTATGGCTTGAGGTGGAGGGGAAACGACTCCGGCATGAGGGTGCCCGAGAGCATCAGCACACTGCGTACCTTAAGGCCGTTCATGGCAGGAGGATTCATAGCGACTCGCTTCCTGGAGTGCGATCGGTGATGGAAGCGATGGAAAATCGAGGTTGCGAGCGAAGGGCAAACACAGACAGCAGGAAGAGCGCGAGCGACACCGTGCCCACGCCAAGGAAGACTGTCCGCGAAAGGCCCGGCGGGATTACCGGGTTGAAGAGCGCGGCAACAACCATGAACACGATCGCGAATCCAGCTTTTCCGATCTGGAATGACTGCACGACCACCAGGATCGCCGCTGCGCACACGACGAATTGCAGCGTCAAAGCGTACCCGGCGGACGGACGCCACAACAGGGCGCCGAGCAGCGTCATGACGGATACCCACTTCATGATCTTGGTGAGCAATGGAACCTCGATTCCGCCGATCCCAGGGTGAGCCGGGGCAGCTCCTGCCGCCCCACGCTGACCCGAGTGACACGTCCGGCTAGGCCGCTGCTACGACCGTGAGCTTATGCAGGGTGGAGTTGGTGACCTTGGTCAGGCGCACTTTCGGCGCTCCATCGAGCACTTTCTCCAGGCTTTTCAGCACGTCAGGGTAGGCGGCAACGTTGTAGGCCTCGGCTTGCTCTTTGGTCTCCCAGATGCTGATTGCGGTCACGTGCATGCCGTCCTCTGAAGCCAGGGTGATCTCATCGCGGAAACCCGCCTGCTTGCGCAGGATGGGCAGGACATCCTTGTCGAATGTCTGGGTGAACTGGCTGAGAGAATTCGGTTTCAGACGGACGGATACGTTGCGAGCAAACATTTCAACCTCCTAAAGGTTGGCCGTGCAGGCTAAGGCGGGAGGACTTCAGAGAGACTGACTTAGTTCAGAGAATCTGAAAGAGGAGGGAAACTGCTCGCTCTTTATCAAGGTTAGGCTCATTTCCCAGGAATGTCAATGTCGGCCAGCGAACGCTGATTGGGCAACGCCTTACGCAGTACTCAGTTGCAGGCCACAACCCAGCTCATCCGGACTTTCCGGTAGCCGCACGCACGGTCCGCGCAGCGGCCTGGTTCACGTCCTCGCGCGTCCCTTTGGTCTCGGATTCCTCGGGTAGGGCATCATCCCGCTTCTCAACCCGCTCCGTGCTGCGCTGTAACTTATCCGCCTTGGTGCGTTTCTTTGCCATGTCCACAGCTTACGCCCGCCAAGTGAACGGCGCTACTCATGTGGATCTCTAACTTCACCTCTACCCAGCGTTCCCGGATATTGACAGCACGAAGGCATAAGCCTACCGTGGGAGTTGAGCGAGCTTCTCTACTCACTCATTCAGATCTCCTGAACTAAGTCAGCCCATCTGAAATCCTCCCACCTTAGTAAGGCCGAAGACGCTTGTTCGGTCAGAAGGTGACGCGCATGTCAAAACGACGCGGGAACCCATCTTGGGGCAAACCCGACCCAATCAGGGCGCCGGTGACCAGAAGTGATTTCGAGTACATGGTGAAGGTGCTCGAGCTCTCTCCGGAGCAATATCTGGACTCGACCCCACTAAGAGAATGGGTCCTGAAGAACAAAGACCTAAAGTATGTCCCGCCGGAGCTGCTGATGGCGTGGGGATTCACGGCGAAGAGCGAGGTCTGACGTACACTCCCGCTGTTGGCAGCGGCAACGCAATCGCGCCACACATCTCGGCGAGCCCCTGGCGACGATGTTGCGAAGGGTCCAACGAAGCACTAAGTCCGAGACGATCAGGGTAGGGAGGAAACTTGCTCCTAAGCTCCCGCGCTTACCAGCGAGGCTCGCGCGGCTGGCGCGCATGTCCGCGATAGTCGTCCCGACCGCCGCTCCGGGAGCCGCTGCGCGAACCGCCGCCGCCGCTGCGCTCTGTCTTGGGTCGCGCCTCGTTCACGGTGAGCGGGCGCCCGCCCGAGTCCTTGCCGTTCAGCCCGGTAATAGCGGCTGCTGCCTCAGCATCGTTCGTCATTTCGACGAAGCCGAAGCCGCGCGACCGGCCGGTATCACGATCGGTGACGAGCGAAACGCTTTCCACCGCGCCGTAAGCCGTGAACATCTCACGAATCTCGGCTTCAGTAGCGGAAAACGCCAGATTGCCAACGTAAAGTTTCTTCACAGGAAAGTCCTTCCGAAGATTCCACAAAGCTGGAATCGTTTCTGAGAAGCCCGCGTGTCGCAAGCTGTCTCGGGTCAAGGTTTACGAGCCGCCTAGAATGTGTCCGGCGAGCTCGGACGCTTACGAACTCTGGTCTTCGCTGGGGACGAAGGCAGGGATCTCCGTAGCGATGTCGTCGTTATGGCCGGCGGCCTTTTCCAGCTTGCGCTGCTGTTTGCGCTCGGCCTTTAAGCGCTGTTTCTCTTTTCGAGCTTGCTCTTTCTGACGCTTGTTGAACGTGGGACGAGAACTCATGCTGCGGACCTCCGGCGGGGCTCCAATGGTGCTAAGAACGTTGAAGGGATGAATGCCGGTCTAGGACGAGAGCTAAGCGTGTGGGGTCCGACTTTCCGTCTGGTCGCGCAGAGAACGCCATGCCGTAGCGCGCAACAGTGCGAAAGGAGACACTTTCAGTATACGCGAGAACCAGGAGCCGCCGGGGAAATTCACCCGCGGAGTAACGGCTCCAGGTCCATTACCGTACGTCGATCAGGCGAAAACCTCGCCGGGCATGGGCTGCAAGGTCCGGCCCAGCAGCGTGTTCCGGGGCCTGGAAGACCTCTGGGCCGAGATGTCGCCGCTGATCTCCTTGCGCTCCAGCCGGAGCTTCAGAACCCGCTCGATGGTGCGCAGCTCGATCACCTCCGCAGCAGATACCAGCGTCGAAGCGCGGCCACGCGCGCCAGCACGGCCGCAACGACCGACGCGGTGAATGAAATCTTCCGGCAATGTCGGCAGGTCGTAGTTGATGACGTGGGCGACGTCCTCGATATCCAGTCCGCGCGAAGCCACGTCGGTGGCGACCAGCACCTTGAATCGTCCCTGCTCGAAGCCATTCAGCGCTCCCGTGCGTTGTGACTGGGAGCGATCGCCGTGGATCATGGCAGCGAGGAACCCATCGCGAATCAAATGCTTGGTCAAGCGTTCCGTACCGCGCTTGGTGCGGGCGAACACCAGCGTGCGGCCCTCTTCGGCACGGAGTAGGTGACTGAGGGTGTCAAATTTATCGGCAGTGTTCACCTCGAACGCGTGCAGTTCAACGCTTTCAGCGGGCTTGAGTGTCGATCCCAGGGCGATCCGGACCGGGTCGCGAAGGTAATCGTTCACCAGACCGGCAACTGAGGCCTCCAGGGTCGCGGAGAAGCACATCGTCTGCCGCGCCGTCGGCACAGCCGCCACAATACGGCGGATCGAAGGCAGAAATCCCATGTCCAGCATGCGGTCGGCTTCATCCAGAACCAGCACGTTGACGTGGCGCAGGGTCGCGAGCTTGCGCCCGAGGAAATCTTCCAGTCGGCCGGGAGTTGCCACCAGCACGCGCGCGCCTGAACGCAGCTCCTGTAACTGGCGGTGCTCCGGCAGTCCGCCGATCGCCAGTGCGGCCGGGGGCATGGATCCACCTCGGAAGAGCTCAAATTGTGAGTGCACTTGCATGGCAAGCTCGCGCGTAGGCACGAGCACCAGCACTTCAACACCGCAGGGCTTGCGCTTCATCAGGCCCTCGATGATGGGGACGACGAAGGCGAGAGTCTTACCGGTGCCCGTAGGCGCCGTGGCCATCAGGTCAGTCCCAGCCAGTGCATGCGGGATCGCCGCTGTCTGAATGGGTGTGGGAATGCAGAAATTGGCATCGGCCAGTCTCTTCTGCATTGCGGCAGAGAGTGGCATTTCGGAGAAATTCATCATTCGAATCGTAAGCTTTCTGGAGAGGCGTCTCGCGAGACGCACTCAGCATGCGATTCGCGACGGTACAAAGGAAGCCGCTCAGGTAAATTGGCGCTGGAACGAACGGAGAGCAGGAAGACTTAGGAGGGGCCAGACCGGATGGTTCGATCGGACTGCCGCACCACAAGCGAACCGTGGCTACTAGCGTCAACGTCAGTATAGCACTTGAGGGGGAAGGCTACCTAATCCAGGCATGTCCAACTGTTGTGGGAGTACCTGGTTAACAAACCCTTTCAAACCTTCGGGCAAACCGGGAGATTTCAAGAAGTCCTTCAGAATCTTGGCGTCCCCGGCGGGATTTGAACCCGCGTTACCGCCGTGAAAGGGCGATGTCCTGGGCCGGGCTAGACGACGGGGACGCTCTGCGTGGCAGGATTGTCGTATGGCGAACTTCTACTGTACCAGTGCGCGCGAAACAGTGTCAAAGCGCGTGTTCGGACAGGGGAGGGCGCCAGTGACCACGGGTGCGCGGCTCTGTACAATGTCGGTACGCCATGGCCGACTCGCTGTATCTCAGCCTCTGGTTTCCCAGCTTCACCGAGCGCGAAGTGTTGCCGCGCGTGCTCTCCGTGATGAAGCAGTTTCCATATTCCTTGGAGTTTCCCGGAATCGGGCACCTCGCGGTGCACCCGGTAGGATGGGATCAGCCCATCATATTCGAGGAAAGCTTCGACTATCGCGCCGATCCGGAGCGCGCCGCGGCGCTGGCAGGGGAGTTCCTGCACGAGGACTATGCCTACGAATTCGAGGCCTTGTGGGACCTTTGGACCCCGAGTGAGGAGCACGGAGAGGTGTGGATCGACCGGCCCTCGCCGGTGAGCCTGGTGGCCAGCGGCCTGGGCTTCGACGAGGGCTCCTACCGCGAGAACGGGCACATTCGGGTGGATTTCGGGCTCGATACGCCATTCCTATTCGAGGACCTCCCGCTCACCTCGCAGGCCGAGGCACGGGTGAAGGCCAACGTGCAGAAGCTCGTCGGATTCACCGCCGCAGTGGAGAGAAATTGCGGGATCTCAGGGCGCCTGCTGTGGTCGGAGTCGGAAGAGAATCTGGCGCAGAAGCTGATCGCGCGACTACAGCGCGTGCAGTGACGCCGCGGGTTCCGGCCAGTCTGCGCCGCCGCCGGAAGGCGCCGCTTCGTCCTATAATCGAGCTATGGCCCGCGGATGGGAGAGCAAGTCGGTCGAAGCCCAGATGGAATCCGCCGAGGACAAGCCAGCCGCCGCACACGGCGCCATGACGCCGGAGCAGATCGTGCGGCACCGGCAACGAGAGTCGCTGCAGCTGGCGCGTGCGCGCGTCGTCCAGCAACTGGAGATCGCCCGCGAACCCCGCTACATCAAGCTGCTCAACGATGCCCTGGAAGATCTGAACGCCCGCCTGTCGCGGATGAAGTAAGCCGCAACGAATCGACCTCCTCACAAACACAGAAGAAAAAGCCCCGGCATTTCTGCCGGGGCGGAGATTCAGTTTGAGATTACTGGGTAACCGTCACCGTCGCGGTGATGCAGGGCCCCGTGCCGTTGATGTTGCAGGGCGCCACCGCCGCGCCGAAGTTGGTGTTGACCTGCAGCACATACGTCCCGGGCTGAGTCCCGCTGCCACCCTGCGGGGGAGGCGTGAGACCAGTGCCGCCGCAACCCGCCAACAGGACGGCGAGCAGCAGGAAGCCGGCGCCCCACCACAGGAGGGTGCGGCGCTTGCTCTTCCGCGAACCAAGCAGCACCATGCCGAAGATTCCCGCGAACGCCGGTAGCAGGAGCGCCAGTTGCATCAGACCATTGCGTCCCGGCCGCGGCGGCGCCGTCTGCATGGCGACGTGGGCGAAGGACTGGACGATCATGTGGACCTGGTGGATGTTCAGCACGTCAGGTACTGAGGTGGGGTTGAAGGTGCAGGTCAGGCCAGACGCCGCCGGACCCGACAGGATGGTGCATCCCGTGAACTGCACCGCGTTGGGGAAGGGTGGGGCGTTCGGGTTGGGTGACACCGTGATGAGAATGTCCACGGACTGACCTGCTTTGATCAGCGACTGCGGGGGCGACGCCGAGCCGTTAAAGACGGCCCCCGCGGTGGTCGGCGTGGTGATACTGCTGTGGATTACGACCGCCGCCGCTCCGCCTGCATCAGCGACCGTGATGGTAACGGAGAACAACTGGCCGAGAGTCGCGTAGGTATGGCTGCCCCTCACCTGGAAGTTGCCGCCGCCCAAAGGAACGAATGAGATGTTCGCGCTGGGAGCAGTATCGGTGTTGCCGTCACCCCAGTTGATGGTGCTGCCGGCGTTATTGAAGTCGGCCGCAGTCGCGTTCGGGTTGCCATCGTGGAAGGTGCCAAGCACCACGTTGGTCACGGTCAGGCCCGGAGGCGTGAGGATCACACCGACCGGATTCGACAACGGCGCGTCGTTCACTAGCGCGGACGTGCTGTTGAAGTTGGGGATGGCGCTGGGGGTGCCCTCGTCATTGACGGTCACATGGATCTGGCAGGTCGCCGGCGCCCCAGCCACGCAGAACGGCCCTGCAGCGTCCAGGCCGCCTTCGGCGTAGGTGTGCGTGCCAGTGACGGTGAAGGGTCCACCCAGGTTTCCGGTGACGGTGCCAACGCTGGGTGCGGTGCCGTCACCCCAGTCGATGGTGGCGGTGAAGTCGCAGCCTGCGCCCGGACAAGCCGGTGAGCCGGTGTTGGCGTCGGTGAAGGTGAGCACGGTCACGTTGGTGAGAGCGGTGCCCTCATTGACCGGGCCCAGCCCCGCCACCGCCGACGGCGTCAGTAGAGCATCCGCGATGGTCGCGGTGCCGCCGTTGACGTTCAGTAAGCTTCCGTCGACGTTGTCCTTGACGGTGACGCCGAGCGGGCAGCTTGCCGCCCCGCAGGCGATCGGGTTCTCTTCGGCGTACTTGTGGTTGCCCTGCACCTGGAAGTTTCCGCCGCCGAGCGACACGATGGAGAGATTGGCACTGGGGGCGTTGTCCGTGTTCCCGTCACCCCAGTTGACACTGGTGCCGGCTGCGTTGAAGTCGCCGGCCACAGCGCCCGCGCGATTCGAGGTGAAGGTCGCGACCACCTGGTTGGTGAACGCGACACCTTCGGTCGGGGTGATGGCCTGCGGACCGGGATTGCTCATGCTTGTGACCACGGCCGCAGTGCCCGGAGTCGGGCCTAGCGGCGCAGCGCCGCCCTTATCTATGACCGTCACCGTGACGGGGGTCAACTGCGTCCCCGCCTTGATGAACATGTGGTTGGCCACGACCTTGAAGTCGCCGGCCGGCCCGTTAGTCTGCACCAGCGCGCAAGGTGCCGGGCAGTTGGTCGTCTGGGTGTCACCCCAGGCGATGTCGATGGTGAAGTCCGTAGTCGGAGCACCGGTATTGCTGTCCTGGAACGCGGCCAGAGTGCCATTCCACGTATCCACGTTGGCCAGCAGGGTGTTGCCGGGACCCGTTGCGCAGCCTGGAGGATTACACGTCGCGCCGGTGACCGGGAGAACCGCCAGGCTGCCCACGACCAATGGCGCGTCGTTCACGGTGATCGCGCCGGAGCCGGTCACCGTCTGGGAGGAGTCGATGTCCACCACCTTGATACGCACGGTGAAGGAACCCTCTTCCACATAGGTGTGAGTGTCGTCCACAGTGAAGGCGCCGGTGTTGCCGTTCACGTTGGTGGCAGGGACAAAGGCGCAGGGGCCGCCGCAATCACCCCAATCGATGGTGACCGTGTAGGCGGCCGTCGTGGTCAGCGTGTTCTCGTCGGTGAAGCTGCCGATGTTGCCGATCGAGGCCGCTCCTTCGGTAGCTGTCACGGCGCCGTTCACAGTCACGGTTATCAGGCCATCGGCCACATTGGCGGTGCTGTTCACAGTCGCAACGCTCGAGTCGACGTTGTCCGTGATCCCGATGACGACCGGCGTGAAGGTGCCCTCGTCCGGATACTTGTGGGCCGAGGCATTTGTGACGACGGAGAAATTGGGGAAGACGCCCGTGACCGTTTCGGTCTCCGATGCACCGTCGCCCCAGTTCTGGACGACACCGGAGAAATCCCCTTGGACCGCGCCGGCACGGCCGGAAATGAATGTGGCCAGTGTGACTCCGTTGGCCATCGGCTTGCCTTCGATCGCGGCGAAGGTCACCGGCGTCGCCGTGATGGAGGTGATGTTGGCGTGGATCGTGACCTGGATCGGCGCCGACGGCGACTGGGTCGCCTCGCTGTCGGTGATGGTGGTCGTGATCGCGAAATTGCCGACAGCGTTATAGGTGTGCGTGCCCGCGACGACGAAGGGGCCACCCTGCGGCCCGGTCACAGTAGCGCACGGGGCAGCGCAGTTGTCCACCGGGCTACCGTCGCCCCAGTCGATGCTGGTGCTGAAGTCGGTGTTGAATGCCGTGGTGTTGGCGTCCGTGAAGTTCGCGACGGTCACGCCGGTATAGGTGTGCGGCGAAGCGGCGTTCGGGAGATCCGGGGTCGCGGCCGGGCTGAGCGGGGCATCCGCTACAGTCGCCGAACTGGTCGCATTGATGGACTGGCTGTCCGTCGTGTTGGTGAGCGTGAGATTGATAATCTTCGCGCCTTCCGCACCCGGATCTGCGTAGGTGTGAGGCGTGGTCGAAGCATCGACGACGCAGACCGGAGGAGCGGCACAGGTGACATTCTCCGCATCGGAAACGGCCCCATCGCCCCAGTTGGTGACGGTGGCCGTGAAGTGTGCGGGGTTGGCGTCGTTGTCGTACTGGAAGGTGAAGATGGACGTTGGCGGCGGCGGGAAGGCCACGCCTTCCTGCGCGCTGACGGGTACAGCAGTCATTTTGAAGAACGGGGTGCCAAGCAGGATGAACGCTTGGGCTGCGCTGGCATCGGCTATAACCACGTCGGCGCGGCCGTCCAGGGCAAGGTTCGGAGGCTTGCCAACGTCGCCAACGGCGATTGCGACCGGGTTGGTTCCGCCGCCGGTCGGGAAATTCACGGACGGTGGGGCAAATACCCCGGAGCCGTTATTGAAGAGGATGTCGGCGCCATCGGAGGCGGAGACGACGATGTCGTTCTTGCCGTCCGAATTGAAGTCACCGAGGATGATGCCCGTGGGTGCTCCGGAAACCGCGGTGTTGGCCGCGGCAGCGGGGAAGACGCCCGCGCCGTTGTTCAGGAGCACGCTGACGTCCGAACTGAGTGTGTTCGCGACCACCAGGTCGAGTGAGCCGCTCGGGCCCACGAAGCCCGCTGCGATCGCGATCGGCCCAGTCCCAACGGTCGACGTCGCCGCCGCCGCGAAGGTCACGTCGAGAAGATCGGGGAAGACCGTGGTGTTGGTGAGGATGGTTACCGTGCCGCCGCCAGAGTTGGCTACGGCAACGTCGGGCTCGAGGTCACCATTGAAATCGGATACGACCAGAGCGGCGGGAATCGAGCCCACGGCATAGGGAGTGCTGGCGGTAGGCGTCAGCGCCAGAGCGGGGATGCCATTGCCGAGCAGGATGTCGACCTGATCGTTGGCGCCATCGGCCACGATCACGTCAGGGAATCCGTCGCCGTTCATGTCCGCAACGGCCACCGCCAGTGGACTGGGACTTCCACCGGGAAGGGCATAGGGCCCAAGAGTAGTGAATGGGGAGCCGAAAGCACCGTTGTTCTGTAGGACAGTGATGTTGCCGCTGCCGGCGTTCGCCACCACGATGTCGGGGTTTGCGGCGCCGGTCAGGGAACCTGCCGCCAACGCAATCGGGTTTGCGCCCACTCCTATGGTCTGCTTCAGCGTGAAGCCGCCCAAGCCATTGCCTTGATAGATGTCGACCTGATTGGCGGGCGCGCCTTCCGCCACCACGAGATCGAGCTTGCCGTCGCCGTCCAGGTCGACCAATAACACGGCGCTCCCCTTCGCGCTGGTGGCGAGGGGCGACGCCGAGGACGGAGTCAATCCGCCGGCCCAAACGGCGGGAACGGCGATCAATCCAAGGATGACGATGAAAATCGCGGAAACAATGAGGCGGGTCCGGCTCATGGTGGCATTCCTCCCTGACATCCATCCAGCTACTCTGGATATGCGCACTGCAGCTTCCTCGGTGAAGCGGTCTTAAGAATCTCGTTTAAACGCCCGACTGCTTGACTCGTCTCAGTTCACAGCCAACAAAGCGCGCCTCCTCGGAGGAGGAGAGACATAGGCGCGACTGGGGGAGTGCACGTGGCAGGGCCTGAAATGCTATTTTTGTTGGCCTGCCACAGTCAAGCACCTAGGGCCCGTTGCCGGTGCCTTTGGTAACCTGGCTTGCTACCAAAACCCTCTTCAATCAATCCCGTGACGTCGCGTACTCACACAAGGCACTGCGAGCCGCGATCCAGGCCGCGCCGAACGGTCTGCGGGCCCTTGTTCGTCACTTCCTAGCCGCAGGTCGAAGTCTTCGAAGCTGCGGCTGGGAAGTGGCCCTCCTGCGCCAGGAGGGCCGGTGAATGTCTACCAGCTGAAGCGCACCGCCAACTGGATCTGGCGCGGATCGTGCGCCGACTTGATGGTGCCAAAGTCGCCGCTTGGGGTAAAGCCATTGTCGCTGATCGAGCTGATCGGGTTATAGAAGTTGGCGCGGTTGAAAAGATTGAAGAATTCGGCGCGGAGATACAGCTTCTTGTCCTCACCTCCGAGCGTAAAGCCCTTCTGGATGGCAAAGTTCATGTTGACGAAATTCGGGCCGATGAACGCGTTGCGACCGGTACGGCCGATGCAGGCCTGACCTGGGATCGGCATGAAGGTAGATGCATTGTTGGCCACCACCTGCGCCGGGCAGACGTCGCTGAGCAGGAAGATGAACTGGGTGGGGTCGATCGCTCCGTTTGGGTTATCCGTGATTAGGATCTGATTCTGCGGGACTCCCAGCTCGGCGCGCTGCGTGATCCCTCCGGCGATCGGCCCGCCGAAGATGCTGAACGGCTGGCCCGTCTGGGCCGTGAAGATGCCGCTGAATGCCCACATATCCCAGAGCTTGCTGGAGGATTTCGTTTCCCAGACGTAGTCCACGGTCAGGCGGTGGGTGGAATCGAAGTCCGAGCGGCCGTAGTCGTTGGCGAGGAAGTGGAACGGGTCCTGCGGGATGAGGTACGGGCTGGTCAGCACGCGCCCGGCGCCGGTGGTGGTCAAAGCTCCGGTGCTGAAGTCGATGAACGGAAACACCGGCTGGGCGAAGCCTAAGCCCGCAGGGGGCAGTGCCCCCGTGAAGGTACCTAGGAGATTCTGTGTCGGGAAACTCCCGTTCTCCAAGAATTGATATCCCAAGAGCAGGTTGCGAGGAGAAATGGGGAGAGTGGGGTAGATGCCGGTCGAGGAATTGTCGAGCGACTTGGAGTAGCTGTAGGCGACATTCAGGCGCAGGCCGTGCCAGCCGGCCGTCCGTACGCGCGCCATCACCGAGTGATAGTTGGAATCGCCCCGGTTGGTGACAGTGTAGATGGGGAACTGGGACATGTTGTCAAACCACAGGTTGCTCCCGGGGCTGCTGGCGTCGGGACAGGTTGGGCTGCCAACGCCTCCGGTGCAGAGGCGGACGTGGCCCCATTCGTTCGCGTAATTCTGGTCGTACACAACCGGCAAATAATACCCGATCATGCCAACGTATCCGACTTCCGCGGTCACCTTGGGCGAAAGTTGTTGCTGGATCGAGGCGCTGGCTTGCAAGGAATGCGGGGTATTGGAGTGCCCCGTGTCACGCGCGTAGATCGCGAAGGGTTGCTGCATCGAAGCATAGAAGCTGTTCGGATTCACGCCGTCGAGCGTGGTGGCTGCCAGCGCGCCCGCCTGTACGAGGGAGTTCCCGAAGCCGCACTGGTAATTGCCGCCGCAGGCGCCACCGAGCGGGAAACCGGCCTGGCCGCTGAAGCCCTGTCCGATGATTGCATTCGGGGACGTGATCGGCCGGTTGTACATCAACTGCGAGATCTGGCTGATCGGCGCCTGGTCGTAGAAGATGCCGAAGCCGACGCGCACCACGGTGGGGTGGGCGACTTCATCGCCGCGGACATTCCAGGCAATGCCCGCGCGCGGGGCAAAATTCAAGGTGTTGGAACGCGCGGTCTGGTTGTAGCCGTTGGTGCTCGTCGATTTGCAGCCGGTGCCATTGATCCAGGTAGGATTGCCGAAGGAATCCTGCACCGGGAAGCCCCCGAACGCGGCCGTAAGGACGCCCCACGGGGGATCGACAGCCCCGCAAAGATTGCCGTAGGGGTCCTGGACGGCGGTGCCGTTCTGCTGCACCATGCCGTTCGACGCCGGGTCGAAGTTCCAGATGTTGTTGTTGATCTCCCGCGGAACCGAGAAGTACTCGTAGCGGAGACCGTAATTGAAGGTCAGGTTCTTGCGCGCGCGGTAGGTGTCCTGGAGGTAGCCTGCGACCACCCAGGACCTGAACTTGCCGCTGTAGGCGGGGTTGAACTGGGCAAAATCGAAGCTCGGCCGGCGGAAGGCATTGTTGGGACACGCAACGGACCCTACGTTGCAGCTTTCGCTGTCGCTGGTGAACTCGCCGATGTTCCCGGAGTAGATGAGGCCGCGGTTAAAGGCGCCGTTGAACACGTCGTTGTCCAGGTGGCGGAATTCGCCGCCGAATTTGATGTTGTGGTGACCATGGTTCCAGGAGACGTTGTCGGTAACGGAGAAGGTGGAATCGCGGCGCTCGGCCGGTGCCCCCAGCGGCGCGCCCAGGCGCGCAAACGGGAAGCGGGAATCGGACCATGGGAACATGAGGCTCGGGGCGCCGGCGCCGAAGTCCAGCCACCCAGCATAGGCCCCGAGAACTCCCGGCGCGGCACCGCTCGATTGTGTATCAATCCCGTTCAGCAGGATGGTAGGCATCTGCTTGAAGGGCAGACCCAATGTAGTGGCGTCGAAGCTGGCGTCCTGCGCCGATTCGCCCAGGTCGAACCGGCTGTACCCGAAGCGTAATTCATTGATCAGCGTCTTCGTGAAGTTGTGGCTGAAGGACAAGCTCGCGTTGTGGTTCACTGCTTCGCGGAAGGCGCCATTACCCGGATACGAGCCGACCGCGGGCAAGGTGTCGTCATGCAACTGGTTCAGGATCTGGCCCACGTAGCGGAACGTGAAATCGGTGTTCTCCGACTTCTTGAAATCGGTGCGCAAGAGGAAGTTGTGGACGTGGGTGTAGTTCGGTGTCTCGCCCTGGAAGAACTCGAGGACGCCAGGCACCGCGCCCGAACCCAGAGCCTTGATGTTGGACGCCGGGAACAGCTTGAGGATGTTTTGTGCCTGGACGAAGTTGGGATCGGCCGCGCCCAGGCCCGAAGCAAACGGATAGCCATGGTACGTCGTGTCGAAGCTCGATGGAACGCGCTCCAGGATCGGGTTGGGGTTGTCGATGCGCGTGCCTTCGTAGCTGCCGAAGGCGAACCACTTGTCTTTGATCAGGGCGCCGCCCCCACTGGCGCCGAACTGCTTGGAGTCGAACGGCTGCTTGAACTGGTTGTGGTCCTTGAGAATCTGGGCCGGATCGAAGAACGTGTTCAGACCATCGGTGTTGGCCACGCACGTGTTTGCCGGGAAGGCGCCAACGCGGGAGTTTGTGCAATAGCCCGCCGCTTGAGCGTTGGCCACATACTGGTTGTAGCTGAACGGCGTGCGATACTGCGCTGCCGTTGGGTCGAGTACCGGCGCAACGCCCACCGTACCGGCGTAGGCCGCGGCCTTATCAAATGTAGTGCCGTTGTAGAGCGAGAGTGGATTGTCGGCGTTCAGGACGTCGCTGCCGAAGTAGCCATAGACGCTGCCGTGAAAGGCGTTGCCGGCGCGCTTGGTCACCACGTTGACGGTGCCACCCAGGTTGCGACCGTATTCGGCGTTCGCGGTGGAGGAGGTGACGCGGAACTCCTGGATCGAGTCATTGACCTGGAAGGGAATGGCCTGGTTGCTGCTGCTCGCCAGGTTGTCGGTGCCATCCAACAGGAAGTCGTTCTGGCTGGGACGGGCTCCGGCCACGCTGAAGGATGCCCCGGTCAGCGCTGAGCCCTGTTCAGTATCGTGGACATTGGGAGTGATCAGGCCGAGGACGAGGAAGTTCCGGTTATAAAGAGGAAGGGAGCGCAACTGGTCGCCGGTGACCACGCCGCTGACAGCCGAACTGACCGTCTCATTGCGAACCGTGGGCTGCGTCTTGACTGGGCCTGCCGGCTTCGGTGGAGCGCCGGCCGCTACCTCGGGCTGTTCGGTGAGCGGCGGAAGGATCACACGCTCGTCGCCGACGTTGACCGTGATTCCGGTGCGCTGGTCGATCTGCTTGGCGCCATGCTTCGCGGTCACCGTGTAGTTGTCCGCGGGAGGCACCTCCGAGAATGTGTAGGAGCCATCGGAGCCGGTGACGGCGGTTCGCGAAAATCCGAGGGCGCGGTTCTCCAGGATGACGGTGACATCCGGCATCGGATTGCTGCCCGCGTTGTACACGGTCCCGTAAATGACCGCGTTCTGGGATGCCGCGAACAGCGATCCGGCGCAACCCAGAACGAACACGAGAAGTAGAATGGCGCAGCGTGTGTTCCAGCTCATGTCCTCTCCTCCGCTGGATGCGACCGTGGAAGAATTCATCGGTTCCTGGAAGGCTCTCCTGAAGCGAAGCGGCTCCCATGGCGCATCGTTCCTGCTTCCATCTAAGGGTGGGCGATAAGTGTCGCCTCACCATTACTACGCTGGTTACTAAGCCGTTGAATTACTATCACTTTACAATTCAAAAGGCTACTTTCTTTGCCTTCAAATGTTTCAAACCTAGAGCCCTTGACTTTGCGGTCAAGAGTCTGCCGCAGCACGAACACCGGCGGCACGTCGGTTCTTTCGCCTCAGTCGTGGGGGCGGCAGAATTCTGCCACTACTCGACCGGAAAAAACAGGGAAAAATCCCAATCGACCCTACGACGTCACCCCCTCAATCCTCTGTGATTTGCGTCACAGACCCCCCTATGACATGGGGCTAGGGTTGAAGTAGGCCCCACCGCCCGGTGGACGACGAAAGAGGTGGATCATGCTGCGTAGATGGCGTTGCGTGTTCCTCGTGACCTTAGTTGCTGGTCTGCTTGCTACATCGCTGCTCGCCCAGAAGGCCCCCAAAGTGAAATACGACCCCACGACTGAGGTCAAGATCAGCGGCACGATCGAAGAGGTGAAGGAGTTCGAGTGTCCCGTCAGCGGAACCATGGGATTTCATATCGTGCTCCGGTCGGGTGGCCAAACCCAGATCGTGCACGTCGCGGCATCCAAGTTCATGAAGGATTACGAGATCACCTTCGAGAAGGGAGAGCGCATCGACGTGCTTGGCTCGAAGGTCAAGCTGGGGAGCGGTGAGGACGCCATCCTGGCACGGGAGATCACGCGCGGGCAGAACACGTACGCGTTCCGCGACAAGCAGGGCAAACCGCTCTGGTAGCGCCAGAGCCCGGTACCCGAACGGCACGGCTGAGACCGTGCCGATGTTTTTTGGGAGCTCGGCAGCGCGGCCGCCCTCGGAAAAGAGAGTGTGGCAACCTCACCAGTCGGCTTCTCCGGCCGCCGACGTTTCCGCAGCGGCCTGCTCGCGTACGCGTGGCGCCGTAAGCCGCGCGGAGGCCAGGCCGCAAAGCGCGAAAAACAGGGCCGCGTTGGCGGGAATCTGAAGATTAAAGTCCCAGAAGCTGTGCGCGACGATGGCGGTGCACGAAGTCAGCGAGTACAGGGTCACTGCGTCGATGGTGCGGCTCTGGCGGTTGCGCACTTTGCTCAGTCCGGCGCGGTAGAGTGCGAACAGGAACCAAGCGATCACGACCGCGCCCACGATACCCGTCTCCGCGACCAGCTCCGCGTAATCGTTGTGTGCGTGGTTGATGAACAGGCTGGTATAAAAGCTGCGGACCTGCGGGAACACCAGCGGATACGTGCCCAGTCCCCATCCGGTCACGGGCTTGTGCGCGATCAGCCGCACGCTGTCCTTCAGGATCAGGGGGCGCCCCGGTCCCACCAGGTCCTGCTGCCGGGGAACCGAGAATCGCTCCAGGAGCGCGTCGCCACCGAGCCATGCGACGAACGCCAGAAAGACGATGGCTGCCGCCACCGCCGCAAACCCGGTCCTGTGGTGGCGTCGCGCGCTGCTGCGCGGGACCGCTACGGCGGCCAGGAATGCCAACTCGATCAGCATGGCGAGCACACCGCCACGCGATTGCGAGAGGAAGATGGAGGCCATCATCGTCCCTGTGAACAGCCAGAGCAGAACGCGCTTGTTGCCGCGCTGCACGCCGAGCACCGCCATCACCAGGGGCAAGGGAAGCAGCATCTCCATCAGACCGGCATAGTGGCTGTGGTCTACATAAGGACCGTAGGTCCAGCCCCCGAAACGCGGCAGGCGCACCCAGTAGAGTTTGCCCGTCTTGTCGGTGAGCCCCTGCACGATGGCGAACAGCGCGACCAGGAAACCAAAGATCGAGAACCAGTTGGAAAAAAGCTTCAAGTCGCGGTCGCTGCGCAAGGTTTGAACGACAACAAAAAAGATCGCCGCGTAGGCAAGGAACAGCGTGGCGCGGGTGGTCGTGATGTAGCGGTAGGCGGTCATACCAGAGACCAACTGGAAAAGCACCAGCAGCGCCAGCAGCGACATCGGGAGATACAGCGGGTTGTAGCGGATCTTGATGCGCCGCAAGGACACCTGCTTGGCCATCCACACCAGCACCAAAGCCGACGTGCCGATCTCCAGCACGGTGACGGACCAGGGCTCGGTGGCGCCGAAGGCCAGCGGTCCAAAGCTGAGCAGCGCGCACAGGCCGTACACAAGAGTGTTATGCAGCGAAGCAGCATGGCGGCCGGGGCGCGCGGCTGCATCGCGGGCCGCCTGTGCGGCGGGGTCGAGGATGTCCGCGGGCACGCTCATTTGCGCACCACCGAGACTTCGTCAAGCCACATGCGCCCGCGCACGCGCGTCGTCCCCGGCACACGCACGATGCGCAGCATGAGCAGCTTCGTGTCCGCTTCGGTGCGAAATTCACCTCCCACTTCGCGCCACGCGGTCGTGCCGGTGAACTCCGCCGATAGATAGAATTGCTTTCGGGAGTAGCGGTCGATCACGGCGAGCTGAGGGCCGCCCGCGCCCTCCATCCCCTCGGTCTTCACTCGCGCGCCGACGCGGTACTCGGAATTGGGCTCGACGACGATCAACTGGTAGATGCCGGCGTCCTGCACCGCTTCGCCGTCGAAAGCGATCGCAAGCGACCGGCGCCCCTGGTAGGCCTCGCGCTGGTCGATGGCGAGCGCAACGTGCGGATCGGATTGGTAGCGCCACGAGAACCCGCCATTCAGGATGTCTTCTTCGAAACCCCCATTGCTGACCAGGTTGCCGGCCGCGATGTAGCCGCGCAGCGCTTCGTCACGGCGCATGAGCTGGTCCCATGCGGCGCGGGCGCGCCCGACCTCGCCTTCGTCGAGCAGGTACTGGATGTAGGGGAAAGTGGCCTCCGGGGAGACGCTTTGCTTCAGTTCCATCAGTGCCTGCCAGACCTGCGCGGTGGCGTCGGTCTGGCGGCGCTCCATCAGCAACTGGAGGAACATCAGGTACGCCTCGGGGGTGTGCGGCAGGACCTGGTCCGTGACCACGTTCGCATCCTGCGTTGCCCGCCAACTCAATTCGATGGCGCTGCGCGCATCCTCCGGGCTATAGCGGACCGTCATGCCCAGTAGATTCAGGGCGCGGGGGGTGTCCCCAAGCACGAGGTAGTAGTTCGCTGCCTCGCTGGCGATCTGCGGATTGGTGGGATCGGAGGCCAGCGCATTCTCCAATGACTTCCGCGAGTCCTCGGGCTGCGCCATGATCTGCTGGGTGTTGGCAAGATCCAGCCAGTAGCGCGCCGAATACCGATTCAAGCGCGTCGCGGTTCGGTAGTGCTCCAGCGCTGCGGGGAAATCCTGGCGATCGTAGAAAGAGATCCGGCCCAGGATATGGTGATAGGCGGCGTTGAGAGGATCGAGGCGCGCCGCCAGCGCCACGCGCTCCGGGCGCAGCGAGCCGGCCAGCACCTTCGCCGCGTAATCGCCCGCGACCCAGGCCACGAAGAGCGCGATCACGGCGATCCCGGCCGCCAGGAACCGTGTGCGGTGCGAGGCCGACTCCAACGGCCACCGCAGTACCTTATCGGAGGTATCGGCCGCGTTTTCTCGGGGTCGCGAATTCGTCGCCGGGGAAGACACGCTCAGTTGCGCGGATTTTCTTCGTAGTATTGCCCGCCGTACTTGGTGCCGTAGTAGTAGTAGTGGAGGTCGGGGGACTGCAGATCCACCGCGTTGACGACCACGCCCATGATCCTGGCGTTCACCTGGGTCAGGATGTCACGCGCGCGGCGCAGCGCCTCCTTGGTGGTCTGGCCGGAGCGGATCACCAGGATCACCGAGTCCACGTCCACCGAAAGCAGCACGGCGTCGGTGACGCTGAGAGCGGGCGGCGTGTCGATGATGATGTGCTCGAATTTCTCCCGCCACTGCATCAGGTAATTCTTCATCAGCTCGGAGCCGAGCAGTTCGGCCGGGTGCGGCGGAGGGGGGCCCGCCGGCAAGACGAATAGGTTGGGCAACTGCGGCGAGGGGATGACCAGATTCTCGAAGGTGTCGCTGCCCGCCAGCAGGGTGCTCAGGCCGGCGCGCGGTTTCAGGCCCATCTTTTGGTGGATCCCCGGGCGGCGCAGGTCGGCGTCCACCAGGAGGACGCGAGCGCCCTTCTGCGCCAGTACGATGGCGGTATTGATGCTGGTGGTGGTCTTGCCTTCCTGAGGCAGCGCGCTAGTGACCAGGATTACCTTAGGCGGAGCGCCCAGCGAGGAAAGCAGGATGGAGGTGCGCAGCGCGCGGTAGGCCTCGGCGATCTCGGACTTGGGGCGCGAATGCGAAACCAGTTCGATGCCATCGCCGCGTCCGGCAGCCGCCGCCAGCGCCAGGTTGGGGCGGCCGTTGCCCGCCTTCGGAGCCAGCCGCAGGCTCATGGGAATGATGCCCAAGGAGGGCAGAGCCGCGACCTGCGCCACTTGTTCCGGAGTGCGTATGGTGTTGTCGAGCGCTTCCAGGAGATACGCCAGGCCGATGCCGCCGGTCAGGCCCAGCATCAGCGCCAGCGCGATGTTGCGCGGGATGTCTGGCTTGGACGGCGATCTGGGTACCTCCGCCCGATCCACGATGCGGATGTTGCCCGACTTCAGTCCGGCGGCCACGCCGGCTTCCTTCAGTTTCTGCAGAAGACCTTCGTAGAGCTGGCGGTTCGTGTCCACGTCCCGCTTGAGCAGGTTGTACTGGATGGCGCGCTCGTTGAGCTTGTTGGCTTCCTGCTTCTGGCGGTCGAGCGCCACTTGCAGCAATTGCTCGCGCCGCACCGCGGTCTGATAGTCGCGCTGCAGCCGGGAACCTATCTTGGTGTTCTCCTGCTGGATCGAGACTTGCACCTGCGCCAATTGGTTGCTCACCTCCCGGACTTTCGGGTACGAGGGACCGAACTGGGTCATGAGCTGCGCCAGCTGGGTCTTCAGGTCGGCTTCCTGCGATCGCAACTTGTCCATGACCCCGAACTGCTGCCCGGCGCTGGCAATCTCGTAACTGCCGTTCTGAGCCTGCTTGTAGGCGGCCTCTTTCTGGATGCGGTCGCCTTGCGCAATCGTCAACTCTTTATTCAGCTCGTCCAGTTTCTGGGTAATGATGTTTTGCTTCTCGTCGATCCCCAGGATCTCGTTCTGCTTCTGGTATTGGACCAGCTTCTCCTGCGAGGTCTCGACCTTCATCTGCAGGTCGGCCAACTGGCGCTGGAGCCAGTCGGAAGCCTGCATGATGGATTCGTAGCGGGTCTTGAAGTTCTCTTCGATGAAGGTACTGGCCAGGGCGTTGACCACCTGCGCGGCGCGTCCGGGATCGGGACTCAGGAAGCGCACCTCGATCAAGCGCGTGCTGGGGATGGTGGAAATCTTCATGTTGGCCTTGATCTCGTTGGCCAACGTCCGCTCGGCCGCCGGATCGGTGGGCCGCAGGCCGCCCAGCGCGATGGTCCCGTTGCTCTCCTGTCTGCCGGAGCTGTTGCGCGTCTGCGACAGCACGTTGCGCGCGACCAGATTCGCCAGGCTGTCGCTTTGCAGGATCTTCACCTGCGTCTCCAGCCCGACGGTGTAATCCCAATCCTCCGAACTGGAGGAACCGATGTCTTTAAAATTGAGGATCTCGGTGTTTTCGCGGAAGACCGCGATCCGGCCCACGGCTTCGTACATGGGCGTGGTGCGGAAGGTGATGATGATGCCCAGGGTGAGCACGACCAGCAGGGTGGTGATGACGGTCCAGCGGCGCTTGACCAGGATGCGCCAGTAGTCGCCCAGCGAGGGTTCCGACGGGTCCAGCGGCCCATAGCGTGGAAACGATGCTTGTTCGCCGTGATCGTAGCGATCCAGCTCGCCGCCCGGCTTGGTCGGCACCAACTTCCCAGAATCCATCAAAACTCCCTATCGGGGCTGGTCACTCCCATTCACGGCTCTCGCGCCGCGGGCTCGTCGCGCGTCAGAAGAATTGAAGCGATTGTAGCATTGCCTGTTCACCCGCTCGTCCATAAACGTCACTGGCTGGTTACCAAGGTGTTCCCATCCCGGTCCGGCCAAAGCGGGGCACAAATTGTGACCAGCCGTGGCTTGAGTTGCCCCATCCACTGGGAGGCGCCGGGCGCGGTCAGCGAGGAAGTGCGGGAGCTGGCGTCGTGCGTGCTCACCGTTCCCACCGACCAGCGCTACTCGGCCAGCGACATGGAACTTGTGGCAGCGATTCTGAAGGAGAGGTGACTCAGGCTTTGTTTCTTGGCTCCGGCCGGGCGTACGTGACACACTCTTCCTTCGTGTGCCATACCGTCTCGGCTTCGTATCCGCACGACCGCAGCTGCCGCTCTATCGTCTCGTAGGTGTACTTACCGTCCACGAAGTGGTTGGAAGCGATGGCAAACACGGGCTGGAGTTCGCGCAGCACGTGCTGGGCTCCGGCAAAAGCTTTCAGTTCAGCCCCTTCGGCGTTCATCACCACAAGATCGAGACGCTCGAGTCGGAAGCGCTCGGCCACCGCATCAAGAGTGATGGTCCGCTTGGTGGTTTTCGTGGACCCCGGCCCATCCCACAGCGCCGACGATCCGAGCGATCCCCGCTCGCAAAATTCGATGTTGCCGACGCTGTCCCAGAGCGCATCAGCGAGCACCTCGACTTGGCGTAACTCCGGGTTCAGCGCCAGGTTATCCAGGAGGACCCTGCGGTTGATGTCGTCCGGTTCCAGGGCGAGGATTTTTCCGGAAGGTCCGGCCAGGGCCGCCAGTCCCAGCATGACCATTCCGTAGTGCGCGCCCACGTCGATGATGACATCTCCCGGGGCGATCCTGTGCCAGCGCTCGTAGACATCCAGCATCGCGGGGATCCCGTACGGCGCCTGCCGCGTACGGAATTCCGTTCCCGCCATTCGAGTCGTGAAAACATCCGCCGCCTTGGAGAACCGCGCCCGTCCGCGATATTGCAGGTTATAGGCGCGCAGGCGTAGGAATTCCTTCACCGCACCGGACGGCAGCAGAGCCGCCAGGGCACGAGCCAGGGACATGCCGCCAACATATCATCGACCCGCGTCAGTGTGGCAGTCCCGCGCCGAATCGGTTACTTTGGCGCCTGTGCCAGACCTCGTCAGAGTTGCTTTGTTCCATCCCGCCCTGGTCCATGGCGGTATCCAGCGGGTGTTCGTGAACCTGGCGCGCGGCTTTCACGAGCGTGGTCTCCAGGTAGACCTCGTGCAAGCAACGCCGGGCGGCGACTTTCGCTCCGCGGTTCCGTCAGGCATCCGGCTGGTGGATCTGAATGCCCGGAGGGCGCTCACCAGCATTCCCGCGCTGGTGCGCTATCTCCGCCGCGAGCGGCCGCACGTCCTCATCTCCGGCGCAATCCAGACCAACGTCGCTGCCGCCTTGGCGCGACGCATCGCCGCCGTCCCCACTCGCCTGATCATCACCGAGCACAGCAGCATCTCTGCTGTGAAGCAGATCGCCACGACGGCCCGGGGCCGCTTTTCCGACTACTTTGTGCACCATTTCTATCCCTGGGCCGACGCCGTAGTGGCGATCTCGCAGGACGTGGCCGACGACCTTTCTCGTGTCGCGGGACTGCGGCCCCAATCTATCCGTGTCATTCCTACGCCTCTACTTACGCCGGAGCTGCTCGAAAAGGCTCACCGACCGGTGGAGCACCCGTGGTTTGGACCCGGCGAGCCTCCTGTTGTTCTGTCCGCAGGCCGGTTGAATGTCGCCAAGGACTACCCGACACTCGTTCGCGCGTTTCATCGGATGCGACCCACCCGTCCATCGCGGCTCGTGCTCCTGGGTGAAGGAGAAGAACTCGGACGTCTTCAGAGTCTGATCTGTGAGCTGGGACTGGAGAAGGATGTGCTGCTGCCGGGAAGTGTTTTGAACCCACATCCTTACATGGCCGCCGCCGGGGTTTTCGTCCTCTCCTCGACCAGCGAGGGCCTTCCCGCTGTCCTCGTCGAAGCCTTGGCTGTGGGCTGCCCGGTCGTATCAACAGACAGTGGATCTGGAGTGCGCGACATTCTGGGGAACGGAGCCCTCGGCCGAATCGTGCCGGTCGGAGACGTGGCCCGCCTGGCAGAGGCGATCCTCGCCGCGTTAAAGGAGCCGCGCCAACCTATTCCACCCGACGCGCTGAAACGGTTTGATTACCTCGCGGTCGCGGACCTTTACCGCAAATTAATGGAGTCGCTCGCCCCGCGTGGCTAACGGTCCCCAGCCGGGCTAGAAACGCCGGATGGGCCGCATCGGATTATCTTCAGGCTATCGGGGCCGCAGTTGAAAAGCAGATCGATGACCGACAGGTGGGATACAAAATCCTTTTGTCTGCGCTGAGGATAGGTGGGATGGGTGAACTGGTGGATCGTCACCTCGATCCGCGCTTCGCGAAAGATGGTCTCATCGAGGTAGCCGCCAGCGGTCTGACCGGCCAGGTAGGTGTTCGCGCCGGTCTTCCGGCAAATGTCCAGGAGAAGCTGGCTGCTGGCTCCAGCGACACCTAGTTCCGAGGCGCGCACCATCTCGGTCCGGACCCCTAGAGCCGAAGCAAGATAGCGGATGATCTCCAGGTTCAACTCGGCAAGAAGCTTCCAGGTTCGGGAATAGAGTTCCTCGAAAAAACCTGCGTGGTCCGAGAAGAAAGAGTGGTTCGCGTAAGCCATACGTAACGACTTCCCGCACTTGATCCGCCACTCATGTTGTTGGCTGATCTCAGTCTCGGCGATTGTGCTTGAGGTGTGGCCTTTCGAAACCACGGGCACCGTCAGCCACATCGGGCCGTTCGCCCCCAAGATCCGATTACGGTTCTGGAAGTAGTTCTTCCGGTATTGGACATTGTCCAACAGGACGAGCAGGTCGGCTTGGTCCATCTTGTTGAAGAATCCCAGCCACGGCAGATGCTCGGGCTGATGGATCGTGACCTTCAAGGGCGCCACTCGAAGCGGGCTGCCTCGAATGCCTCGGCGTACTTGACTCCCATCTCGAAGCCGCGGAGACGCGAGCGTGATTCCACGGCCTCGATCCATGCGTCGCCATACTTGCGGTACTGGGAAGCGTGCGCCCGCATCGATTCGAGCTTCTGTTCGATGAAATCGGAGATGTCTACGTAGAACTGCGGGCGAAATCCGACGTACGACCGCCCGGAGGGCATCATCGGCTCGTACATCAGAATGGATCGGTAGTAACGCGCCGCCGACAGGGTGGATAACGCGGTGTTATGGTGGGCTTGGTGCGTGTCGAAAGGCCAGTGGGTGAAGATCACGTCGGTCTTGGAGCGATTCAGGTGTGCCTCGATCGCTTCCACCACCGTCGAGTGGTAGGGGACGTCCTTGGTTGGGAAGTCCAGCACCTCGATGTCTTGCACGCCGAGGACGGCGGCCGCTTCGCGTCCTTCCTGGATGGCTTCCTCACGAGTGCGCAGCACCTTGCCATCGTAGTTAGCGTAGGCCGAGTCGGACAGCACGAGGAAGCGCACGCCGTGACCGGCCCGTACGCTGCGCGCGATCATTCCGCCGCACGCGATCTCGATATCGTCCAGATGGGCACCAATGACAGTGATGTTCATGCCTTGCTCCGGACTGGCTGAGTCGAAAGATGTCTGATCATTCTGTAATAGGGATGTCCTGCCACCGTGATCTGCTCCACCACCGAGAACGCGGCGCGCTCATAGAACGACACAGCACGGTCGTTGCCGGCCGCGACGGAGAGGGTGATTCCCGCCGCATGCCGCTCGTTGCCGCCTCCCGCGAGCTCATCCAAGAGCCGCCGGCCCAGCCCGCTGCTGCGCTGGGCCTCGGCGACGGCGAAGCGGTGAATATGCATCAGGTCGCCTTTCCGCGAAGCGATCAGAAAACCGCAAACCGCATTTTCGTCGAGCACCACGCGGCTGAGCTCCCACTTTTCCGGCAGCTCCAGGAGGAATTGCGATTCACCCCAGGATTCGTGCGAGTACGCCGTCCCAAGACGGTTGCGTACCTCGCGATCCAAAGCGGTCAGCTCAGACAGTCGCTGGAGTGCCAAGGATTTTGTGAGCGGGAAAACTAACACGATTGCTTCTCGAGCTTGGCATCATAACCCAGCACCGCTCGATACGCCGAAGCATACAAGTCAGCGGTACGCTCGATAGTAAATTCCTGTGCGCGACGCCCGCCTGCCCGGCACAGCTGCTCGCGCCGCTCCGGAGAGCGCAGGATGGAATTGATCTCGGCCGCCAGCCGCTTTTCGTTTCCCGCCGGAACCAGGACGCCCGCGCCGGCCACCACCGAGGCGAGTCCGGGGACCGTGCTGGCCACGACGGGGATGCCGGCCGCCATGGCTTCCAGCGCCGCCAGGCCAAAACCCTCGAAGCGCGACGGCTGTACGTACAGATCAGCCATTTTGAGCAACTGAGGCACGTCGGCGCGCCGTCCCAGGAAGTGAACTCGCTCCGCGATTCCCAACTTGCGCGCCAGATCTTCGGCTTCCGGCCGGAGCGGTCCTTCGCCGATGAGCACCAGGTGCGCGTCGGGGACCCGCATCATGGCCCGCAGCAAACACGTATGGTTCTTCTGCGGCTCGAAGCGCCCGACGTTGACTACGACCGGCGCGTCACACCCCACGACATCTTTCTTGCACGCGGGCGTGGCCTCACGGAAGCGCGCCGCATCCACTCCGTTGGGGATGACCTGAAGATTGCGCGCGGTCTCCGGCACCCACTCGCGCAGGACGTTTGCGGTCGCCTCGCTGATACAGATCACCTTGCGGTACTGCCGGAACATCCAGCGATCCACGGCATGGAAGCTGCGTTTCTGGCGGCGGCTGTTGAGCGTGCTGTGCTCGGTCGTGACCAGTGGCGCCTTCGTCCGGGCTAACTTCGCCGCCATCGCCACCCACAACTGTGCCGGGAAGAGGTGGACCTGGATCAGGTCATATCCGGGGAGCAGCTTCGCGAGCGCCCGCACCTGCGATAACGAGTAGATCTCCCCGCCGCCGGTGGGGAACACGCGGATGCCGGCCTGGGAAAGCTCCTGCTCCAGCGGGCTTCCGGTGGTGCGCAGGACCGCGATGTCCACCTCCAGGCCGCTCTTCTGCCAGCGCAGGGCGAGGTCGCGGAGCAACACTTCCGCCCCGCCCAGTTGCAGAGAGTCGATGACCTGGAGGATGCGCATTCGCTTGGTCGAGTGGACCGAGTCGTCTGAGGTGCATTCTACAATGAAAAAAGCGGCGCCCACGCCGAATGGCGATGCGCTCATTTCAACGCCCCGCGCCCGGTTCTGCGCCGGAGCTGTAGTAACCTATAACCACTCTCGACATGCCAACCCCCGACTACGCGATGTCCCGCGCGGCGAACGCCGGACATGCACCGGCAATGGAATGGGCCGGCACGGGCGCGCTGTCCACGGCGCGGCTCGACCCTCGCTACTCCCTGGTGAGCAAGGGTGTGGGCCTGGTCGTGTTCCTGCTGGCCCCGCTGTGGATCAGCGCGCTGTTCTTCGCCGGCGATTATGAATATTCGTCGGCGATCGGCCTCATCCCGCTGCTGGTGCTCCTCAACATCGGGCTGGTGTTGGGCGTTTCCAGGCGCGATCCGTTCCTCCGCATCACCATGCTGGCAGCCACGGTGCTCAAAGTGGCGGGCGCGGGCATGGCGCTGCTCGTGTCCTTTCGCGTTTATGAGACCGGCGCCGACGCCCTGCACTACTTCACCGTGGGGCAGAATCTGGCGAACGGTTTCTGGGCGCGCGGCGAGTGGCCCCTGATGCTGCCCCTGTGGAGCACGACGCTGATCAACACCTTGTCGGCCTACCTGGTCATGATCATCGGGCCTTCGATACCGGCTCTGTTCGTGCTGTTTGCGTTTTTTGCGCTCTGGGGAGGGTACTTTTTCTATCGCGCGTTCTGCCTCGCGTTTCCCAACGGGAATCGGGGCGCGGCAGCCCTCCTCCTGTTCTTTCTTCCTTCGATCGTGTACTGGACGGCGTGCATCGGCAAAGACGCCGTCATCGCGCTCTTCCTCGGGATCGCTGCATATGGATTTGCCAAGATGCGCCTGCGCCCTGGCGCGCGCTCGTACCTTGTTCTTGGCGCCGGCCTGCTGGGCGTCATGGCCATCCGGCCGCACGTGGCGGCGATGCTGGGAGTCTCGCTGGTGATCCCGTACCTGCTGGCGCGCAACCGCCGCGGGCTCGTGGGCGGCCTGTACAAAGTGGCGGGCTTGCTGATTCTGGGCGCAGGGTCCGCGTTCCTGGTTTCTCAGGCCCAGGACTTCCTCCAGATCAGCGACTTCAAGAAAGCGTCGACGACGATCGAGAACATCACCTCCAAGACGCGCCTGGGCGGCTCCGCTTTTGGCCAGACAAGTTCCTTGCCGGCTCGCGCCGCCATGGCGCCCTTCCTGCTTTTCCGGCCGCTTCCCTGGGAGGCCCACAACCTGCAGTCGGCCATCGCCTCGCTCGAGGGCCTGGCGCTCCTGTTCCTGCTCTGGCGCAATCGGAATGGAGTGCTGAGGCTGGTGCGCAGGTGGCGCGCGAACACGTACGTGCTGTTCATCGTGCTCTTTGCCGGCGAGTTCTGCATCACGTTCAGCGCGGCGGCGAGTAACTTCGGTACGTTGAGCCGCATGCGGGTCATGCTGCTGCCGTTCGCGCTGATGCTACTGTGCGCGCCGCCGGCGGTGGCACACGCTGCCGTGCGGCCGGGGCAGGTCCGGCGTCGGTTCCGGCGCGCCCCACTTACGGAGACACGCTGATGTGCGGGATTGCGGGGTTCTGGGACACCTCGGCCCGCACGTCGCATCGGGACCTGGAAGCCACGGTGGTGCGCATGACTGCCACCATCGAGCACCGCGGCCCCGACGACTCCGGCGCGTGGGCAGATGCGGACGCCGGGATCGCGCTTGGGGCGCGGCGTCTCGCCATCATCGATCTGTCGCCCGCCGGACACCAGCCGATGCTCTCCGCCAGCGGCCGTTACGTGATCGCGTTCAATGGCGAGATCTATAACTTCGAGGATCTGCGGAGCGAACTCTCCGAGGTCCCCTTTCGCGGACATTCCGACACCGAGGTCATCCTGGCGGCGTTCGACATGTGGGGAGTTCCCGCCGCGCTGCCGCGATTCAACGGCATGTTCGCCATGGCCGTCTGGGATCGGGCGGAGCGCCAGCTTTACCTGGCGCGCGACCGCTTCGGAGAGAAGCCTTTGTACTACGGCTGGATGGGCTCGACGCTCTTGTTTGGCAGCGAGCTCAAGGCGCTGCGCGCCCATCCCGCTTTCGCAGGCAGGCTTGACCGCGGCGCCCTCGCCCTGTACGTGCGGCACAACTGCATCCCCGCGCCCTATTCCATCTATGAGGGTGTCCGCAAGCTGCCGCCGGCGAGCTGCATGCGGGTCGATGCCGCGGGCGATGCTACAGCGAGGACGTACGCGTACTGGAACCTGCGCGAGGTCGCCGAACGCGGCAGCGTCGATTCCTTCCGCGGGACCATGGACGACGCGGTCGAGCAGCTGGACGTCCTGCTGCGCGCGGCGGTGCGCCTGCGCATGGTCTCCGACGTCCCGCTGGGCGCCTTCCTCTCCGGTGGCATCGATTCTTCAACGGTCGTGGCCCTCATGCAAGCGCAGAGCAGCCGCCCCGTCCGCACCTTCTCCATCGGCTTGTATGAGAGCTCCTACAACGAGGCCGAGGACGCGCACGCCGTCGCCCAGCACCTGCACACGGAGCACACCGAACTCTACATCACGCCGCAGGAGGCGATGGGCCTCATCCCGCAACTGCCCGGGACATACGACGAGCCGTTCTCGGATTCCTCCCAGATCCCAACGTTTCTGGTTTCGCGCCTGGCGCGGCGGCACGTCACCGTGGCCCTTTCCGGCGATGCCGGCGATGAAGTCTTCGGCGGGTACAACCGCTATACCTGGACCGAACGACTGTGGCGGCGCGTGGGCTGGATGGCGCAACCGGTCCGGCGCGCCCTGGCCGAGGCCATCACGTCAGTTTCGCCGCAACGCTGGGAGAGATTGTTTAACACGCTCGACCCGGTTCTTCCCGGCGCCTGGAAACATCGGCTGCCCGGCTTCAAGGTTCACAAGATGGCCGCGGTGCTCGATGCCGCGGACCTGGAAGAGATCTATGTGCGTTTCGCCTCCCACTGGCTCGATCCTGCCGGCATCGTTCTTGGAGCGACGGAGCCGGCGACGCTCATCACCGACCGGGAACAATGGGCGGAGGTCCCGAGTTTCACGCAGCAGATGATGTTCCTGGATTCTGTCTCCTACCTGCCGGACGACATTTTGGTCAAACTCGACCGGGCCAGCATGGCAGTCAGCCTGGAGGCGCGCGTGCCCATGCTGGATCCGAACCTGGTCGAATTCGCGTGGTCGCTGCCGCTGGAAATGAAGGTGGAGCGGGGCGAGAGCAAACGCGTGTTGCGTAATCTGCTGGCGCGCTATCTACCGCGTGCCGTCTTCGAGCGGCCGAAGATGGGATTTGGCGTTCCCCTCGATGGGTGGCTCCGCGGTCCGCTACGGGATTGGTCGGAGGCCCTGCTGGACGAGCGGCGCCTGCGGAGCGAAGGATTCTTCGATCCGCGTCCCATCCGCGAGAAATGGGACGAGCACCTCGCCGGGCGCCACTGGGAATTCCATCTCTGGGACATCCTCATGTTCCAAGCCTGGCTGGAGACGACGGGAAAGCAATCGCTGGCTGTTCCTCCGGCCACGCCCGCCGCGGTCGCCAGGACGTCGTAAGCACGATGGCCGGGCTGCGCATCGTCCATGCTGTGACCTCACCGCTGACACTGGCGCTGATGCGCGGACAACTCTCGTACTTGCGGCGTGCAGGATTCCAGGTCACCGCAATCTCCGCACCCGGTGAACAAGTGGAACGGTTGCGCGTCGAAGAGGACGTGGAGACGGCCGCGGTCTCCATGCAGCGCGAGATTGCGCCGCTCAGCGACCTGGCTGCCTTGTGGCGCCATTACCGTCTGCTGCGCCGCCTGCGACCGCACATCGTCAATTTCAGCACTCCGAAGGCGGGCCTGCTGGTGGGCGTGGCTGCTTGGCTGGCGGGCGTGCCCTGCCGCGTGCACACGCTGCGCGGGCTGCGCTCCGAAACCGCCACCGGTCTCAAGCGCCGGGTGCTTCTGTTCGCCGAGCGGATCTCCTGCCGCACAGCGCACCGCGTCATCTGCAACAGCCCAAGCCTTCGCGAGAGGGCGATCCTGCTGGGCCTGACGGATGCAAAGCGCTCGCTGGTGCTGGGGAAGGGAAGCAGCAACGGCGTGGACAGCTCGCGATTTCAGCCTTCCGGCGAGTTGCTGCGCCGAGCTGCGGAGCTCAAAGCGAACCTTGAGATCCCCCCCGGTGCGCCTGTCGTCGGCTTCGTCGGCCGGCTGACTCGCGATAAAGGGATCTCTGAGCTAATCCTCGCCTATGACGTGCTGCGGTCCCGCTACCCGGGGCTACGCCTGCTGCTCATCGGCGACAAGGAACAGGGCGACCCGCTGCCCGCCTCCACCAACGATCGTCTCGACCGCGATCCGCAGATCATCTGCACCGGCTCGGTTCCCGATGCGGCGCCGTATTACGCGCTCATGACCGTCTACGCACTCCCCACACATCGTGAAGGTTTCCCCAACAGCGTGTTGGAGGCGCAGGCCGCCGGGCTGCCGGTAGTCACAACTCGCGCGACCGGCGCGGTGGACTCGGTGGTGGACGGGGTCACGGGAATCCTTGTGCCTCCAGGCGACGCCGGCGCACTTGCGCAGGCTCTCGGTCGCTTGCTGGAGAACCGCGACCTGGCCGCTCGCATGGGCGCAGCTGGACGCGAACGCGTTGCCCGCGATTTCCAACCCGCCGCGGTTTGGGACTCTTTGCTTGTCGTCTATCGAGAACTGCTGAGCGAGCGCGGCATCGCCGGGGCGGAGGACCGCGTCGCACCCAGGCGGTGACCTCTATCGTCCTTTCACTCGGGGTAGAATTGCGCTATGCCGAAAGCCCAGGACGCCGGCGGGGAGAAGCAATGAAGCGCCTGTTCGACTTCCTCGTCTCTGCGTTTCTGCTCGTCCTGCTCTCGCCTGTATTGGTGCTGCTTGCGCTCCTGATCTGGCTGATCATGGGTTCGCCGGTGTTGTTCCGCCAGGTGCGCCCCGGCTACAAGGCACGGCCCTTCACCGTAGTCAAGTTCCGCACCATGAACGAAGGGCGCGACGCCGGGGGCGAATTGCTTCCTGACGCCGACCGGCTCACTGCATTCGGCCGATTCCTGCGCCGCTTCAGCCTCGACGAGCTGCCGCAACTGTGGAATGTTTTGTGCGGCGACATGAGCCTGGTCGGCCCGCGCCCTCTGCTGATGGAGTATCTCGACCGCTACACCCCAGAGCAGGCGCGCCGCCACGAAGTGCGACCCGGGATCACGGGCTGGGTCCAGGTGATGGGGCGCAATGCATTGACCTGGGAACAGAAGTTCGCGCTCGATACCTGGTACGCCGATCACCGCAGTTTCTGGCTCGACCTGCGCATCCTGTGGATGACTGCGGGGCAGGTGCTTCGCAGCCGCGGGATCTCCCAGGACAGGCACGCGACCATGCCTAAATTCATGGGCAGCCCACCCGTTCCAGCATCTTCTCCGGGTAGGCTGGAGCGGCCGCTCGTCGTATCGGGCTCCGGTCCGGAAGCGGGATTCAAACCGTGAATCAGAAAAAGATCTTCATCTACGGTGCGGGCGGCCACGGCAAGGTGGTCGCCGATATCCTTCTTGCCGCCCATGTTCCGGTCGCGGGCTTCGTGGACGACAGCCCCGCATTGAAGGGTACCAAGGTTCTTGGATTTCCTGTCCTTGGGGACGGCGCGTGGCTGATCGAACGGGCGCGTTCAGAGAGCATGGCCGTGGCTCTGGGAATCGGTGCGAACCAGGCGCGCTGCAAAGTGGCGGAACGCTGCACTGCAGCCGGGATCGAGGTCCTGGTTGCTGTTCATCCCACCGCGAGCGTGGCGCCTACGGTCCAGCTCGGCAAGGGAACCGTGGTGATGGCCACCGCCGCGATCAATGCAGACGCCCGGCTGGGTCTCGGCGTCATCGTCAACACCGGAGCCGTCGTCGAGCACGACGTCGTCATCGGCGACTACGCTCACGTATCGCCGAACTCCGCACTGGGCGGGGGCGCCAGCCTCGGAGCCATGTCCCAACTGGGCATTGGCGCCACGGTTCTTCCAGGCATCCATGTGGGTTCCGGAACGACGGTGGGCGCCGGTGCCGTGGTTACGCGCGACGTGGGCCCGGAACTCGTCGTCGTCGGCATTCCCGCCAAGCCATTGAAGAGCCACCGAGCCGGTTCTTGATCCTACGACGGGGTGTTCGCGGCGCCTCGCTGCACCCAAAGCGTCCGCCACGCGGCCTGCAATTCGTCGCGGCTGATCGCGCCCAGAACGCCCCACGAGATCGCCAGCGTAGCCACCATGACCAGCACGTGCGCCATCTGCCACCGCACCTGAGTCACCCCCACCACGGCGGCGAACACCGCCAGCCCGGCCAGCACCTTGGCTGTCCGGAAGGGAAGGGGGAACACGCGTTGCGCGTAGAAGTAGATGATGAGCGCCTCCACGGCATAGCCCGCCGTCGTCGCGTAGGCCGCGCCATACATGCCCCACCGCGGCACCAGCAGCAGGTTCAACGCGATGTTGGCCGCGAAAGCCACGAAGCTCACCTGCCAGAGCAAGGCTGTGCGTTTCACCTGGAAGAGCGCCAAGTGCAGCAGGGAGAACATGGCGTGCATGAGGTAGCCGCCAATGATCCACGGGATCAGCGGACCCACCGCCCGATAGCGCGCGTCGAGCACGACCGCAACAAAGTCTTGCGCGATCACGCTGCCGAAGATGGCCACCGCGATCAGTCCGATGGCCAGCCCCGAGCCGATCCGCGCCACGATCTGCCGGCCCGGCGCGCCCTGCCGGTTCACGTCGAAGTAGAGCGGCGACCACGCCTGCGTTAGAGACATGGTCACCACCGCCATCACCATGCCGAAGGTGTAAGCCAGAGAATAAATGCCGACTTCTTCCAGGTTGCGATAGCGCGCCACGATGAAGCGGTCGGCGGCGACCAGACCCAGCGCCATGAACTGGTGTGGCAGCAGGGGCGTGGAAAGCGTCAGGATCTCGCGCACATGCCTCCAGCCGAAGCGGCCTCCCAGCCAGCGGCGCATCAGGATGAACGCCGTCGCGGCAGCGATGATGGCCGCCGCCAGTTTGCCCGCGAGCATCCCTTCCGCGCCCCCACGCTTTCCCACGACCAGCGCCAGGGAACCTGTGGCGGTCATCACAAAGAATCCCGCCGCGAGCAAGGCGTACTGATTGGGCCGGGTCTCCGCCTGATAGAGCGCCAGCCGGTAATTGACGATCTGCGCGCACGCCACCGTCGCGACGGCCAGCGCGATGTAGGGGAAGAAAGGCACGTCGAAGCGCGGCGCGACCAGCTTCAACAGCAGCGGTCCCGCCAGCAGCGAAAGCGCCACCACGCCCGCCGAGTTCCATGCCCCGAAGCGCAGCACGCTCGTCAGGAAATCGCGCAGCTCCTGCGGCCGGTCCACGTACTGGTAATAGAGCCGGGAGATGCCGCCCTCGAGCCCGAGCCCGCTGAATATGGAGACGACCAGCGCGAGGGTCTCCGCCAGGCTGATGACTCCGTAATCCGCCGGGGTCAGGAAGCGCGTGTAGACCGGCAGCAGCAGAAAATTCAGTGCGCGGATGCCGAAGTTGGCCACCGCGTAGATGGCGGCGCCGCGCACCAGCGTGCGCGCCACCTGCTGCACGGAAGGAGCGGCCGACGCCCCGCCCGCCTGCGGCACCTCTTCGATCTCGATGATCCCGGGTTCCTGCTCAGGTTGGCTCATGCGGGCGCGTCAGGGTCTCACACCAGCTTCTGCTGCACGTGCGCATTCATGGCCGCGATCTCGGGGTGCGCCCGCACATATCGCAGGATCTCGCGATAGGGAGCGAGCCGCTCACCCAGCCCGAGGCCCTCGTAGATTCGGCGCACCATGGCGAGGTCGTCGGCGGTGTCCACCGTCCAGCGCAGGTCGGAATTGTCTTCCGTGTCGGTGACGCCGCGCGTGACGAACAGCTTCGGCCGCTCTTCGAGCAGGAAGTGGGTCACGTGTTCGCGCGCCGCCGCCGACACCGCCATGCGCTGCATCCGTTCCAACGTGTCGCGGAACATGGCTTCCGTATCCAGCCCGCGCGGGTACGTCCGCGGGATGATGTTGTGCGCGTAGTCGCATTCGCCCGCGTGCGTTTTCAGCTCCGCGATCACTCGGTCGGTGACCTCCGCGTCGATCAGCGGGCAATCCGACGTGATGCGCACCACGATGTCGGCCTCGGCCTCGCGCGCCGCCCCGGCGTAGCGCGAAAGCACGTCGTCCTCGCTTCCGCGGAACCAGCGCACGCCTTCTTTCTCCGCCAGCGCGACCACCGGGTCGTCCGTCTTGTTCGTCGTCGTGGCCACCACGATCTCATCCGCGCTACGGCACGCCTTGAGCCGCCGCAGTTGTTGCGCCAGCATCGGACGCCCCGCCAGCTCCATCAGCACCTTGCCCGGCAGCCGGGTCGAGGTCATGCGCGTCTGGATGATGATCGCCGTCTTCATCTTGATCCGATGTGTAGCAGCCTTTCGCTCACATCCCTATTGTTTGTAGCCCACCGCACACCAGAATACCTTGTCGCTGAACCGGATCCGCTCCAGGCCCGCGGCGCGCATCATGCGCTCGATTTCGTCGCGGGTGAATCGCTTTTCCAGCCGGGTTCCAAAGCGGTCGAGGGCATCGTTGCGCATCACGTAAAAGCTGCGATCGCGATACGCGGAGAGCGGGATGTGGTCCACTCTGCGGCCGCTGCGCTCCAGCATCCTCGAAAATCGGGCCAGCGGCCAATACACGATTCCTGCGATGGCCGCGGCGACAGCTTCCGCGATGGGGGCGGGGGAGCGCGAAACGGCTCGCCGGACGATGTTGCTCACTCGCCACACCGCCCGGTACCAGGCGGGACGATTGTCGAAGGCGTAGTACAGATACAGCAGGAAAGGCGCGCCGGGCTTTAACTTTCTGACACAATCCTTGATGCCGGCCTGCGTATCGGGAACGTGGTGCAACACGCCCAGGCTGTAGCCGAAATCCATCGAGCCTTCCGCCAGCGGCATGTCGTCGACACTGGCGCAGTGGAAGCGGCAATTGGGGAACTCGGCGAGATTGCGGCGGGCGACCTCCAGCGCAGCGCTGGGATCGATGCAGTGCAGCTCGCGCACTCGCCCGGCGACGTATCGCGCCCAGCGTCCCGTCCCGCATCCCAGATCGAAGCCCACCGCATCGGCCGGCAGACTGTCCCAGGGGAAGATCTCGAAATAATCTTCGAAGATCCGGCGCAGTTCCGGCTCGGCAAGTCCCTGCTGGTCGAACTTCTGCCACTCCCGGCCGAAGGATTCGACCACCGCCGGATCGACGTTTCGCGCAGGCATACCCTTAAATACATCACCGCAGGATAGATCGCGCAACCTCACGAGCTCTGCTGCTCCGTCCACAGGGATTCCGGCGCTTCCGGCACTTTCGGCCACAAAGCCGACGAGCGGCTCTCGACATAGAGCTCGATCTTCGCCGGTTCCAGCACTGTTCTCGTCAGCTCCGCGATCACCAGGTCCATCGGCACCATCCACGGGTTCGAGGTGTACGTGTGGTGCTTTGCGTCACGGTCCTGCGGCAGCCAGGGAATGTCTTGCCGTTCCGGATAAAGCGCCGCATCCTGATAGAAATACTCCGCGCGCGTCATGTCGATGCCGCACAGCACGATCCGCCGGTAGCCCATCCGGATCCCGAGGCTGATCACGCTGCTGACCGATCCGTTGTATTTCAGCAGGGAATCGAAACGCGGCGTTTGCCGGAACGCGCCGCTTCGCACCAGGTACGCCACCGCGGCCGCCAGTTCGCGCTCGTTGCGCGCCAGCATGGAGATGGTCTTCGCCGCATACAGGTTCCGGCGGATCCCCGCCGGTAATTCGAAGAGCGATTCCCGCGGCGGTTCCATGTCCATGATGACTTTCAACGTCTCGGCGTAGCCGTCCGCGCGCTCTGCCAGCGCATCCAGCAGCGTCTTGTACGCGGGATTGTCGCGCGCCAGACTTTCAAAAAAATAGATCTTCGGCACGAAGGGATGGAACAGCCAGAAGTTGAATCCCACGGTGTCGTGCCGCGCGACCACCTTCCATCGTTCTGCCGGGATGTGGTTGATGGAGGCCCCGCTCCCCAGCACGAACAACGTATCGCTGCCCTTGATCCTGCCCAGGTCGAATTCGCCGAGCGAGGGCACGCCGGCGCGCCGCCGCGCCTGCTCTCCCAGCCGCTGCTCGCGCCACCGGTGCACCTGCGCATACAGGCGCATCAACAGCGGGTGCGGCAGCGACTTCGCGCCCTCTCTGACCCATTCCAGCACCTCGCCAGCTCCTAGCGCACCGACCGGACCAGTTCGAAAGCCTCGGCCGCATCGCATCCCGCCACGCTGCCCCAGCGCCGCGCGATTGCCGCCAGCGCCTCCGGCGATCGCGGATGCGGGAACGCGCGCGCCTCGCTCTCGTACAGCGCCATGGCCCGCTGCTTCACTTCGATCCCGCCCGCCGAGATGTCCACGAACACGTTGGCCCGGAACGCCGGCGCGAAGTTCTGGAAGGCCCACTCGGTCGAAGAGGCGATCTCGAAGGTGTAGACCTCGCGCACGGGATGCCCCTTCATCGGACGCGTCGCCGTCAGCACCGCCCGGTGGGTGATGACGTGGTCCATGTTGAGGTCGCCGCCGTGGTGCGTGTAGATGACTTCGGGCTTGAACCCCGCCACCAGCGACTCGACGATCTTCACCACCTCCAGCAGCGGCACGGTATCGAAACGGTTGTCGGGCAGGGAATGCAGCGAGAGTTGCTTCGCCCCCAGCAGCTTCGCCACCTCGCCGGCCTTGCCGTGCAGCGCCTTGATCAGCGCCGGATCGGCCTTCTCCCGATCGTCGTAACGCGAGGTGACGCCTTCCCCGAGGATGGCGATCGCCACCTCGTTGCCCTCCCGGCTCAGGCGCGTGATCGTGCCCCCGCAGCCCAGCACTTCGTCGTCGGGATGCGCCGCCACTACCAGGATCTTCATGCCGGGATCCGCTCCTGATCCTTCATCAGTATCTCCAGGCTCTTCGGGCCGCAGTTGAACAGCAGGTCCAGCAATGACAAATGCGAAATGAACGCGCCGTGCAGTTGCGAGTATTCGGGGTGGCGGTACTCCTGGAACACGACCTCAATCCCTGCCCGCTGAAAATCCTCCACCCGGGCGTAATCCCGCCCCAGTGCTCCGAAGATGTACGTTTTCGCTCCTAGCTTACGGCACATGTCCAGCACCACATCGGATTTCGCGCCCACCAGCCCCAATTCCGACGCCCGCAGAAACCTCACGTTGATGCCAAGCACTTCGAGGAACCAGCGCAGCATGTGCTCGTTCAACTCCCAAAGCCACTGCCACTCACGCTGGTACACCGATCGCAGGAACTCCTCGTATTGCGCAAAGAACGGCGCCTTGCGGTAGTTCAGCGAGATCGCGTTCCAGTGCTTGCGCCGCCACGGCTCGCGGTTGTTGATCTCGATCTCGCGGATCGGCTTCTCGCGGTGTCCCTTTGTCAGCACCGGCACCGTCAGCCAGATCGCCCCGCTCGCCGTTTTGATCTTGTTCCGGTTATTCCAATCGCGCGGCAGGTACTGCACCTCGTCGAACGAAACGAACGTGTCTGCCGAGGCGATTTTGTGGAACAACCCAAGCCATGGCAGGTACACGGGCTGATGCGCCGTCAGGATCACTCTATTCAATGACTCCGTACGAGATCGTCGACCCGAACGCAAACCGTTGCAGCCGGAACTTGTTGATGTCGAGCACGTCGAGGGCGGCGAGGGTCTCGCCGGGCCAGTCCCGCAGATTAAGCTCGTCAAACGCGATTACCGCGCCTTTGGGCATGCGTGGGCGGAAATACTCCAGCGCGACCTTGGTCGGCTCATAGACGTCGAAATCCATATACAGCAAGCTGACCAGCAGGTGCGGATTGTTCTTCACGTACTGCGGGATCGTTTTGGTCGCATCACCGCGCACCAGTTCGACCTTAGGGATGTGCCCGACGGACCGGTTGGCGTCGTACAGTTCCACGCATTGTTCGATCTCGGCGTAAGAATCGACCGCGAGCCCGCCGGCATGCGCGTCGGGAGAGGCGCTACCCTTGTCTCTTACGGACATCCGCGTGAACCCGGCGAACGTATCGAAACCGATCACCCGCCTCGGATGATTCGTCGGCTCGAAGATGGCGCTCAACTGGGCAAACGTCATCAGCCCTCCACCGAAGTTCACCCCGCACTCCACGATGGAGCCGTGGACGTCCAGCACTCGCTTGAAGATCTCATACTTGATCAGGAAATTCGTTAGGTTCTGCCGCGGAACGTACATCGGGAAGTTCATCATCTTCTCGACGAAGGAGTACTGCCCGTCGGCTCTCTCCTCGAGTCGTTCTATATAGGTACGCTCGTTGTCCGTGCGTGAACTCGTATTGAACCGGTACGGCTTGGTTCCGCGCTTCTCCCGGTTGGGCCGCGTTGCTGCCTTAGCTTTCGTGGACACGTTCGCTGCTCCTGTACAAGTACATCGTGAAATCCCGTGGATGATAGTCGTGGCGTAAGACTACCTTTGGCGTCAGCTTGCGGCAAAACGCCAGCACCTTCACCGGGTCCGCGTGGAACTCGCCCGGGTCCCTGTGTTCAGCCCAACTGCTGAGAGAATTGAACGCCACGCCGCGCGTGCAGCTCTCGAACATGCGTTTGACCATGGCTTGCAGGTATTCGAATGCGGACTTTTGCCGCAGGGCGAAGATGCCACTGCTCACAACGTAATCATATTTCTCGCTGCTTTTCTCTTCGAGCAGGTTCATCACGCGGAAATCCAGCGCGGGAAAACGGTGGCGCGAACTCTCGATCATTCTTGGAGTGATGTCGATTCCCGTATAGCGTGTCTGGATCTTCTTTGACTGTAACCAATCCACGAAATGGCCCAAACCGCATCCCACGTCCAGCACGCGTGCGCCTTCGAGGTCTCCGACCTGCGCCAGCACCGAAAACCGCAGCTGCTGCGATTCGGCGCTGCCCCAATCGAGCGCGCGGGAGTCATCGCCGAATTTCTTGACGAGGCGGGTGAACACTCGCACATTCCTGCGGTTGTCCTCTCGCCAACCGGCCTTCGTCACTGCCGCACCGCTCCTTTGCGGTTGGGTACGCCTGCGGTCCGTGTGAGCGTGAGTTCGACGTGTTGCGGAGGACAGTGCCGGGGTGATGAATTCTCTTGAAATCCTGCCTTCAGGAATCCCGCCCTTCCCGCAGGATTGTCCTGCCGCACGCAAGCGATTACCACCTGCACGTCCCACTTGCCGAAGATTCGGCGGCAACCGTCGCGAATCGCCTCTACGCCCAGGCCGCGACCCGTGTATCTCTCCAGCAGATATGCGGAGACCACGCAGCTCTCGCCATCGACACGGTCGAAGCGCACCTGTCCCGCCGGCTGTTGGTCGACCTCCACGATGAACATCCTGCGCTCGGATCCAGTGACGGTGGCCTGGAACCAGTTGGCATGCTCGTCCCGGCTGACGGTCTTCTGCGATGAGCCACGCGCCACGATGAAAGGATCGTTGCGCCAGCCGAAGACTAGGTCCGCGTCCGCCAAGGTAGCGGGTCGCAAAGATACTGCCGCGTTCCCCACATTCCCTTCACTCATAATTGCGATCCCATTTTGGGAAAAAGTATAGCTTAAAGCTATGTCAAGAACTTTATCTTTAAGACCTCTATCTCGTTGCTGCTAAACGGCCTGCCGAATGGTCCGCGTGTCTTCCTGTACTTCAGACTTGCTACACTGGAATGAGCGAGATCATTCTCGTCGTCCGTCCCATATTCGATGGTCCTAGGTCTTTGAAAACAATTGATTTGCTTGATATCAGGAGCTAAGTCGAGGCGTTTGGCGGGCGTGAGCAAGGCGGGAGCCCGCCGCCGAGACCCTGACGCGAAGCGGAAGGGTCTCCTGACCGCCTTGATATCAAGCGCCAAGTCGAGGCGTTTGGCGGGCGTGAGCAAGGCGGGAGCCCGCCGCCGAGACCCTGACGCGAAGCGGAAGGGTCTCCTGACCGCCTTGATATCAAGCGCTAAGTCGAGGCGTTTGGCGGGCGTGAGCAAGGCGGGAGCCCGCCGCCGAGACCCTGACGCGAAGCGGAAGGGCCTCCTGACCGCCTTGATATCAAGCGCTAACTCCTTTATTTCGATTGATCCGGGGAGGGGGGTAGGGGGGTAAATCTGGAGTGGTGAAGACGGACTTACCCCGACTTCGCTCACGACAGGTCCTCCGCCCGGATCGATTGTCCCGCAGCCACCGCGCGCGCCAACGGGCGTCCCACCAACCGCTCCACGTTCTTCGGCGGTATTCCGGTGCCCGGACGGCGGTATGCGATGTCGTCCATCTGCAGCCGATGTCCCGCCGGCAGATTGCGAACCGCCACGCACGACAGCCGATAGTTCATCCGTCCCTCGGCTTCCGAAGGCGTCGGCCCGATTTTCTCCGTGCCCAACTGCGCCTCCAGCGTGCGAACACTGTGCGTCAGCAGCCGGAATTCCGCGGGATCGGAAGAAAAGCGGTGGTCGGGACCGGGAAAAGTTTTGTCGAGCGTGAAATGTTTCTCGATCATGCACGCGCCCAGCGCCACCGCTCCGATCGCGGCCACCACACCTTCGCTGTGATCGCTCAGGCCGGCGAGGCACTCGAAGCGCCGCCGCAGTTCCGCGATCTTTCTCAGGTTCACATCCTGTACCGGCGTTGGATATGACGACGTGCAGTGCAGCAGGACGAGATCGCGTCCGCCCGCCTCCCGGTAGGCGCGCACCGCGTCCTCGATCTCCTCCGCCGTTGCCATCCCGGTGGAGAGCACGGTGGGCAGGCCAGTCCGCGCCATGGCCCGGATCAGCGGCAGGTGCACCAGGTAATCTGAGCCGTTCTTGAGCAGCGGCGCGCCGATACGCACCAGCTCTTCCACTCCTGCCTCCCCTGTGGGTGTGCTGAAGAAGATGACCCCGCGCCGGTCGCAGTGCTCCCGCAGGGCCGCGAACGCTTCCGGCCTCAGCTCGCAGCGCTTGAACATCTCCCACTGCGATTCCACGACTTTCTTGCCTTGCGAAACGTACTCGTAGGTCAGCGAGCGGTCGCTGAGAAAGTCTTCCGTGCGGTAGTTCTGGAACTTGACTGCATCGGCGCCGGCATCGGCCGCGGCATCTATGCACTTGTGCGCCAGTTCCATGTCGCCGTTGTGGTTGATGCCGACCTCGGCCGCGAGCAGGCACGGATGCCCGTCTCCGATCGCCCGCTTTCCGATGCGGATCTCCATCATGCCCGCGTCTCGCACATGGCCGCGATCACTCGCTCCACTCCATTGCCGTCCACCAGCTCGCGCCCGCGGCGCGCCATGGCCGAGCGCTTGTGCTGGTCTGGCACCAGTTTCTTCAGGGCGTCGGCGATGTCGTCGGCCGCCAGGTTTGGCGTGAAGTCGAGTGTGATCGCGAACCCCTTCTCGCTCAAGTGCCGTGTCCCGGGGCGCTGGTTGTCGGCCACGCAGATGCCCACGAACGGGACCTGCATGAACAGCAGCTCCCAGGAGGTGCTTCCGGTCGCCGACACCGCGACGTCGGCCCATTCCATCAGTTCCGGCATCTGCGTCGTAGTGCTCACCAGTTCGATCGGCAATCCCAGCCCGGCGACCAGCGCCTGGAGTTCCCCGTGGTGCGGATTCGCCGGCCCGACCGCCACTTTCACCGCGATTTCCTGCAGCCCCAGCTTCGCCACCGCCGAGATCGCCAGCGCGGTCACATTCCCCGCGTCCGCCCCGCCGATGGTGATCAGGACGTTGCGCGCCACCTCAGGAAACATGTTTCGCAGTCGCCCGCGCGAGCGGAATTCGCGCCGCAGCAGGGAATAATCCGTCCCCAGCAGCAGCCGCGTGTTTGGCGACCGTTTGCCGTACCAGCCCTCGTCGGCGCCGAGGTTCTGGTTCAGCACCAGCTCGGCGCTGTACTCGCTACTGTGCCCGTAATCGTCCACGAACAGGACCGGGTAGCCGGCCGCCTGCATCTGTCGCTGGTATTCGGCGCCGAACCCGTACCCATCCAAGACCACCCAGTTCGCCCCGGACTCTCTCGCCGCCTCCACCGTGGCCGCGGCATCGCCGGCCCCGCGGATCTCTTTGGTCGCGATGTTCTCGGATTCGAGCCGATTCCGGACCTTGGCCTCGGGCGTCCGCATCGCGTAGGTGACCGCGCCGCCCCCGTCCTGCCACGCCTGCGCCAGCGCCAGGCAGCGCATCACGTGCCCCGTCCCGATCTCGACGTTCGCGTCGGCCCGCACCAGAAGGCGCTTGCCGCGGACCCCGCGCTCAGCCGCCATACCGGCGCACGACCTTGCCGACCGCCTCGATCACGTCGCTCACGTCCTGGTCACTCATTGCCGGGAACATGGGCAGCGACACGATCTGCTCGTACGCCCGCTCCGCCACCGGGCACATCCCCGGCTTCGTTCCCAGGTTCTTGCGATAGTAGGGATGCAGATGAACGGGGATGTAGTGCACGTTCACCCCGATCCCCTCGGCGCGCAGCGCCGCGAAGATGTCTTCTTTTTTCGCTTTGGGAAGGTCGAACCGGACCACGTACAGGTGATACGCGTGGCTTACGCCCTCTCGCTTGCCCAGCGGGCGCACACCGCCGATGGTCGCGAACGCCTCGTCGTACCGCCGCGCGATCTCCCGCCTCCGCTCCAGCCACTGCGGCAGCCGGCGCATCTGCGCCACCCCCAGCGCGCACTGCACGTCCGACAAGCGGTAGTTGAATCCGAGGGTCACCATTTCATAGTACCAACTGCCCTTGGCGGCGCGCTCCCGCGCGTCTGTGTCGATGCCGTGGTTGCGGAACGTGCGCATCTCCCGCGCCAGCCGCTCGTCCTGGCAAACGATCATCCCGCCTTCACAGGTGGTGATGTGTTTCACCGGATGGAAGCTGAACACGGTGAGTTCCGCCAGCGTTCCCACTCGCCTCTCGTTCACGGTGGCGCCCAGAGCGTGGCAGGCGTCGGCGATCAGCGTGAGCTTGTGTTCCCGCGCGATCTTCCGCAACTGCTCGTAATCGCACGGCTGGCCGGCGTAATCGACCGGCAGGATCGCCCTGGTCCTTTCGCTGATCTTCTTGCGGACATCGGCGGGATCGAGCAGCAGGGTATCGGCGTCCACGTCGGCGAACACGGGCTTTCCGCCCGCGTACAGCACCGCATTCGCGCTGGCCGCGAAGGTCATCGCCGGCACGATCACTTCATCGCCCGCTCCGATCCCCGCCGCGTGCACAGCCGCGTGCAGCGCGGCCGTGCCGCTCGACACCGCGACCCCGTGGGATGCGCCCACGAACTCCGCGACGGTGCGCTCGAATCGCTCCACCATCGGCCCGCAGGTCAGCCAATCGGAGCGCAGCACTTCGGCCACGGCGTCGATATCTTCCTGCTCGATCCACTGCCGGCCGTAGCCCAGCATCTTTTCCCGCACCGGCGCCGTCTTGGAGCTAGTGTGCGGCACTGCCGGTTCGCTCCTGAGCGAGGGGCTCCGCCGGGCCCCCGTCTTGCAGCAGGGATTGGAGTTCGGTGTCCGTCAACCAGCGCGGATTGCTGTCGCTGGTGTAGCGGAACCCATCCGGCAACTTCTTGCCGTGCGCCCAGTTGTCCTGGCCCCACCAGGGATGGTTGGGCTTGATGACGAACATATCGTCCAGCTCGACCGTGTGCCGCGCCTCGTCCTCCGAGACCAGCACTTCGTGCACCTTCTCGCCCGGGCGGATGCCGATGGTCTCTGTCTTGCATTCCGGCGCCACCGCCTTCACCAGGTCCAGGATGTTCATGCTCGGCAGCTTGGGGACGAAGATCTCTCCGCCGTGCATCTCGCGCACGCAGCGCATGACGAAGCGCGCACCTTGGTCCAGCGTGATCCAGAATCGCGTCATGCGCGGATCGGTGACCGTCACCTTTCCCGATGCGCGCTGCGCCAGGAACACCGGGATCACGCTCCCCCGGCTGCCCACCACGTTGCCGTAGCGCGACACGCTGAACCGCGTCTCGCGGTCGCCCGAATACGCGTTCGCCTGCACGAACATCTTCTCCGCGCACAGCTTCGTCGCCCCGTACAGGTTCACCGGGTTCACGGCCTTGTCGGTGCTGACCGCCAGCACCTTCTTCACCCCCTGGTCGAGCGCCGCATCGATGACGTTCTTCGCGCCCACGATGTTGGTCTGCACCGCCTCGAAGGGGTTGTATTCGCAGGCCGGGACCTGCTTAAGCGCCGCCGCGTGCACCACCACGTCCACTTCGTGGAAGGCCCGGTTCAGCCGCTCGCGGTCGCGCACGTCGCCCAGGAAGTAGCGCATCGGCGACCCCGGGCCACCGGGGAACTCGCGCTGCATGTCGTGCTGCTTGAGTTCATCGCGGCTGAAGACGATCAGCTTCTTCGGGCGGTGCTCTTTCAACGCGATGTGGAGGAACTTCTTGCCGAACGACCCGGTGCCGCCGGTGATCAGGATGACCTTATTCTCTAGATCCATTGCGCCTCAACGGCTTGCGTGCAGCTCGTCCCGGCCCTTCGCGCGCCACGGACGCATCCCCGGTCTCGCGGGACCCGGGGAACTGGTGCATTATGACAACCCTCCCGCAGCTTCGCAATTCGAGCCTCCACTTTTTGCCGACTTTGATTCCCCGGAACCGCATCTCATTGCAAGTTGTCACCGTCCGGGGTACGCTCTTGGCGAACTCTTCTATCCTCCGGGGAGGGGCCATGCAGGGACTGAATCGACTGACCTACTGGCTTGGGTGGGTCTTCTTCGCCCTGGCCGTGATCGGGCGCATTTTGATCTACACGCCGATATCGGAACGAATGATCGAGGTCAACGTGCTGCCTCGTAATTTCCTCCAGCTTTCTTTCCTGTTTTTCCTGGTTTCCATTGCGACCACGCTGATGAACCGGGAAAAGCCATAGAGGGTTGGGTCTCCAGTCCCGCTAGAATGTCCGCAGTGAAGCCCGAGGTCGCTACCACACAGCAAAAACTGGCCATCGAAGGCGGCAAGCCGGTGCGCACCGCGCCCCTTCCGCCCTGGCCGTACTTTGCTCCCGATGAGGTCGAGGCTGCCGCCGCCGTCCTGCGTTCCGGCAAGGTCAATTACTGGACCGGCGAGCACGGCCGCTGCTTCGAGCGCGAGTTCGCGGATTTCGTGGGCTGCCGGCACGCGGTCGCTCTGGCCAACGGTACCGTGGCCCTCGAGGCCGCCCTCTACGCCCTGGGCATCGGACCGGGCGACGAAGTCATAGTACCCAGCCGCACCTTCATCGCCTCCGCCTCCTGCGCCGTCATGCGCGGCGCCACGCCGGTCATGGCCGACGTGGACCGCGACTCCGGCACGCTGACCGCTGCTGCGGTCCGTGCCGCGCTCACCTCGCGCACCCGCGCCATCGTCGCCGCTCATCTGGGCGGATGGCCGTGCGACATGGGTCCCATCCTGGACCTGGCTCGCGAGCGCGGCATCAAGGTCATCGAGGACTGCGCGCAATCCCTTGGCGCTACTTACAATGGCCGTCCCACCGGATCGCTGGGCGACCTCGCAGCTTTTTCTTTCTGCCAGGACAAGATCATGACCACCGGCGGCGAAGGCGGCATGGTCACCGGAAACGATCCGGCTCTGGTGGAGAAAATCTGGTCCTTCAAGGATCACGGCAAGAGTTGGGACGCCTGCTACAACCGCCAGCACCCGCCTGGCTTCCGCTGGCTGCACGAATGTTTCGGCACCAACTGGCGCATGACGGAGATGCAGTCGGCGCTGGGGCGCGCCACGCTGCCCAAGGTGCCCGAGTTCCTCCGGATCCGTCGCCGCAACGCGCAGGTACTGATTGACCGTTTCAGCCGCATCCCCTCGCTTTGCGTGCCCGTACCATCCGCCGGTTTCGGCCATGCGTGTTACAGGCTCTACGCTTATCTCGACCCGGCCCGTCTCTCTCCCGGCTGGGACCGGGACAGGATCATGGACGCCATCACCGCGGAGGGCATCTTCTGCCAGAGCGGCAGTTGCAGCGAGATTTATTTGGAGAAAGCCTTTCCGCCTGAGATGCGGCCCGCCGGTCGCCTTCCCGTCGCGCGTGAACTGGGCGACACCAGCCTCATGTTCCTCGTCCACCCCACGCTGAGCGAGCAGGACATGGCCGACACCGCTCGTGCCGTCGAAAAAGTGATGGCTGTCGCCGGCCGTTAGGTTACGGCACCGTCCATAGACCCAGGTTCGACCAACCGGCCGACTTTCCGCCCGTATCGCTCACATTCGCGAAGAGGTGTTTCGATCCCGCGAACCCGGGGGTGAACGTCAGCGCCAGATTCACCGTCAGGTTGTTGCCCGACGGCGTGGCCGATGACGTGCCCGCGTTCAGCGTACACTGGCTGTTCGACAACGTGCCCGCCTGGCCTAGCGGGATCGGAGCCAGCAGGTTGAAGCCGCTGTCGTTGTACATGGTGATGGTGTTGTTGCTGTTGTTGTAGATCAAGGCGCAGCCGCTGATCGTAGTCAGTGCTCCGTTCACGATGGCCTGTGCGTTGGTGATCGCGCTGGCGCCACCCGTGTCGGAGTACACGAAGCTGAAGGTCTGGCTGCTCCCGCTGCCCGAATTCGGCGTCACCGACACATTGGATGGCTGCGTTGCCCCGCTGCCGGTGTTCCACGTGCCCTTGTTCTGCCAGCCGGCCGACTTGCCGCCGCTGTCTGTCACGTTCATGAAGATGGCCTGCTGCCCGGCAAATGCGCCAGTGAACGTCAGCGCCAGGCTCAACGTCAGGTTGTTGCCCGACGGCGTGGCCGATGACGTGCCCGCGTTCACCGTACACTGGCTGTTGGATAAGGTGCCCGCCTGTCCAATAGGAATAGGCGTCAGCAGGGTGTTGCCATCGTCCTTGTACAGCGAGATGGTGTTGTTCGAATTGTAGTAGACGAGGGCGCAACCGCCCGTGGTGGTCAAGCCCGAATTGAGGATCGCCTGCGCCACGGTGATCGCGCTGGCGCCACCCGTGTCGGAGTACAAGAAGCTGAAAGTCTGGCTGGTACCGTTGCCACTGTTGGGCGTCACCGACACATTGGACGGCTGCGTGGCTCCGCTGCCTGTGTTCCACGTGCCCAGGTTCTGCCAGCCGGCGGACTTGCCTCCGCTATCGCTGACGTTCATGAGGACGGACTGCTGTCCGGTAAAGGCCGGGGTGAAGGTCAGGGCCAGCTGCAGGGTCAGGTTGTTGCCCGATGGCGTGCTCGACGAACTGCCGGCGTTGAGGCTGCAACGGCTGTTGGACAAGGTGCCCGCCTGCCCCAGCGGGATCGGTGTCAGCAGGTTGAAGCCGCCGTCGTCGTACATGGAGATGGTGTTGTTGGCGTTGTTGTAGACCAGGGCGCAAGCGCCGACGGTGGTCAACGCGGTGTTGAAGATGGCCTGGGCGATGGTGATTTGGCTGGCGCCTCCAGTATCCGAATAGACGAAACTGAAAGCGTTGCTGGTGCCGTTGCCACTATTGGGCGTCACCGACACATTGGACGGCTGCGTGGCTCCGCTGCCTGTGTTCCACGTGCCCATGTTTTGCCAGCCGGCGGATTTGCCTCCGCTATCGCTGACGTTCATGAGGATGGATTGCTGTCCAGCAAAGGCCGGGGTGAAGGTCAGGGCCAACTGCAGGGTCAGGTTGTTGCCCGACGGCGTGCTCGACGAACTGCCGGCGTTGAGGCTGCAACGGCTGTTGGACAAGGTGCCCGCCTGCCCCAGCGGGATCGGGGTCAGCAGGTTGTAACCGCCGTCGTCGTACATGGAGATGGTGTTGTTGGCGTTGTTGTAGACCAGGGCGCAAGCGCCGACGGTGCTCAGCGCGGTGTTGAAGATGGCCTGGGCGATGGTGATTTGGCTGGCACCACCCGTATCCGAGTACGCGAAGGTGAAGGTCTGAGTGTTGCCCGAGCCGCCCAGGGGCGACGCGGACACGTTCGCGGGCTGGAAGGCCCCGCTGCCCGTGTTCCACGTGCCCATGTTCTGCCAGCCGGCGGACTTGCCCCCGCTATCGCTGACGTTCATGAGGACGAACTGCTGTCCGGCGAAGGCCGGGGTGAAGGTCAGGGCCAGCTGCAGGGTCAGGTTGTTGCCCGAAGGCGTGCTCGACGAACTGCCGGCGTTGAGGCTGCAACGGCTGTTGGACAAGGTGCCCGCCTGCCCCAGCGGGATCGGAGTCAGCAGGTTGAAGCCGCCGTCGTCGTACATGGTGATGGTGTTGTTGGCGTTGTTGTAGACCAGGGCGCAACCGCCGATGGTGCTCAGCGCGGTGTTGAAGATGGCCTGGGCGATGGTGATTTGGCTGGCGCCACCCGTATCCGAGTACACGAAGGTGAAGGTCTGAGCGTTGCCAAAGCCGCCCAGGGGCGACGCGGACACGTTCGCAGGCTGGGAACTGCAGGAAGGAAACTTGAAGCTGGCGATGCGCGTGTGCCAGTTGAAGCTCCCACTGGCAGCGAGGTACTCATTCGTATACCAGAACGTGCAGTCGTCCACTGGGTCCACGCTCATCGCGCTGTAATCGCCCCAGCGATCAAGCCCGCCCGTCTGCGACCCCGCCCCGGACATCAGCGTGGTCTCCGTGCCCAGCGTTCCTAAAGGATCGCCGGCCAGCCGCGTAGCGTATGCGATGGAGGGGAAGAACAGCGACGAGCTGGACACGCTGTAGCCGACCGCGATATTCCCTTGCTGGTCCATCGCCATGCTCCCCATCCAGCGCCAGCTCGAGTCTGGAGCCCACGTACCTGTTTGAGGCACAGTCGGCGTGCCATTCGGGTTCTGGATCTCGTACCACCGGATGCCGGAAGAGGTTCCCGCCACCACCGCGTGGTTCACCACTAGCGATTCGTGCGTGCCGAAGTTGCGGTAGGCGAGGCGATGCATCACGCGGTCCGACAGTGAGTCCAACAGCTGGCCCGTGCCTTTCTGCGGGATGCAGACCGTGTTGAATCCGTTTCCCGGCTTCGGATCGCAAGTTGCCGTGAACGCCGTCACCGCGATCAGACCTGCAGAAATACTGTTAGGTGAGGGCCCATTCGGGCTCACCCAGTTCACGCCATTTAAGGTCGAATTCGTCAACGTGGTCCAGTCCACGTGGAACTTCCATAGTCCCAGGTCGGAGTTATCGAACCACTCCAGGAAGTAATTCGGCGACCCCGCTGACGGCGGTGCCGCTCCGTCCAGGTCGGCCGGGAGCAGGCCGGAATCGGTGATGTTGAAACAGACCTGATTATTGCCTGCCGGCGCGTTGGGCGGATTCGAACTTGGCGTCCCGGCAGGTCCGGGCGCGCCTCGCGTCGCGGCGCCGGTCAGCATGTTCGCGCGATCCAGCGCGCACACTTTTCCGCCTACGAAGCTGCCGGTCGGGCTAGTGAACACGTTGTAGGACATGTAATACGCATCCGGCCAGATGCCGATCTTCGGGTAGTCGGGAAACTGCGAGTACGAGAAGAAGTAAAGAAAGTACGAGCCGGTCGCGTCCGAAGTCTGGGAAACCGCCACGCACTCGTAGTACGGTCCGGTCGCCGGTGTGGGGCTGGCGTTGCCGAACTGGGTGATGATCCAGCGATCGGCGAGGTGGTCGTAGAGGACGATCCCGTCTCCATCGTTCGTCGTCCGGCAAGGATTATTCGAAGCCAGCGAGGAGAACAGCGAATTCGTCGCCGTCGGTCCGGAAAGCTTCGTCAATGTCTGTTTATCGAAGACCATGATCGAGGTATTGACCAGCTGCACGTATTGGGTCCGCCCGACCGCGCCGCCCGTGTCCGGCGGTGCGACGTTGACGTTGAACGTGCCGTTCGGGCCCGAGAAGCCCTCGCCCATTCCCTCGAAATTGCTTGTCTGGACGTCTGGTGTCTCAGGTCCCGGCTGCGTTTGCGCAGCGGCATCGCCGGCTGGTTGGAGACCCTTGGCCCTGGCTTGAGCACCGGGCTTCGCGGGGAGGTGGTGCAATGGCACGACGCGCCGGTCCGGTACCGCCGACAGTTTGGGCAGGCTGCGCAACGGCGGCGAGAGGGGCGCTCTGTCGGACGCCTCTTGTCCGCCGGCAACGCCGGCAAGAATCCAGATCAGGAGTCCAAACTGGATTATCTCGAGGAAACGACGGCTGGCAGTTTTCATGCCAATGGCCTGCCCCACTAGAGTCATAGGATTGGTCCAGAGTTTCTGAATTGTGGACTATTTTGCGCCGGCACGCGACCAGAAAAATGGAAAAATCAGGAGCGCCCCTCCCGGGATAAGACTGCCTCGCGACAGGAGGCCTCGATTCGAGAGGTCATGCGCTATCCTAGCGCTGTCATGTTGCGTGTTCTATTCCTGTGGCACATGCACCAGCCCTTCTATAAGGACCTGGTGACTGGCGAGTACCGGCTTCCTTGGGTCCGGCTGCATGCGCTCAAGGACTACTACGGGATGGTGAAGCTGCTGGACGAGTTCCCCCGCGTCCACCAGAACTTCAATCTGGTCCCTTCGCTGATGGCGCAGATCGAGGAGTACGCCTCCGGCGCCGCGCGCGATCCCTTCCTCGACGTCGCTGCCCGGCCCGCGCGCGACCTCTCGCCCGACGACCGCCGCTTCGCCATCCAGTACCTGTTCCAGGCCAACGTCGCCAACATGATCGGCCGGTACCCGCGCTACCGGGAACTCTGGGTGCAATTCCGCAGCGTCGGCGAAAACCCCGACAAGGCCATGCGGTATTTTCAGACGCAGGACTACACCGATCTCCAGGTCCTGTCGCAGCTCGCCTGGTTCGACGAATTCTTCCTCGCCGAGCCCGATGTCGCCGCACTGGTCAAGAAAGCGCGCAATTATTCATTGGAAGACCAGCAATTCGTCGTCCAGAAGCAGAAGGAGTTGGTGCGGCGCGTCCTGCCCGCCTACGCCGACGCGGCCAGGAAGGGCAGCATCGAGCTCTCGACCTCGCCTTTCTACCACCCTATCCTTCCTTTGCTCTGCGACACTGACGAGGGCCGCGCCTCCGTGCCCGGTCTGCCCCTGCCGCAGAAGCGCTTCTGCCATCCCGGAGATGCCGAGGAGCAGCTCCGCCGCGGCCTCGATCTGCACGAGCGCATTTTCGGGATGCGCCCGCGCGGCGCATGGCCTTCGGAAGGCAGCGTCTCCGAGGAGGTCCTGGCCATCGGCCACAAGGTCGGACTGGAGTGGATGGCCACCGACGAGGGCGTCCTTGGCCGCTCTCTCGGCCAGTTCTTCCACCGGGACAGCGAAGGCCGGCTGCTCGACCGTGGCCCCGAGCAGCTCTACACCATCTATCGTTACCAGAAGTCGGGAGCGGCGATGCACATGATCTTCCGCGATCACTCGCTCTCCGACCTCATCGGCTTCGTGTACTCCGGCATGCCCGCCAAGGACGCCGCCACGCACCTCATCCACCGCTTGAAAGAATCCGCGCAACCATTACTGAAAGCAGGGAAAGACGCTGTTGTTCCGATCATCCTCGACGGCGAGAATGCGTGGGAGTTTTATCCTCAATCCGGCCGCGAGTTCCTGCGCCGCGTGTACGACGCGCTCAGCCGCGATCCGGAGATCGAAGCCGTGACCATCTCCGAGGCCATCGCCCGCCAGAAGCAGTTCGCGCCTTTGAAGCAGCTCGTCCCCGGCTCATGGATCAATGCCAACTTCAACGTTTGGATCGGCGCGCCCGAGGACAATCGCTCCTGGGATTACCTGCACGGCGCGCGCGAGTTCTATTCCGCCGCCGCGCCCAAAGCGGCCGAGCCGCAGCGCCGCGTCGCTTTCGAGGAGATCCTCATTGCCGAGGGCAGCGACTGGAACTGGTGGTACGGCCCCGAGCACCACTCCGCCAACGACCGGGACTTCGACGAGCTCTACCGCAAGCACCTGTCGAACGTCTACCACGTGCTCGGCGCCACCCCGCCCGAGCACCTCGCGCAGCCCATCGCCGCCGCCGTGGTGCGCCCCTACTTCGTCCCCCAGAGCACGCACATCCATCCGCGCATCGACGGCCAGCTCACGGGCTACTTCGATTGGATCGGCGCCGCCATGTACACCGCCGACCGCCGTTCCTCGGCCATGCACGGGAAGCAGTTCCTGCTCGATGCCGTTTATGCCGGCATCGACGAAGAGTGGCTCTACGCACGCCTGGATTTCGCCGGCGGGGTCCCCGACGGGCGCTTCGACCTCCGCATCAGCATCGAACGCGAACCTGCGGGCGCCGCGGCCCCGTCCAAGTCCCAGGCGGAGACCGTGGCTCTCACCAGCACCTCCGGCCGCACCCGGATTCGTCAGGGCCGCGTTGCGGCAAATGCCATCCTGGCGCAGCACATCAGCGCTCGCACCAAAGGCAAAGGGAAGTCAAAAGATTCCGCCGCCAGAGCGGCTGGAGGTCTCGCCCAGCATGAGCTCCGCTTCGACCTCGCCATCGACGATCGCAAGATCACGTCCGTGACCTCCACCACCGGCGGGAAGGAAGCCGCCTCTGTTGCCCCCGAAGGCTTCGAGGTCCACCTGAAGAAGACCTTCGAAATGAAGCTGCCGCTCGCCGCTCTCGGTTCCCAGGCCGGCGACAAGCTTCATCTCCGATTCAGCCTCTGGCGGGACCGCCTTCCCATCGACGCTCTTCCGCTCGAGGGCTCTCTCGACCTCCAGCTCCTCTCCGACGATGAGCTTCGAGCATTCGCAGGTTAGAAGTAGAGCTTGATGCGGCCGGAGCAGATCCGCGGCGAGGCATACTGGATCGGGGTCTCTTCGCTTTCCTTGGCGATCTGATAGCGGCTGTCGCCGAGGTTCAAAAGGTTCAGTTCGAACACCGCGCGGCGGTGTTCCGCGTGCCAGATGTTGAGCCCCGCCGCCAGGTCCACGGTCCCATGGCTGGGCAGCCGCACCTGCCCGTTCTGGGCCGCCGTGCCGCTGCCGTAGCGCACGTTGGTGCCGGCGAACAGGTCACGCCATTTGTTGCGGTAGTAGACGCTCACCGTACCGCTGTGCGGTTCGTCGAACGCCGGCAGGAACATCTGCCCCGGCGCGATGTCCTCGCCGACGGCAAACCCTCCCGAAGCTGGGCCGAAGAAGAACGTCCGCTGGTACGCGTACTGCAGCCGCGCCGTGATCCCGATCTTCTCCAGTTGCTTCAGCGTGAATCCGGCATCCACGCCGTAGGTTCGGCCGGCCGCCGAATTGATCGGCAGGAACAGGCGCGTGACGCTGATCTCCCGGTACTCGAACGGCGTGCTCCCCTTGTGATAGAAGCCGGTCAACTCGAACGTCAGCTTGGGGTGAAGCTCCTGGTTCAGGCCCAACTCGAAGTAGTGTTGGCGGTAGGGCTTCATCGTGCCGACCCGGTCGCCGGGGTCCGGCGCCGACGTGCCGAAAAAGTCCGCGAGTTGTACGAATTCCAGCGGCGGCGGCGAGAAGAACCGGTTGTACGAAAAGTGGATCGTGCTCCGGCTCGAGGGGATGTGGTATGCGAGCGCGAACCGCGGACTCACCTGCACGAATGTGTTCGTCAGGTCGAAGTGGTCCCAGCGCACTCCAAGATCTGTGCTCAGGTTGGGAGTGAGCGAGATGTGGTCCTGCACGTACAGGCTCGCCTGTCCGCCGAGGATTGCGCTGCGGAAGCTGAAGGCTGGCGGGTCCTCCGGCGGCAGCGGGACCTCGCGCGAGTCGAACGTGAAGTTCTCCCGCAGACGCAACCGGGTCAGATCGACGCCGGCCTTAAAGATGTGCCGGCCATGGGAGTAAACCAGATCGGACTTGATCCCGGCCGTGAGACTGTTTCGCAATCCGTCGCCGTAGGGCGTGATTGGGTCTGTCGTCGGCGCCAGCCGGTCTTCCAGCGTCCTCTCGTACAGCGAGGTCGAGAGCAGGACATGAGACGTAAACGTGTGTTGCCAGCTCAAGACGGCGGTCTGCGAGCGAAGTCGGCGCGTGGCGTTGCGCCCCACCTCCTGGTCTTCCGCCAGATTCGGCAACTCGAAGTTCGTGCCCCCTCCGGTGAGGAACAGGCTCAACGTGTCGTGGGTGAGCCGGCAATCGAACTGTCCCGCTCCCCGCAGCCCGAAACCGAAATCGTGCAATTGCCGGGGCTCGGGTGGGTTCAGGAACCAGTCACTGGTGAATCCGTTGCCGAACAGATAATAGCCGCACTTGCCGGACACGCCGCCGTATTCCGCGGTCGTGTCGCTGCTCTTGAATGTGCCGCCTCCCACGCTGGCGGATCCGTGTCCATTCAGATCGTGTCCCGAGCGCGTGGTCACATCGACGATGCCTCCAAAACGGTTCCCAAATTCCGCCGGGAAGCTCCCCGACACCATGTCTACCGTCTCGAACATGTCCGGACTCAGCCCCGGGCTGAACTGCTCCTGCGGATTCTCGAGGAACGAGACTCCATTGATGAATTCCTGCAGCGACACTTCGTTGCCGCGCACGTGGACGAAGTTGTCGTGGCTCAGGGTGGCGCCGGGAAAGTTGTACAAGGCCAGCGTGGGGATGTCCCGCTTGAGCGGGGACGGCATGGCGGAGAGTTCGGCGTGCGTCAGCAGCCGCGAGTTGCCTGTCTCGCTCATGCTGATATCGGCCGAGCGGACCTCGACCTCCTGTTTCACTGTGGTCTTGGCGACGAGTTCGATCTGCACCACGATCGGCTGGCGCGGCTTGGCCGCGAACTCGTACTCCGCGCTGTAGAACCCAGTCGCGGACGCCGTGATCTCGTACTCTCCGGGCGGCACTCCAAGGAAGCGGAAATTCCCCTCGGCATCCGTCGTTTGTCGCTGCTCGATGCGGCCGTGCTTCAGGACGACCGCGGCCCCAGGCAGCACCCGGCCGTGATTGTCGCTGACACGCCCTTCCACGATGGACTGCGCGGCGGCAAACATCCCTGAGAATAACACCAGCATCCAGGCTGTCGCTTGGAGGGCCCTCATGACCTTTTCCTGCAAACAATGACAGGCATCGAAAATGTGCGGGGCCGTTTGCGCCGGTCCCTGACGACGGGTACAGGGCCGCGGGAAGTTCGCCAACCAAGCTCCCAGCCCATGTCCAGCGGCGTACAGCTTACGCGCGCTCGGCACGATTGTCAGCCACGCGATTTCCGCGTTGGAAAGTGCCGCCGCCGCCGTCCAAATCGCCAACTTGTTCGGCGCTCCGACCGGTTACGGGCTGATTCTGGGACTTGAAGACCGAAAAGGGGAGCGCTTTCGCGCTCCCTTCGACTGCCGATTCCCAACGGTTTACTTTCCCGCGCCCGTCATCGCCATCGGACGGCTCAACTCCATGGTGATCTCCGAGCCCGCCGGCAACTCCGCGGAGTGACGCTTGGTCAGCCAATGGGCCACGGTGACGCTGGCGCCCACGGTTGCGCCGATCAGCGCGCCCTTGCCGCCGCCGGCCAGCGCCCCCACGCCAAGCCCGGCCCCGGTGCCGATCGCGATCTCCTTCTTGTCCCCGCCCGTCGCTCCCGCACCCTTGATCTTGCCTTCGTCGGTGACCCTGGTGCCGGAGTGCTTGTCCGTATCCACCACCACGGCGCTGATGTTGAACTTGTTTCCGTC